>NZ_JBHVZR010000002.1:0-46292 GCF_042879835.1 Pseudarthrobacter sp. NPDC058329
GATGACACACGGTCCAGGGCGCCGGAGGATTTCAGCTCCTCAGCGAATACGGCAGCAGCCCGCATCGGCCCCACAGTATGAGAACTAGAGGGCCCGATCCCGATCGAGAAAAGGTCAAAGACTCCAACAGCCATTGTAGTTCCTAACTAAAGATTGCGGTCGGGGTGGAGCGGCCAGGACATCCTCTGCATGCTCGGTCGCGTAGACGCCCGCTGCGCGGACGTGACGCTCCCTTAGACGCATGCTGCCGGATGCCCCGCCCACTCCGGAGGCACGTCGCCTGGGCAGATGCACACAAGGGGGCGGCGGAGCCGGGCTTTTCGAAAGCGTGCGTCAAAGCGACGAAGTGGGCCCACACCGGCAGGGTTCCCTGGCCGAGCTTGCGAGGCTAGGGTGCCGGTGGGGAGCACGCGTGAAAAGTCCGGTCCGCCGTCGCGGACGCAACCGGGACAAGGCACTTAGGCGAGGTTCGTGACGCCCGGGTACAGCGGGTGGGCGGCGGCGAGGGCTTCGACGCGGTGACGCAGGGACGAAAGGTCTGCGTCGGCGTCGGCCGTTAATGCCTCGGCGATGATGTCCGCAACCTCGCGGAAAGCGTCCTCGCCGAATCCGCGGGTGGCGAGCGCCGGGGTGCCGATGCGCAGGCCCGAGGTGACCATCGGCGGACGCGGGTCGAACGGAACGGCGTTGCGGTTGACCGTGATGTCGATGGCCGCGAGGCGGTCCTCGGCCTGCTGTCCGTTCAGTTCGCAGTCGCGGAGGTCCACCAGGACCAGGTGCACGTCCGTGCCGCCGGAGACCACGCTGATGCCCTTGGCAGTGACATCCGGCTGGACCAGGCGCTCGGCCAGGATCCGGGCGCCGGCCAGGACGCGCTCCTGGCGCTCCTTGAACTCGGCGGACGCGGCGATCTTGAACGCCACGGCCTTGCCCGCAATCACGTGCTCCAGCGGGCCGCCCTGCTGGCCCGGGAACACAGCCGAGTTAATCTTCTTGGCAATGTCGGCGTCGTTGGTCAGGATGATGCCACCGCGGGGACCGGCAAGGGTTTTGTGCGTGGTGGAGGTGGTGACGTGCGCGTGCGGCACCGGCGAGGGGTGCAGTCCCGCGGCCACCAGCCCGGCGAAGTGGGCCATGTCCACCATCAGGTAGGCGCCCACCGAGTCGGCGATCCGGCGGAACTCCGCGAAGTGCAGCTGCCGGGCGTAGGCGGACCAACCAGCCACGATCAGCGCGGGCTTGGTCTCCTGCGCCAGGCGCTCCACCTCGGCCATGTCCACGGTGTGGGTGTCCTCGCGGACGCCGTACGGGACCACGTTATAGAGCTTGCCGGAGAAGTTGATCTTCATGCCGTGCGTGAGGTGGCCGCCGTGGGCCAGGTTCAGGCCCATGATGGTGTCGCCCGGCTTGATCAGCGCGTGCATCACCGAGGCGTTGGCCTGGGCGCCGGAGTGCGGCTGCACGTTCGCGAAGTCCGCGCCGAACAGTGCCTTGATCCGGTCGATGGCGAGCTGTTCAATCACGTCCACGTGCTCGCAGCCGCCGTAGTAGCGCTTGCCCGGGTAGCCCTCGGCGTATTTGTTGGTCAGCACGGAGCCCTGCGCCTGCATGACCGCGACGGCGGTGTGGTTCTCCGAGGCGATCATCTCCAGGCCGTCGCGCTGGCGGGTGAGTTCGTCGTCGATCTTTGCGGCGATCTCAGGATCCAGGGCGGACAGGTCCGCGTCCAGCGACGGGGAAACGACCTGTTCGAAGGCGGTGCTTGTGCCCGCGGCCGCGGCGCTCACAGCTCGCCGCCGTTTGCTGCTGCGTACTCTTCCGCCGACATGAGCGGGCCTTCTTCGGTGACGGCCACCTTGAAAAGCCAGCCGGCGCCGTAGGGATCGTTGTTGATCAGGGCCGGATCGGAGACCACCTCGTCATTGATTTCCACAACTTCGCCGGTGACCGGTGCGTAGAGGTCGGAGACGGACTTGGTGGATTCCACCTCGCCGCAGGTCTCCCCCGCAGTCACCGTGGAACCAACCTCGGGCAGGTCCACGTACACAATGTCGCCCAGCGCTTCCGCAGCAACAGCCGAGATACCAATGTTGGTAGGCCCTGATCCGTCCGCAGCAACCCACTCGTGCTCGGCGGAGTACTTCAGTTCAGCAACAACTTTTGCCATATGTATCAATCCTTCTATCTGGTGTGCGAAAAGTGAGAGAGCGTTTGGCTAAAACCCACATTTAGTGCGAGAGCGTTTGGCTAAAACTCGCATTAAGTGAGAGAGCGTCGAAGGTACAAACGGTGACGATGGGGCTGGCATCCGGCAGCGTGCGTCAAAGCGACGAAGGAGCAGCACGCAGAGGATGTCAGCCCCGGCGTCACCCACGAGGGTTACTTCGGGCGCTTGTAGAACGGGAGTTGGACTACTTCGAAGGGCTCCGGCTTACCGCGGAGGTCGATGTTGAGGGCGGTGCCGGGTTCGGAGTGTTCGACGTCGACGTAGGCCAGGGCGATCGGGTAGCCGAGGGTAGGGCTTGGCTGGCCGGAGGTCACCTCACCCACAACGTTGCCGTCCTTGAGGACCGGGTAGTGGCTGCGGCCGGCGCGGCGGCCCAGGCCCTTGAGCCCCACGAGCTTGCGGCCGGAGGTGGAACCGGCGCCGAGTGCCTTGAGTTCGGCCAGCACGGCCTTGCCGATGAAGTCCGATTCCTTGGCCAGCGAAACCACCGGGCCCAAACCGGCGGCGTAGGGGTTGCCGTCGCGGGAGAGCTCGTTGCCGTAGAGAGGCATGCCGGCCTCGAGGCGCAGCGAGTCACGGCAGGCCAGACCGGCCGGGATGAGGCCCTGGCCGGCGCCAGCTTCCAGCAGAGCCTCCCAAAGGCCGGCGGCGTCCTCGTTGGGGACGTAGATTTCGAAGCCGTCCTCGCCGGTGTAGCCCGTGCGGGCCAGTAGCAGCTTCTGGACCGTACCGTTGACGGCGATGCCTACCTCGACGGCGGCGTAGTACTTCAGCTCCGTCACCAGCGACTGCTGCTCGGCCGGGACCAGCGTCAGCAGGATGGCCTCGGCGTTCGGTCCCTGCACGGCAATCAGCGAAGTCTCGGCGGACACGTCCTCAACAGTGACGTCGAAGCCGGCGGCCCGCTTGGCCAGCTCAGCCGCCACTATTTTGGCGTTGCCGGCGTTGGGGACCACCAGGTACTTGGCTGTTCCGTCCGCAGCCGCGGGAAGGCGGTACGTGATGAGGTCGTCGATGATGCCGCCGTCTTCATGGCAGATCAGCGAGTACTTGGCCTTGCCCACGGCCACGGCGGACAGCTTGCCGGCCAGGGCGTAGTCGAGGAAGGCTCCGGCGTCGGGGCCGGTGACCCAGACCTCGCCCATGTGGGAGAGGTCGAACAGGCCGGCCGCCTTCCGCACGGCGTGGTGCTCGGCCAGTTCGGAGCTGTACTTGAGGGGCATCTGCCAGCCGCCGAAGTCGGTGAAGGAAGCGCCCGCAATCTTGTGCTGCTCGTAGAGCGCTGTGTAGTTCTCAGTCATCGAAAATTCCTTAGTTCTCAAATGCGGTGTTGTCCTCGAACGCCTCGAGCGGCGGGCAGGAGCAGACCAGGTTGCGGTCCCCTGCTGCGCCGTCGATGCGGCCCACCGGGGGGAAGTACTTGTCCTGCCGGAGCGAGGCCACCGGGAAGGCGGCCTGCTCGCGCGGGTACGTCCGGTTCCAGTCGGAGGAGACGACGGCGGCTGCCGTGTGGGGTGCGTTGCGCAGTGGGGACTCCTCAACAGTGAAGTCGCCGGCGGCCACCTGCTCGATCTCCTTGCGGATGGTGATCATGGCTTCGATGAAGCGGTCGATCTCCGCGAGGTCCTCGGACTCGGTGGGCTCCACCATGAGCGTGCCGGCCACCGGGAAGGAGAGCGTGGGCGCGTGGAAGCCGAAGTCGATGAGGCGCTTGGCCACGTCCTCAGCCGTGACCCCGGTACGAGCCGTCAGTTCGCGGAGGTCCAGGATGCACTCGTGCGCCACCAGGCCGCTCTCGCCGGTGTAGAGGACCGGGAAGTGCTCATCCAGGCGGGCGGCTACATAGTTGGCCGCGAGCAGTGCGGACTTGGTGGCCTCGGTCAGGCCATGGCCGCCCATGAGCTTTACGTAGGCCCAGGAAATCGGGAGCACGCCGGCTGAGCCGAAGCGCGAAGCGGAAATCGCAACACCGTGGCCCTCTTCATGAGCGGCCTTGTTGGCGTCCCCCGGCATAAACGGTGCCAGGTGCGCCTTGGCAGCGACCGGCCCGACGCCGGGTCCGCCGCCGCCGTGCGGTATGCAGAACGTCTTGTGCAGGTTCAGGTGCGACACATCGCCACCGAACTTGCCCGGCTGAGCCAGCCCCACAAGAGCGTTCAGGTTGGCGCCGTCGACGTACACCTGGCCGCCGGCCGCGTGGATGGCGTCGCAGACTTCGCGGACGTCGGCGTCGTAGACGCCGTGGGTGGACGGGTACGTGATCATGATGGCCGAAAGGACGTCCTTGTGGGCCTCGATCTTGGCCTGCAGGTCGGCGTGGTCAATCGTGCCGTCGGCTGCGGTGGCCACCACAACAACCTTCATGCCGGCGAGTACTGCCGAGGCAGCGTTGGTGCCGTGCGCGGAGGCCGGGATCAGGCAGACGTTGCGCTGCGCCTCGCCGCGGGAGTGGTGGTAGCCGCGGATCGCGAGCAGCCCGGCGAGCTCGCCCTGGGACCCGGCGTTGGGCTGGATGGATACCTGGTCGTACCCGGTGATTTCAGCGAGGTCGGCTTCCAGGCCGGCGATGAGTTCACGCCAGCCGGCGGTCTGGGAGTCCGGGGCAAACGGGTGGATGGAGGCGAACTCGGGCCAGGAGATGGCTTCCATCTCGGCGGTGGCGTTCAGCTTCATGGTGCAGGAGCCCAGCGGGATCATGGTGCGGTCCAGCGCCAGGTCCCGGTCCGAGAGGCGGCGGATGTAGCGCAGCAGCTGGGTCTCGGAGCGGTGGGTGTTGAACACCGGGTGCTGCAGGTAGGTGGAGGTGCGCAGGACCGCTTCTGGCAGTTCGAAGCCCTCGGCGGACACCACCGGCCCCGCGCCAAAGGCGACCACCACCGCGGAGAGGACCTCCGGCGTCGTGGTTTCATCGACTGACACGCCAACTGTGTCCGCATCGATGAGGCGCAGGTTGATGCCGCGGGCTTCGGCGGCAGTGATCACCTTCGCGGCCTTGCCGGGTACGCGGACGGTGAGGGTGTCGAAGAAGGTCTCGGACACCAGTTCGCGGCCGGCGATCTTCAGCGTGGCGGCGAGGGCGCGGGCGTTGTTGTGGACGGCTTGGGCGATCGCCTTCAGGCCGTCGGGGCCGTGGTAAACGGCGTAGAAGGACGAGACGATGGCGAGCAGCGCCTGCGCGGTGCAGATGTTGGAGGTGGCCTTCTCGCGGCGGATGTGCTGCTCGCGGGTCTGAAGGGCCAGGCGGTAGGCGGGGACACCGGCGTCGTCCTTGGAAACGCCGACGATGCGGCCCGGGAGGGTGCGTTCCATGCCCTGGCGGACAGCCATGTAGGCGGCGTGCGGACCGCCGAAGAACAGCGGGACGCCGAGGCGCTGGGTGGAGCCGACGGCGATGTCCGCGCCCTGCTCGCCCGGCGGGGTGATCAGGGTGAGGGCCAGGAGGTCGGCGGCAACGGTGACCAGGGCGCCGCGCTCCTTGGCTTCGGCGATGACGGCGGACTGGTCCCAGACGCGGCCGGAGACGCCGGGCTGCTGGAGGACCACGCCGTTGATCTCACCTTCGGGCAGGCCTGCGGTGAGGTCGGCGATTTCCACCTCGAAGCCCAGGGCCTCGGCGCGGCCCAGCACGATGGCGATGGTCTGCGGCAGGAGGTCGGCGTCCAGGACGGTCTTGCCGTCCTTCGCCGTCTTGTTCTTGTTGGCGCGGCGCATCAGCAGCACGGCTTCGGCCACGGCGGTGGCTTCGTCGAGGAGGGACGCGTTCGCCACCGGGAGCGCGGTGAGGTCCTGGACCATGGTCTGGAAGTTCAGCAGTGCCTCGAGCCGGCCCTGGGAAATCTCGGGCTGGTACGGGGTGTAGGCGGTGTACCAGGCGGGGGCTTCGAGGATGTTGCGGCGGATCACCGGCGGGGTCACGGTGCCGTAGTAGCCCTGGCCGATCATCTGCACGGCCATCTTGTTTTTGCCGGCCAGCTTGCGGAGTTCGGCGAGGACCTGGACTTCGCTGAGGGCGCTCTCAAGGGTGAGCGGCGTGTCCTGGCGGATGGAATCGGGCACCGCGCTGTCAACGAGCCCATCGATGCTGTCGTAGCCGACAGCCTTGAGCATGGTGTCGACGTCGGACTGGCTGCGCGCGCCGATATGGCGGTCCGCGAAGGTGGTTGGGGACGATTGAACCGTCATGAGAGGAACTCCATAATTCAGGTGGCGCCTCAGCACCACGTTGATTCGGGTTCCTCCCCGCTCTGTATTGGACCTGAGAGTTTTGCGTTGCCCTGCCGTTTCGCAGGGCGCCGCTTGCACCGTCGGTGAGCCCGGTTGCCCGGACTGCTTTCCAGAGTTGCCTTGCCGCGGCGGTACGGGGGCCTGAGAGATTCCTGGGGAGGATTTGCTCCTACGGCGCCTGCAGAACGTACCGGCAGGACTCTCCCGCCGCAGATCATCAGCACGTGCCACTGGTGGGTGACACGGCTCACAGGCTATCCGGTTACTGTGCGGGATGCAAAACGTGGGGCCGGTTAGGGGCACCGGGAAGCTGACACGCGGAACGCGATACGGGATAATTGAAGACCCTTGAAGACGGGATGAGTCACGATGACCAGCCACACCATTGCCGTCCACATCACGGTGGACGATCAGTCCCACCCCGCAGCGGTCTCCGAATTGCTCGCTGAGTTGTCGTCCCGCTTCAAGGAGGTCACGCGGGCCGAATTCATGCTGGGCGGGCAGCGCTGGGGCGGCGCGGAAACGCTTAACGTCCGCCGGGTGAAGACCGCCGCCGATGTGGTGGCCGTGTCCGCCCGCGACCGGAGGCACCTGGCGGCGCAGCTGGAGGTGGCCCTGGCGCATCGCGAAGCCGGTTACGGGGATGCTGAGGTGGTTGCGCTGTGGGAATTCGCCAACAGCCTCGCGCGGACGCTCCGAATCAGCGGATCGGACTGGCTGTGAAGGTGGCGGGCGAAAACTAGTGCTTTTTGGGGCTGGCTTTCCTGCCGGTTCGGAACCCTGCCCAGAACGCCAGGACGAGCAGGCCTACGACGGCGACTGCCAGGCCGATCTGGGTCCCCTGGGTTACGAAGGCCATGCCGCTCCCGCTGAAAGGCTCGTTGCTCAAGGGCGCGTAGGCGAACCAGCCGACAAAGTCACGGTTCAGATATGCGATCAGGCCGCCAACCAGCACGGCAGCGGCGCCCGCGAAAGGCAGGACGGCGGTGACGCGCTTGGCGGGTTGGGACGGCTCGCGTTCCCCGGATGTGCTGATTTCCCCCATGCAGGCGAGTCTAGCGGGCACTCACCGCACGGGTTTAGGCTGGCCGGATGTTGACCATCGGCAGCACCGTCCTCGGCGTCAACGACGTCGCCCGCGCCACCGACTTCTGGCACGCCGCCCTCGGCTATGTCCCGCGGGAACCGGGTGACGATACGTGGGTGACCCTGGTGCCGGCGTCGGGCCCGGGAGCACAGCTGGCTCTCATGGTGAGCGAGACGCCCGTCCAGGACCACCCGCGCATCCACCTGGATCTGTACGCGGACAATCAGGACGCTGAGGTGGAACGGCTGATCGGGCTCGGCGCCCGGCGCGTTGACTGGGACCTGTACCCGGAGGACCCGGATTTCGTCGTCCTCGCCGATCCCGACGGAAACCGGTTCTGCGTCATCGACAAGAGCCCGCGGTAGTTTCGCGGCGTCGCCATCGAGGCACAGAAGGCGGTCAGCGGACGACGACGGAACTTCCCGCCGTCGTCCGCTGCCTTGGCAGGGCCCTCCATTGCGCCCCTTGCCCGATGCCGCGGCTAGGCGGCTAGCGGCATATCGAAGAGTTGCTCGGCAAGAATGATCAAGTGGCGGGGAGCGTCGCCCTCTTCGCCGGGGTGACCGTGGCCCAGGAACAGGGCGGTTCCGTGAACGGTTTCGTCGAGGTCGATGCCTGCCTCGCGGATGAGGACTTCGGCCCGAAGATTCTCCGTGTGCTTGATCCCATCGCTGTCCAGGTAGGCATGCCAGTCCGTGCCGGCGATCTGCCCGATGCCCCCTGCTGCCACTCGCTGCAGTGCTGCCAGGTCCAACTCCACGGATCTGATGTGGACCGGCTGAACCAGGCGGGCAGGGATTATCAAGGCGTTAAAGGATGTGTTCATGGTGGTGTCCTTGGAACTCAGTGCTTGGCGCGGCGCCTGTGCGCCGCCGGGGTGACGCGGGCAGCCGGGCGGGCTAGGAGTCCCGCAACCGGCTGCCCGCGGGCCAGTTAGCGCTGGTTTTTGCGCGGCTTTACGAAATTGATTTCGCTGTTTTCGCTTTTAGCTCTTTTGTCGGCTCTTTTTTCGAGGATCGACTTGCCGACTTTTTTAGCGGCACCGCTTTTCGGGGATTTTCCTGACATCGGAATCACGCCTTTCCATGCTTTGCGTTACCCGATACCATACCGGCTTTTATTTTTAATGCCAGTCTGCAAAGAAAGCCCAACTTCTGCCGCAGCGGCTGCGTCAGCGAGGGGTGCGGAGCATGACCAGTTCCGTTACGCCACTTTCCCAATCCTGACCTGCGGTCCGTTGCCTGTATTTTTCAGTCAATTCCCACAACACAATTCAGAATGCCGCGGATTTGTTTTTCGCGATTGTCAGTGGTTACGCGCCAATTCCAGCTCTCCTGCTTTTTCGGGCTTCGATGCTGTGATTGTTGGGGCCTCAGTCCACATGGGGAAACACGAGGACTATGTCCGGGACTTCGTCCAAACGAACCGAGCGATCCTCGAAGCATCCAGTTCCTGGTAGTTCCGGAGGCAGCATCACAAGGTGGCGGCTTCCTCCTCCGCCAGCCTGATCATCCGAAGCTCGTCCTCCACGGCGCGGGACGGCCAGTAGTCCTTGGACAGCTCGCTTGCCCGGATTCGATCCGCATCCGGGAAGAGCTTGCCGAGCAGGCCGGCCGCCTGAAGCAGGGCGATCAGCACGATCGTCCTGGGGTCGGGCGCCTTGGACTTGGCCCCGGGTGCGTTGGCACCAGGTCCAGCGTATCCGCCCGGGGTGGCGTCCGCGGTCCCGGCGCCGGATGCCACGTCATCCGTTGAGGAGGTATCAGGTGCCTCGAGGTTGGACGACGGACCGCTGAGTGCGGCCTGGATCTTCTGCATGAGCGCCGCCTCCGGAGCATGGTCCTTCTCCGGGAACCGCACCGCCCGGAACCGGCCCAGGTGCTTTTCACCCACATGTTCCACGATGCCCAGCGACACGAGCCCGTCGTAGACACGCAGCACTTCTGCGCGGCTCTCCAGCACCGAGACCCACCACTTGGGGGTGTGGGGCCGCGACTTGCTGCGGATGAGTTCCAGTTCACGTTCGAACTCGGTTTCCGGAGTTGTTCCCGTGACCCTGACGCGATGCCCCTGCAGCTCGAGCGCGCCGAGGAGGTGCAGCTCGGCCAGGATCGCCCCGGCCACCGTGGTCCTGAGTGCAAACAGCGGCACCTCAGGTTTGCCGTTCGTGTCATTCGTTGCCAGAAGGAGGAAAGCCTGGGGAAGGCTCAGCTCCACCGCTGAAGGTGTTGCAGCATCCATAGGACCATGGTGCGCCCGTCACAAGGCCACCACAACGAAATTTTCCCGGACGACGGCGGGACGTCCCGCCGTCGTCCGAATCCCCGCCTTAGGAGGCCCGAGTGAAGGTCCCCAGCCCGGTCCTGTCGTAGAAGTCCAGGGTGACGCTTTGCGGGAAGCCGCCGCTGGCTCCGGCGAACAATGCACCGGCCAGGCCGTTGCTGTTCTCGCCGATGGATTCGAAGCTGAAGGTGTCGCCGTCAAAGTGCGTGAGCGGGAACGTGGTGGGACTGCCGCTCGGCCCGAGTCTCATGGTCAGTTTCCCGCCTTCCTCAAGGACCACCAGCGGGCCAAAGTAGGGGTTCTCGAAAATGCCTGTGTAGGCGTTGTTCGCCCGAGCCGGGGCAGGGTTGGGTGGAACGATGGTGTAGTCCACCTTGGGTTTCTCGGACTCGTCAATCTGCTTGAAGACGCCGGCGGTGAATGCCAGCCAATCAACCGTGGGCGATCCGTGCTGGGCCGTGTCCAGGAAGCCTGCGGCGATCGCCTCCGGAATTCCCTGCGGGCGGCCGTTGGTCAGGGCCACAATGCCCAGCTGTTCGCCGGGAAGCATCAAGACGGCGGTGGCTGCACCGAGATTGAACGCGCCGGAGTGTCCCAACTGGACACGGGCCTGGTCGTCGTAGGAGACGTTCCAGCCGAGCCCATAGAAACGGGAGCGGGCAGCCGGGGCCGACGCCGCCCCGGAGATTGCATGGGGAACGCGGGTTGCCTGGAGTGCCGCCGGATCAATAACGGGCTGACCGTCGTAACTGCCGTTTCCCAGCTGCAGACGAAGCCACTGCGCCAGGTCCCGCACCGACGAACTCGCGCCCCCGGCCGGGGCCTCCGCATCGGCGTTGCGCTGGTATTTCGCGGCCCACTCCTTGTTCCCCAGCGGCACGTGAATGATGGCCTTGTTGGTGGCTTTCCCGTAGTCCGAATGACGGTAGCTGCTCGCGGACATCCCCAGGGGCCGGAACAGGACCTCGTCGGCCAGATCCTCCCACGTCATCTTCATCGCGTCGGCTGCTGCCTGACCGGCCTCCGTGAAGCCGAAATTGCTGTAGTTGTAGCTGGACCGGAACGTATCAAGCGGCTCCTGGTTGAGATGGCCGAGGATGTACTCACGATCGAATCCAAGGTCCTCCAGCAGGTCACCCGAACCTGTCCTCAGTCCGCTTTGGTGCGACAGCAGGTCAGCAAAGGTGGCATTCCGCGTGACGTAGTCATCCTTGAGCGCAAAGTCCGGGTTGTAGCCAATGACGGCGTCGGTAAAGCTGAAGACCTGGCGCCCCACCAGCCCTGCCACCACGGTGGACGCCAGGGGCTTGGACACGGAAGCCACCTGGAACACCGTGTCAGGGGTGATCTCCTCCGGCTTCCCCACCTCACGGACGCCGAACCCCTTGGAGTACACCACCTCATCCCGGTACACCACGGCCACGGCCATACCCGGCAGCCCGGTGCTGTCCAGGGCGTCCTGGATTTGTCCGTCGAGCTTTTCCAGGGCATTCTTGACTTTCGCCTGGTCCAGCAGTGGTTCGATCTGTCCCGGCGGGGCCGGGAGCAGTGGTGCCGACGTCGCTGACGCTTGCTGCGCAGATCCGACGGTGCAAGAGGACAGCAGCGGCATGGTGGCGACTCCGGCCGCCCCAATCCCGGCCGCCTTGAGCACCGTACGTCGGTTCGGGAAAACGGAACCATTATTCATTTCGAATCCTTGATCCTTGGGCATGAGTGCTGACCGCAGGCCCAGCCATCCCGACAGCCTTAATGGTGAACCCCGCGCAGCAACCAGACAATGGATGCTGCGGAAGTTCGGCGGGCTTAAGCTATTACCAGCACGTCCTTTCCAGCATCCGGGAAGTTCATCATGGACACTGAAACCGCCGATGTGACCGGTCATGATGTCACCACCATCGTCTGCGTGTGCGGCAACACCGTCAGCCAGGACGGGCTGATCCAGGCCAACGCACAGGGCGTACCCGTTTTCGCCGGCGGAGACACCCCGGCCCCCGCAGAGCTCGCCGCCTGGCCCGCCGACGAGGACCTCTACACCCTGTGCCCCACATGCGGCCGGGTGTACCGCGATTCCGTCATCGAGGAGACGGGAACCGCGCCCGTTGCGTTCCGGGTGGACGTCGCCGCCAGCCAGATCGCCGAGGCCATCCGGGTCCACTGGAACCTCAGCACCTGAACCTGTCCGCAGGGTCCTGCCGCAGGACCGGGCGGGCGTACGACGGCGGAACCTCCCGCCGTCGTACGCTTGCGTGTCGCACCCGGAGGGGCTGCCGGTGCGCCCCGTTGCTGGCACACTGGCCCAATGAACGAGGCACTCTCACCTTCCCGCCGGCCCGGCATCCGTGCAGCGATGTTTGTTGATTTCGACAATGTCTTCACCGGCCTGCAGGCCCTGGATCCGCTGGCGGCGAAGCGGTTTGCCGAGGACCCCAAGCATTGGGCTGACGCATTGTCAGCCAGCGGATCAGGAGAGGGGCCCCGCCGCTTCCTGATCCGTAACTGCTACCTGAACCCGACGGTGTATTCGAAGTACCGCACCTACTGGACCCGCGCCGGGTTCCGCGTGATCGACTGCCCCTCGCTGACGCAGCGCGGCAAGAGCAGCACGGACATCAACCTGGTGCTGGACGCCATGGACGCACTCTCCGGCAGTGGCGGCATCGAGGAGTTCTTCATCGCCTCGGCTGACGCCGACTTCACCTCCCTGATCCAGCGGTTCCGGGCCGCCGACCGGATGACCACGGTCATCGCTGCCGGTGCCGTGGCCTTCGCCTACCGGGAAATGGCGGACCATGTGGTGGAGTCGCACGACTTTGTGGCGATCCTCAACGGCACCACCGCTGATCCCATCCACGCGGTGGCATCCGCCAAACAATCGCAGGCACCTGCCGCAGCCAAGGCGAAAGCCAAAGCCAGCTCGCCGGCCATCCGTGAGGTCCTGGACTTCGTCCGCACCGCGCCGGGACCGGTGGTCGGCGCGATGGTGGCGCACCGGGCGCTCACGGCAGATCCTTCGTTGAAGACGGACTGGGGCGGCTTCGGGAAGTTCGGGACGTGGATCTCGCAGGTGGGCAAGGACATCGAGTATTCGGCGGCGCAGGGCGGCTGGGTGTGGGATGCGAAGCGGTTCTCCCTGGAGGATCTCCCGGTGCCGGCCGACCAGCAGCCAGGCATCGAGGAGCAGGTCACCCGGGTGACGGACGTCCCGGCTCTGTCCGCAGCCCAGTTCCGGCAGATCTTCCAGGCGATGGCAGAGCGGCTCCGCAGCCACCCGCCGCTCAACCGCACCGAACTGTCCCGGCAGGTAAGGGACGACTGCGTCAACGCAGGCCAGCCGGTTTCCCGCAGTGCCGTCAGCTTTGTCCTGCAAGGCCTCGCCTACGCCAACTTTCAGCTCAGCGACGAAGCGACCACCACCGATCTGGCAGCAGCGTGGACGGCGAACGTGGAGGAACTCTGCCGCGTGGCGCTGCTGGAGTTCGACGCCGCAGAGAAGCTCGCGGTGCGGCGCTGGGCCAGCGGCGGACTGCTGGATCACTGACTCCGGCGGACGGTTTGGCCCATAGCACCAACGCGGTTAAATTGGTGGCGATGATCTCTATTGACCGGGACGATCCCTCTCGCGCTGATGTCCACCAGCTCCTCAACGAGCACCTGGCGGACATGTTCGCCACCTCGCCTGCCGAGAGCGTTCACGCCCTGGACCACACCGCACTGGCCGCACCGTCGATCACGTTCTGGACCGCCCGTGAAGCCGGCGACCTGCTGGGCTGCGGCGCCCTGAAGCAACTGCACTCCCCTCCCGGGGATCCCCTGCACGGCGAGATCAAGTCCATGCGCACCACGGCGAGCGCACGGGGACGGGGCGTGGCCACCCTGATGCTCGGGCATATCCTCGAGAACGCCCGGGCACGGAACCTCGAACGGATCTATCTTGAGACCGGCACCGAGGAGTACTTCGCTCCCGCGCGGCGCCTGTACGCCCGGAACGGCTTCACCGAATGCCCGCCTTTTGCCGAGTACACCCTGGATCCCAACAGCGTGTTTATGGAGCTCCGCCTCTAAGCCGGGGACCCAACTAACTGAAGCGCACGACGGCGGGTGGCCACCCGCCGTCGTCCGCTTCCTTCTGCCTGGACTCGGCAAGCAGTCTGGACTCGACAGGCCGTCCGCACTCGGCATGGCCCATTGCCGAGAAACCGCTTTCTGGGTAGTGTCCTTCTCAGTGCCCGGACGTGACCGGCGTCATAGCAGCCGCTGGCCGAGGCACGGTTCATTTCCAATGACGGAAGAGAGAACATGCGAAAACGCAGCACCTTATCCATGTCCGCAGCCATGGCAGTGGCGGGAGCACTGTTGATGTCGGCTCCAGCGGGGGCGGCGCCGAATCCGGTGGCCGGTCCCGCCGCCCAGACGGCCCAGAAGCCCTTGGAGCGCCAGGTTCTGGCTGCGGGGAACGGCTGGGCATCTGCCGGAACGGGGACCACCGGAGGGTCAGCGGCAGCGGATGCCCACGTCTTTGACGTCTCCACCAAGGCTGAACTGCTGGCAGCCTTTGCAGCCGCGGGCACCGCCCCGAAGATCATCCGCGTCCACGGCACCATTGATGCCAACACCGCACCTGACAGTTCAGCTCTTACCTGCGAAAACTATGCCGAAGGAACTGGCTATAGCCTGGAAAATTACCTTCAGGCTTATGACCCGGCCACGTACGGCCGCAGCCAGGCACCCGCAGGAGCGCAGGAAACCGCCCGAAAAGCAGCCGCGACCAAGCAGGCCAGGAACATCCGCGTGGACATTCCCAGCAACACCACCATCGTGGGCGCCACCCCGGACAGCACCATCACCGGCGCAGCCCTCCGCATCAACGGCGCCAGCAACGTGATCGTCCGCAACCTCACGGTACGGGACGCCCACGACTGCTTCCCGGGCTGGGATCCCACCGACGGCGCCGAGGGGAACTGGAACAGCGAATACGACATGCTCCAGATAATCAACGGGGCCACGAACGTCTGGATCGACCACTCCGAATTCACCGACGCCCCGAACCTGGACAGCTCCCAGCCGGTCCACTTCGGCCGCCCCTACCAGGTGCACGACGGCGCCGTGGACGTCACCAACGGCTCGGACCTGGTGACCATGTCCTTCAACCGCTTCGCGGACCATGACAAGCTGCTCCTGATCGGTTCCACTGATTCGCCCGGACGCGGCGACCCGGGCAAGCTGCGCGTCACCATCCACCACAACGTCTTCGAAAACGTGGGCCAGCGCGCCCCGCGGGTCCGCTTCGGCCAGGTGGACGTGTACAACAACCACTTCAACGTGACCGAGGACAGCACCGTCCCCTACGGCTACACGCTGGGCGCCGGATTCGATTCCCACCTCTACGCTGAGGCGAACGCCTTCACCCTGCCGGCCGAAATCGACGCCGCAGACATCATCACCCGCTTCAAGGGAACGGCAATCACCACCATCGGGAACGCCGTCAACGGCAAGGTCACAGACCTTCGCGCCGTGTACAACGCCGCCGCCGCACCCGCCGAGCAGCTGGCCGAGGACACCTCCTGGACCCCCACCCTGCGCACGCAGGTCCACCCGGCTCAGGCTGTTCCGGCACTGCTCCGGAACTCCACCGGTCCCCTCTTCACCGCAGGAGCGGGGCGCTGATGGCTGCGGTCCTGCCCAGCCGGCGCCGTGTTCTCAGCTCCCTGGCGTTGACCGCAGGAGCGTTGGCCCTCCCGGGCCAGGGCGTGGCGAACGCCTTCCCCCAAGCCGACCCCGACCCCGCCAAACCCCGCACCAGGCCGGTCATCTTCGTCGTCGGGGACTCGACGTCGTCGGCCTACCAGCAGTCCGAACGCCCCCGCGCCGGCTGGGGACAGGCCCTGCCGCTCCTGCTGGGGCCGCAGTCAGCTGTCTTCGACTACGCCTGGTCGGGCGCCTCCTCCAAGAGTTTTGCGGACGCCGGCCTGCTGGACCGTGTGCTGGCCCTGATACAGCCGGGCGACTACCTGCTGGTCTCCTTCGGCCACAACGACGAGAAGGTGGCGGATCCTGCCCGGGGCACGCTCCCGGGCTCCACGTACAAGGCGTACCTGAGCCGGTACATCGACGGCGCCAGGGCACGCGGAGGCAAACCCGTCCTGGTCACCTCCGTGGAACGCCGGCGTTTCGACTCCTTCGGGAACGCCCAGGGTTCCCACGGTGCGTATCCGCAGGCCGTGCGGGAACTTGCCGCCTCCACCGGCACCCCGCTGGTGGACCTGACGGCCTCCTCAAAGGAGCTGTGGCAGCGGCTGGGGCCGGAAGGCACCAAATCGCAGTTCCTTTTCCTGGCCCCCGGCGAGCACCCGCAATATCCGCATGGTTCCGAGGACAACACCCACTTCCAGGCGGCCGGCGCCCTCGCCGTTGCCCGGCTCGTTGCCCGCGAACTGCAGTCGAAGGAGATTGTCCCGCCGGGCTACTTCCTGAACATTAACGCCGGCACCGATCCGCTGCCGGGCATGTACTGGCCCGCTGAACGCCCCGTGGATCTCCCGGTAACGCTCGACGTCGGACCGGGCCAGGCGTTCGCGACCGTACAGTCCGCCGTGGACTCCGTCCCTCCGGGCAGACCCCAGCGGACAGTCATCAGGATCAGTCCCGGCACATACCGGGAAGCCGTGCGGGTGCCCGCTGACAAGCCCCGGATCTCGTTCATCGGACAGGGCGGGCGGCCGGAGGACGTGGTGCTGGTCTTCAACAACGCATCCGGCACGCCCAAGCCGGACGGTAACGGGAACTTCGGCACCTCAGGCAGCGCCTCTGTCCGGATCGACGGTCCGGACTTCGTTGCCCGGAACCTGACCATCAGCAATGATTTTGACGAGGCCGCCAACCAGGGGATGAAGGACCGCCAGGCCGTCGCGCTGCACATCACGGCAGACCGCTCGGTGCTCGCCGGCGTCAGGGTGCTCGGCAACCAGGACACCCTGCTGGTCAACTCACCCGGGGCGGGTGTGCAGGCACGGTTCTACTTCGACAACTGTTACGTGGAAGGAGACGTCGACTTCATCTTCGGCCGCGGAACCGCCGTTTTCAGCGGCTGCGAGATCAAGTCCCTGAACCGCGGCTCGGCAACGAACAACGGGTACGTCACCGCAGGAAGCCTGGACCTGGCGATCAAGCACGGCTACCTCTTCGACCGGTGCCGGCTGGTCTCGGACGCGGCGGCAAACACTGTCCACCTGGGCAGGCCGTGGCATCCCAGCGGTGACCCCCGCGCCGTGGCACAGGTCCTGGTCAGGGACTCCTGGCTCGGCGCCCACATTTCCGGCATGCCATGGACGGACATGAGCGGCTTCTCCTGGCGCGAGGCCCGGTTCCACGAGTACAACAACCGTGGCCCCGGCGCGCAGGTGACCGCCGACCGCCCACAGTTGCCCGCGAATGAGGCCGGCAACCACACGGTCCGGACCTACCTGCAGGGAACGGACGGCTGGGCGCCACAGCTCGGAGGCACCCTGGCGGACTGCAGCGTTGTGCCTTCGAAAGTGGCCGCTTAGCTTCTGAGCCACCGCAGAGTATGCGGGACGACGGCGGGTTCCCGCCCGCCGTCGTCTGCTTCAGTTTGTCTGCACTCGGCAAACGTGCAACTTCTAGAACTGCCCGGTGGGGCCGCTGTCCTTGACGTCGCCGCGCCAGCCGCCGGTTTCGGTCCCGCGCGATTCAATGAACTCCTTGAACTTCCGCATGTCGGCCTTGACCTGCATCTCATCGATCTTCAGCGCCGCGCCTGCTTTTTCCGTCAGGGTTTCCGGTGCCCACTCGAAGTGGACCTTGACCTTTGTGTGGTTGGCGTCCAGCGGCGTAAACCGAATGATCCCGGCATGGGACTTGCCATCGGTGCTGCGCCAGGCGATCCGGTCGTCCGGTTCCTGGTCAACTATTTCCGTGTCGAACTCCCGCTGGATACCGCCCACCTTGGTAACCCAGTGGTTGGTGGTGTCGGTCAGCTGGGTTACGGATTCCACGCCGGACATGAACTGCGGAAAGGATTCGAACTGGGTCCACTGGTTGTACGCGGTCCGCACGGGAACTGCGACGTCAACGGTCTCTTCAACGTGTTCCATCTGCTTCCTCCTGTGATGACGGACGGCCGCAACGACGGACCGGCAGCACGTGCCATCCTGCCAGTCAGGCAGCCGCCACCCCTGCACGATAAGTCCGGCGGCTACCGGTGTCCAGACCCTCGGAATCCGCAGGACGACGACGGCGGGAGGCACCCGCCGTCGAACAACCCGATGACATTGATCGCCGCCGTCGTAGGCTACTGAGTAGGCCGGAGCCCGAATGACCGGCCTCGGGTCCCGAAGGGAACATCGAGTGGACAGTAGTGCTGGTTACTGGTTCTTGAGTGGCAGTGAACGGGGGAACTCAGCCACGGACGTGCACGCGGAAGGCGGCGGATCGCCGTCGTGGTCAGAGGGCAACCTCGTGCGGCCCCTGGTTCACGGGGCCACCTACTTCGCCCGGCTGCATGAGGAGCTGTCGGCTCTGGACGCCGGCGACCGTGTGTGGTTCACCGACTGGCGCGGCGACGGCGACGAGCGGCTTACGCCGGACGGCCCGACGATCGGCGACCTGCTGGCGCGGTTGGCCCGGGCCGGAGTGGAAGTGCGCGGCCTGATCTGGCGATCCCACGGCGAGCGCATATCGGCCCCAATGAGCTGGCGATCCAACGAGCTCCTCAGCCGCCAGATCAACGACGCCGGGGGCGAGGTTCTGCTGGACCAGCGGGTGCGGCTCTTCGGCTGCCATCACCAGAAACTGTTCGTCATCCGCCGCCGCGACGACCCTTCGCAGGACATCGCGTTCGTGGGCGGAATCGACCTCTCGCATGGCCGCCGGGACGACGCCGGCCACGCGGGAGATCCACAGGCGGTGGACATGGATCCCCGGTACGGCAAACAACCCCCGTGGCACGATGCCGCCCTCGAACTGCGCGGCCCGGTGGTGGCAGACGTGCTGGAGTTGTTCGCGGAAAGGTGGAATGACCCCCACCCCCTGGACCGGCGCACACCGTACCGGATGCTGCTGCAGCGCCTGGCCGATATGCCCCGGCATCCCGAGCCGCTGCCGGAGACTGCGCCGCCACCGCCACCGGCCGGCCCGCACGCAGTCCAGCTGCTGCGAACCTACGGTGTGAAGCATCCGCCGTTCCCGTTCGCACCCGGCGGTGAGCGGAGCGTTGCCCGGGCCTACACCAAAGCTTTCGCCCGGGCCCGTTCGCTGATTTACATCGAGGACCAGTACCTGTGGTCGGCAGAGGTCGCAGCTGGAATCGCAGCGGCCCTCGAACAGAATCCCGGGTTGAACGTCATCGCCGTGGTGCCCCGCTACCCGGACTCCGACGGTCCGCTCGGAGGGCCGCCCAAGCGGCTGGGGCAACTGCGCGCCATCGAGAGGATCAGCCGCGTTGCACCGGGCAGGTTCGGCGTGTTCAACCTGGAAAACACAGCCGGGACTCCGATATATGTCCACGCCAAGGTCTGCATCATCGACGACACCTGGTTCACGTGCGGATCGGACAATTTCAACCGTCGGTCCTGGACCACGGACAGCGAGCTGACCTGCGCGGTCATCGACACCTCAGCGGGCCAGGAGGAAGCGGCCGGCACCGGTCCGGGGGCTTCCCGGCCGTTGGCCCACGGGCTCCGGCGCCAACTCTGGGCCGAACACCTGGGCGTGGACGAGAATGACCCCCAGCTCGACGACGCGGCCGCCGGGCTCAAACTGTGGAACGCCGCCGCTGACGCCCTGGACCAGTGGCACACAACCGGCCGAGGTTCGCCCCGCCCCAAGGGCCATGCGCGGCACCACGAGACAGAACCCGTGTCGCGGTTGCAGCGTCGCTGGGCGGACCCTGTCAACCGCTTCTTCGTGGACCCTGACGGCCGCCCCCGCCCCTTGCGCGGCACTACCCGGTTCTAGGCGAGCAATTCCCTGCTGAAACGGAGGACAAGGTGTGCCGCGCCCAGTGGATAGCCATCGAAAGTGCACTCGTCCGGGTTAGGCAATAGTCTGGCCAGATGGGGACCAAGGCCGTGAACTCCGGCGAACAGATGGACAGGCAGTCGCGCATTCTTGAGGCGGCGCTGGATCTGCTGTCCCGCCACGGGATTTCAGGCGTGAGCATGCGGGCGGTGGCCCGCGAAGCCGGCGTGGCGCTTGGCCTGGTGAACTACTACTACGACGACAAGACGAGCCTGATACGGGCAGCCCTGCGCCGGGTGGACGAGCACGACCTCCGGCTGGTGGCGCCCGACCCGTCGTCGGACCCGGAGGAACAGCTGCGCAAGGCGCTGCGCCGGGTGGCGGCCGCCGATCTGTTGACCACCCGCTACCTTTCCCTGCGGCTGCACCTCTGGGCCCTCGCCCAAGCGGACGAGGGGTATGCGCAGATCAACGCCGAGGCCTTCGACCGCTATCTCGACGGCCTCGCGGCACTGGTTTCCAACGCCCAGCCCGGTCTTTCATGGGAGGTTTGCAGAGAGCGGGCGGCCGACATTGTTGTCATCCAAAACGGCATGTGGCTGACGGCGCTTCTCGGCGTTGATGAGGCCTCCATCCAGCGCAGTATCGCCCGCACAGAGGAAATCGCCTTCGCGCCGCTTCAGGACCACACCCTCAAGGAACACAGGCTCCACGATTCCTAACCCCGGGCCACGTGCCGGGAGAAATCCATACGTAGCGTTGAACGAATGTTCAAAAAATTATTGAACACTCGTTCAATCTGGATTACTGTCCTTCCTATGACTTACGCCACACCCCTTAGGGATGCCGCCCCAACCACGAAAACCGAGACAGCAGCCACCCTGTTCATCAACGGTGCCTGGGAGCCCGCCGTTTCCGGTGCTGTCCGGGAAATCCGCAACCCCGCCGACGGCGAGCTGGCTGCCACAGTGTCAGAGGCCGGCCGGGAGGACGCCGAACGTGCCATCGCCGCAGCCCGCAATGCCTTCGACTCCGGAATCTGGTCGAATGTCCCGGCCCCGGAGCGCGGCACCTTCCTGCTCAAGGTCGCCGCCGGACTGCGCGAACGCCGGGATAAGTTCGCGCGCGCCGAGTCGCTGGACACCGGCAAGCGCATGGCCGAAAGCCACATCGACATGGACGACATTGCCGCTTGCTTCGAATACTTTGGCAGGCTCGCCGGTCAGCAGGCGGGACGCATCGTCGACGCCGGGAACCCCGCCGTCGTCAGCAAAATCGTCTACGAGCCGGTGGGGGTCTGCGGCCTGATCACCCCCTGGAATTACCCGCTGCTCCAGGCCGCGTGGAAGATCGCACCCGCGCTGGCCGCCGGCTGCACCTTCGTCCTCAAGCCCTCCGAGCTGACCCCGTCCACCGCCATCCTGGCCATGCAGCTGCTGCAGGACCTTGGCCTGCCGGACGGCGTCGCCAACCTCCTGACCGGCGCCGGCGCGGAGGCGGGTGCACCGCTCTCCGAACACCCCGCCGTCGACCTCGTGTCCTTTACCGGCGGACTGGAAACCGGCAAGCGCATCGCCGCGGCCGCCGCCGGCACGGTCAAGAAGGTGGCGCTGGAGCTTGGCGGCAAGAACCCCAACGTGGTGTTCGCGGACGCGGACTTCCACCCCGCCGTGGACAACGCCCTGAACGCTGCGTTTGTCCACTCCGGGCAGGTGTGCTCCGCCGGGGCGCGGCTGCTGGTGGAGGAACCCATCGCCGAGCGCTTCGTGGACGAACTGGTCCGCCGTGCCCAGGAGATCCGCATCGGCGGCCCCTTCGACGAAACCGCCGAGACCGGGCCGTTGATTTCCGCGGCCCACCGCGACAAGGTCCACGCGTACGTCCAGCGCGGCATCCAGGAGGGTGCGCGGCTGCGGACCGGCGGTGCGGCACCGCAGGGAGAAAAGTACGACGGCGGGTTCTACTACCAGCCCACCGTTCTGGACCGCGTCCAAAGGGGAATGTCCGTGGTCGTGGACGAAGCGTTCGGCCCGGTGGTGACGGTGGAAACGTTCCGCACCGAGGACGAAGCTGTGGCGACCGCCAATGACACCATCTACGGCCTGGCCGGTGCGGTCTGGACCCAGGATGCCGGCAAGGCGCAGCGCGTGGCATCCCGGCTGCGGCACGGCACCATCTGGATCAACGATTACCACCCCTACCTGCCCCAGGCCGAGTGGGGCGGCTTCGGCCAGTCCGGCGTCGGCCGCGAGCTGGGCCCCACGGGCCTGGCCGAATACCAGGAAGCCAAGCACATCTACCAGAACACCAGCCCGCAGGTAACCGGCTGGTTCGCTGACCACGGCAAGGAGAACTAGATGCATTACGACAACATCGAGGGCCTCAGCGAGCGGGGGTTCGACTACGTCGTCATCGGCGGTGGATCTGCCGGGGCCGCCGTCGCCGCCCGGCTGAGCGAGGATCCGGACGTGACCGTGGCCCTCGTGGAGGCCGGGCCGGATGACCGCAACCTGCCCGAAATCCTGCAGCTGGACCGCTGGATGGAACTGCTGGAATCCGGCTACGACTGGGACTACCCGGTGGAGCCGCAGGAAAACGGCAACTCCTTCATGCGCCACGCCCGTGCCAGGGTGATGGGCGGCTGCTCGAGCCACAACTCGTGCATCGCGTTCTGGGCTCCCCGCGAAGACCTGGACGAATGGGAATCGAAGTACGGCGCCACCGGCTGGAACGCCGACGCCGCCTGGCCTCTCTACAAGCGGCTGGAAACCAACGAGGATGCTGGACCGGACGCGCCGCACCACGGCGACTCAGGCCCCGTGCACCTGATGAACGTGCCCCCGGCGGATCCTGCCGGCGTCGCACTTTTGGACGCCTGCCAACAGACAGGCATCCCCCGCACGAAATTCAACACCGGCACCACCGTCATCAACGGCGCCAACTTCTTCCAGATCAACCGCCGGGCGGACGGCACCCGGGCCTCCAGCTCGGTCTCCTACATCCACCCGATCGTCCACCGCGAAAACTTCACCCTGCTGACCGGCCTTCGCGCCCGCCAGCTGGTATTCGATGCGGACAAACGCTGCACCGGTGTGGACGTGGTGGACTCCGCGTTCGGCCGGACCCACCGGCTCTCTGCGCACCGCGAGGTCATCCTGTCCACCGGCGCCATCGATTCCCCCAAGCTGCTGATGCTCTCCGGCATCGGCCCGGCAGCGCACCTGGCCCAGCACGGCATCGAGGTCCTGGTGGACTCCCCCGGCGTGGGCGAAAACCTGCAGGACCACCCCGAAGGCGTGGTCCAGTTCGAGGCCAGGCAGCCCATGGTGCAGACCTCTACCCAGTGGTGGGAGATTGGCATCTTCACGCCCACCGAGGACGGCCTGGACCGTCCGGACCTGATGATGCACTACGGTTCCGTCCCGTTCGACATGAACACCCTGCGGCACGGTTACCCCACCACGGAGAACGGCTTCAGCCTCACCCCAAACGTCACGCACGCCCGCTCCCGCGGCACCGTCCGGCTGCGCAGCCGCGATTTCCGCGACAAGCCCATGGTGGATCCGCGCTACTTCACGGATCCCGAAGGCCACGACATGCGCGTGATGGTGGCCGGCATCCGGAAAGCACGCGAGATCGCCGCCCAGCCCGCCATGGCCGAATGGACCGGCCGCGAGCTATCGCCCGGCGTTGAGGCGCAGACGGACGAGGAGCTGAGGGAGTACATCCGCAAGACCCATAACACTGTGTACCACCCGGTGGGCACCGTCCGGATGGGCGCGGACGACGACGGGATGTCACCGCTGGACCCCGAACTGCGGGTCAAGGGCGTCACCGGGCTGCGCGTGGCGGATGCGTCTGTGATGCCCGAGCACATCACCGTCAACCCCAACATCACCGTCATGATGATCGGCGAGCGCTGCGCCGATCTCATCCGCGCCGGCAACACCGCTGGTGCTGCAAGGGAAGAGGTGGAGCTCAGCCCGTCCTTCGCCTGAGAGGCAAATTCGGGAGGTATCGATCCCGCGTCCAATGGCGGACACGGGCTGCATCGCGCGTACTTTTCTGACATAGGAGTTCACATTTTGGAACCCAGCAAGAGTATTGATTCAAGCGGCATGGACGAATTTGGCTACACCCAGACCCTGGACCGGAGCATCGGCAAGTTTGCCAGCTTCGCCGCAGGCGTCAGCTACATCTCCATCCTCACCGGCGTCTTCCAACTGTTCTACTTTGGCTTTTCCATGGCCGGCCCCGCCTACGCATGGTCCTGGCCCCTCGTCTTCGCGGGCCAGCTCATGGTGGCCCTGTGCTTTGCCGAACTGGCCGGCCGGTACCCCGTTGCCGGATCGGTGTACAACTGGGCCAAGCGGCTCTCGTCCGGGACTTCATCCTGGCTGGCCGGCTGGCTGCTGATGCTGTCCTCCATCATGGCGCTGGGGTCGGTGGCACTGGCCCTGCAGCTCACCCTGCCGCAGCTGTGGTCCGGATTCCAGTTCGTCGGCGACGGCACCGGCCCGTACGACTTCGCCATGAACGGCGTGGTGCTGGCCACCATCATGATCACCATCTCCACGCTCATCAACGCGTTCGGCGTGAAACTGATGACCAGGATCAACAGCATCGGCGTTTTTGTGGAGCTGACGGCGGCTGTGCTGCTGATCCTGGCACTGGGCTGGCACGTGGTGCGGGGGCCCGAGGTCCTCTTTGACACCGCCGGCTTTGGCGAAAGCCACGACCTCGGCTTCTTCGGCGTCTTCCTCATCGGCGCCATGGCTTCGGGCTACGTCATGTACGGCTTTGATACCGCCAGCTCGCTCGGGGAGGAAACGAAGGACCCCAAGCGCACCGCACCCAAGGCGATTCTGCGCGCCATCACGGCCTCGTTCGTGCTGGGTGGGCTGATCCTGCTCTTCGGCATCCTGGCCGCACCGGACCTGAACGACCCGCGGGTGGGCGCTGCCGACGGCGGCCTTCAGTACATCGTGCTCTCCGTTCTCGGCGGGCCTTTCGGCAAAGCCTTCCTGGCATGCATCGTGGTGGCCGTGGTGGTCTGCACCCTGGCTGTCCACGCCGCCGCCATCCGCATGATGTTCGCCATGGCCCGGGACAACAACCTGCCGTTCAGCCGGCAGCTCAGCAGGGTGGACCCGGTCCGCAGAACCCCCAAGATCGCGGCGATCGTGATTGGCGTCATGGCCGTCATCCCGCTGCTGGTCAACGTCATGCAGCCGGCCATCTTCACTATCCTGTCCAGCATCAGCATCGTCCTGATCTACCTGTCCTACCTCCTGGTCACGGTTCCCCTGCTGCGCAAGCGGCTCCTGAAAATGTGGCCACTGGCCGCAGACGGCTCTGAGCCCGGCTTCTGCATGGGCAAATGGGGACTGCCGGTGAACATCATGGCGGTCTTCTGGGGCGGGGCCATGACGCTGAATCTGGTCTGGCCCCGCCCGGAGATCTACAACTCGGTGCCGCCGTTCGAGTGGTATCTCCAGTGGGGCGGCGTGATCTTCGTAGCCGCCGTGATCATTGGCGGGACCCTGCTCTACCGCCTGAAGATCCGCCACCAGACTGGGGTGCTGGCCGAGCACGCCGCAGCAGTCGCAGCCCATCCGTCGTCCGGTGCCGCGCAGCGCGAAGTGCCGGAGGATGCGCTGGTGCCCGCGTCGGAAGCTAAGTAACACCAGTCGGAACGGCCGACGGCGGCACTCACTTGAGCGCCGTCGTCGGCCCTTTTGCGTCAGTGGCCCCCGCGTATCCGTGTGACTGAACGTCATACAAGATGGCGGCCTCCCCCTCAAGATGGGCAACGCCCTACTCTTGACAGGTGACTTTGACTAAGATTCGCACCGCCGCCGCGAGCACCCTCGCCGCCGCCGGTCTCCTGTTTACCCTTGCCGCGTGTTCCGCGCCGGCCACCCAGCCCTCTGCCTCCGCACCGGCTTCCACGGCAGCGGCTTCAGCCAGCGCCGACGCCGGGCCGTGCGCCGGCGTGAAGGTCATCGTCGATTCCGGCGCCCTGAAGCAGGCTGCCGCTGACAAGTCCGTCTGCGTACCCCTGGATTCACCCATGGCCGCGTCCGCGGTACTCGAGGAGGCCGGCGTCAAGACCGAGGGCAGCACGCAGTACCCCGACGCGGTATGCCGGGTGAACGGAGTGCCCGCCGCGGATTTCGACATCACCCACAAGGGCGGCACCTACCGCGAGGAATGCAAGGACATGTCCGCTGCCTTCGCCTACTGGTCGCTGTGGGTCAAGCCCGCCTCCGGTGAATGGGCCTACGCCCAGGAAGGCGTCGCAACCTTGAAGGTGAACCCCGGCGAGAGCCTGGAACTGCTCTACACGGTCGACGGCGAACCGGCCGCACCCGCAGCATGACCTTCCGACCCGCGCCGTTGCGTGCAGCGGCGGTTCTCGCCATTGTGTTCATCGCGGCGCGGGTCATCTACCGCGTCCTCTTCAACGGCGCGGGCATCGGCGAACCGGTCCTGCTCGACCTGCCGGCGATGCGGCTGCCGGCCCCGTACGCCCATGTGGTCTTCCTCGGCCCGGTCACGGCGCCCGGCCTGTGGGCGGCGGTCCTGTCCGCGCTGCCGATTGCCGGGATGTTCCTCGCTTTCGGCCTGCTCAACGCATGGGTGGACGTGGCCCGCGGCTTCGTACATCTGGCCCGCCGCGGCCCCATGCAGGGCGTAGCCCGGATGCTGGTGGTGGCGTGGGCGGCACTTCCGGCACTTGCCGACGCCGTGACCTCAGTCCGCCTGGCCTTCCGTTTGCGCGGCGAACGTTTCGGCCCTCGCGCCCTGGTGCCCGTCCTCGAGCGCACCCTGGAGCACGCGGCCCGGGTTGCCGCGGCGTTGGAGTTGCGCGGCTTCGGGAGCCGGGCAGCACACCAACCAAGGAACGACGACGGCGGCCCGCTTCTGGTGCGCGACGCCCAGTTCCGCATTGGCGCCGCGAGGGTGACCGCCGCAGACTTCGCGCCGTCCAGCGGGTCAATCACGGTTATCACAGGCCCGACAGGCTCCGGTAAGTCCACCATCCTGCGGGGCATCGCCGGCCTCCTCTCGCACGTTGACGGCGGAGATCTTGACGGCACGGTGCGGGTCGCCGGAACGGACCGTGCCGCCACGCCGCCGCGCGATACCGCCCGCCACATCGGCGTCGTCCTGCAGAATCCCCGCGCCGCCTTCGCCTCCGCCCGGGTCCGGGACGAAATTTCCCTCGCACTTGAGCTGCGTGGCGTGGCACCTGCGGCAACCAAGGCCCGGGTGCTGGAGGTCGCGGAGCGGATCGGCGTCTCGGCGCTGCTGGACCGGAATCTCAGCACCCTGTCCGCGGGTGAGGCAACGCTGGTTGCCATCGCCGCCGCGGTGGTGGAGCATCCGGCCCTGCTCCTCGTTGACGAGCCCCTGGCCGACCTCGACACCTCAGCGCGCGGACACGTCATCGCCGTGCTCAACAGCCTCGCCCGCGACGCCGGTGTCTGCGTCATCGTGGCGGAGCACCGGGCGCAAGCGCTCATACCGGTTGCCGACTCGTGGTGGACCATCGACCGCGGCGCCCTGGTACCGGGTGCCGCACCGTCGCCTTTCATCCCTGCTGAGGCCCGCGCAACGCCCGTTCCGGACACCGAGCAGGCGCCCGTTCTGACGGCGACAAACCTCGCGCTGCACCGCAAGGGCAAACCGCTCGTGCGCGAAGCATCCCTGACCCTGCGCAGCGGTGAAGTGGTGGCCCTGGTGGGGCCGAACGGTGCCGGAAAGTCGTCCCTGCTGGTGGCGCTCGCCCTGGGTGAAGGCATCGGCGAAGGAGCGGGCCGCGTCAAGATCTACGACGGCGGCCGGGTCGCCCTCGTGCCGGACGCCTCGGACGACCTCTTTACCCGGGATACCGTCGCAGCAGAGCTCCGCGCCGCCGAGCGGCGCCAGGCCAGCAAGAAGGGCGGAGCCAGGCCCGCGCCCGGCACCGCAGCCTCACACCTCGCCTGCCTCCGCGGAGACGTCGGGATCCCGATCGGACACGAGCATCCCCGGGACCTCTCCGCCGGGGAACGCAGGATCCTCGCCATCGCGCTGCAGACCATGGACGCCCCGCAGGTACTCCTCATCGATGAGCCCACCCGCGGACTCGATCCCGCGGCGCGGACGGCAGTCGCGGCAGCGCTGCGGGCGGCAGCGGACTCGGGCGCGGCGGTCCTCATCGCCACCCACGACCTCAACTTTGCCCATGGCCTCGGTGCCCGGATCCTTCCGATGCGTGACGGCGTCGCGCCCTCATTCGAGACTGAATCCGCCCCGGCTGAAGCAGCCGCTACCTTCCCTGCAGCACAGCCTCTCGCAGGCCCAAGGTTCACCGGGCGACCGCCGGACATCCCAACTGCCAAGACATCCCGCCGCCTCCGGATGCCACGCGGCGTCGAGCCCGCCGTCCTCGCCGCTGCAAACCTCCTGGCCCTCGGCGCGTTCTGCTGGCCACTGCTCGCCGCGGCCCTCCCGCAGGACGCCGCCGCGGCCCTCCCCTACGCGGCGCTGGCGGTGGCGCCCATCGCCGCCGTCGCCGTCGTGGTGTCCCTCGATGGCTCCGTCCGCTCGGCACACATGGTGGCACTGCTCGGCGTCCTGGCCGCGGTCGGTTCCGCGGTGAGGGTGGCGAGCACCGGCGTCGGGGGCGTGGAGGCGGTCTTTATCCTGCTGATCCTGGCCGGCCGGGCCTTCGGCGCCCGTTTCGGCATGCTCCTCGGCGCCGCCACCATCGCGCTCTCAAGTGCTTTGTGGGGTGGGATCGGGCCGTGGACACCCTTCCAGATTTTCGCCTGCGCGTGGGTGGGCGCGGGGGCCGGCCTGCTCCCCCGGCAGGTGCGGGGGAAGGCCGAACTGTGGATGCTGTGCGGCTACGGCGTGTTGGCGTCCTACCTCTTCGGTCTGCTGACCAACCTGTGGTTCTGGCCCTTCGCGGTGGGCGGCGGCACCGGCATCTCGTACGTGCCCGGCGCACCGCTGGCCACCAACCTCAGCAGCTTCCTGCTCTACTCCCTGGTGACGTCGACGGCGGGCTGGGACACCCTGCGCGCCATCACCACCATCATTGGAATCGCGTTAGTGGGCCGGGCCATCCTCGCCGCACTGAGGCGCGTGAAGCCGGTCTCCAGCCGGGGCGGAAGCGTCTGCGGCAACGCCGCGCAGGCTCACTCGACCCCGGCCGGGGACCAGCACCAGCTCACACCTTGAAGTACTTCGCTTCCGGGTGATCTTGACGCGGACTGAGGCTCCTAGGAACATCAGAAGGGCCGGTGCAGCTGGCCATCTCTCAGAAGTCGAGATGGGACCGGCCTGCCGAAGGGGCATGACATGCGGACAGCCTTCCCCAGTCTTATCTCGATGAACAAGCCCCGACAGCGCTCACCCCCGCCAGGTTCTGGAGAAGTACAGCGAGGATGTGTTTGCTTTTAGAGCCACCTCGGTCCACACCTGTGTGAATTCCGGTAAGGGGAACGGTCCAAGGAAAACTGTAAACGAGAGAGTATGACGATGCAGACCCAACATTTTTCAATAACGATCAATGCGCCAAAGGAAAAAGTTTGGCACGCGATGCTTGACGATCAGACGTACCGTGAGTGGACAACGGCATTCAGCGAAGGCTCCTACTTCGAAGGCGCCTGGGAAGAGGGCTCGAAGATGCTTTTTCTTGGACCTGATCCTGAAACTGGTGTAACTGGCGGCATGGTCAGCAGGATTGCCAGATGCCGACCCTTTGAATTTGTCTCCATCGAACACCTCGGAATCATGAACGATGGAGTCGAAGATACAACGAGCGACGAAGCACGAAAATGGGCGCCAGCGTATGAAAATTACACGTTTACAGAAAAAGATGGCATGACTGAACTCGTTGTCGACAGCGATACCGATGAAGAACAGGCGGCTGAGTTTGAAAAAATGTGGCAGGTTGGCTTGCAGCGGTTAAAAGAGATTGCTGAGCGGACCTAATCAGGAACGAATACGCGGAAGCTGATTGTTCCGCCAAGCTCACACCTTGAAGTACTTCGCCTCCGGGTGGTGGAACACAAACGCGTCGGTGGACTGTTCGGGGTGCAGCATCAGCTCGTCGCTGAGGACCACGCCCATGCGCTCGGGTTTCAGCAGCTCCGTCACCTTGCGGCGGTCCTCCATGTCCGGGCACGCGGGGTAGCCGAGCGAGAACCGGGCACCCCTGTAGTCGAGCTTGAAATACCCTGCCGTGTCCTTCGGCTCCTCGGCCGCAAAGCCCAGCTCCTTGCGGATACGGGCATGCCAGAACTCGGCCAGCGCCTCGGTGAGCTGCATGACCAGGCCGTTGAGTTCGTAGTAGTCGCGGTACTGGTTGGCGGCGAACATCTTTGAGGTGAACTCTTCAATTTTCGAGCCGGCCGTGACGAGCTGCACCGGCAGGACATCGATCTGCCCCGATTCGCGCGGGCGCACAAAGTCGGCCAGGCAAAGGTGCCGGTCGCGGCGCTGGCGCGGGAAATCGAATCGTAAGCGGTCGGTGCCGATCGGGCCACCTGAACCGCCATCGGGGGCGAGCAGTCCCGCGGCGCCGAGGACGCCGTCGTCGTCCGTGCCGTGGTGCAGCACCACTACCTGCTCCCCTTCGGAGACCACCGGGAAGTAGCCGTACGCGACGGAGGCATCGAGCATGCCCTCGCCGAGGATGCGGTCCAGCCAGTACCGCAGGCGCGGCCGGCCCTCGCGTTCCACCAGTTCCTCGTAGGAGGCGCCGTCCTCGCCGCGGCCGGGCTTGAGCCCCCACTGCCCCATAAACGTGGCACGCTCATCGAGGAACGCCGAGTAATCGTGAAGCGAGACGCCGCGCACGATGCGGGTGCCCCAGAACGGCGGCGCAGGCACGGCGTTGTCGGCGGCGACGTCGGAACGGCCGGGCATGGCCTCCGGTTCGGTCACCGTGAACTTCGCGCCTCCCTTGTGGATCCGCTTCTTCAGCGGCGGCAGGCCGACGTCGTCCGGCGACTCGCCGCGGGCGACGCGCACCAGCGGTTCCATGAGGGCAAGGCCCTCGAAGGCGTCCTTGGCGTACCGGACCACGCCGTCAAACTGCTCGGCCAGGTCCTGCTCCACGTAGGCGCGGGTCAGGGCTGCCCCGCCGAGGACCACCGGCCACTTCTTCGCCAGGCCGCGGGACTGCAGCTCCGCGAGGTTCTCCTTCATCACAACGGTGGACTTCACCAGCAGGCCGGACATGCCGATGACGTCGGCGTTGTGCTCCTCGGCAGCGGCCATGATCTCGGCGATGCCCTGCTTGATGCCGATGTTGACCACTTTGTAGCCGTTGTTGGTGAGGATGATGTCCACCAGGTTCTTGCCGATATCGTGCACATCGCCGCGCACGGTGGCGATCACCATGGTGCCCTTGCCGGAGGAATCGGACTTCTCCATGTGCGGCTCGAGCAGGGCGACGGCGTTCTTCATCACCTCGGCGGACTGCAGCACGAACGGCAACTGCATTTCGCCGGCACCAAAGCGCTCACCCACCACCTTCATGCCCTCGAGCAGGTGGTCGTTGATGATGCCGAGCGGGGTCATGCCCTCGCTGCGGGCCAGGTCCAGGTCATCTTCGAGGCCCTTGCCCTCGCCGTCGATGATGCGACGTTCCAGGCGTGCGCCGGTTGGAAGCGCCGCGAGTTCAGCGGCGCGCTGGTCCTTGAGCGCTGCGGTGTCGACGCCGGCGAACATGTCCAGCATGATGGCGAGCGGATCGTAGGTGGTGTTGCCGTCGGCGTCGTATTCGCGGCGGTCATAGACGAGGTCCAGGGCCACTTTGCGCTGCTCCTCGGGCAGTGAGGCGAGCGGGACGATCTTGGCGGCGTCGATGATGCCGCTGGTCAGGCCCGCCTGGACGGCCTCGTGCAGGAACACTGAGTTGAGGACGATGCGCGCCGCCGGGTTCAGGCCGAAGGACACGTTGGAGACGCCGAGCGTGGTGTTGATGCCGGGGTACTTGGTGGTGATCTGCCGAATGGCTTCGATGGTTTCGATGCCGTCGCGGCGGGTTTCTTCCTGGCCGGTGGCGACGGGGAAGGTGAGTGCGTCGACGATGATGTCCTCGACGCGCATCCCCCACTCGCCCACCAGGGCGTCCACGAGGCGGGAGGCGATGGCCACCTTGCCCTCGGTGGTGCGGGCCTGGCCCTCTTCGTTGATGGTCAGGGCGATCACGGCGGTACCGTGTTCCTTCACGAGCGGCATGATGCGGGCGAAGCGGCTGTTGGGGCCGTCGCCGTCCTCGTAGTTGACGGAGTTGACCACCGGGCGGCCGCCGATGTGTTCGAGCCCGGCCTGAAGTACGGCCGGTTCGGTGGAGTCCATGACGAGCGGGAGGGTGGAGGCCGACGCGAAACGGGAGACGATCTCCTTCATGTCGGCCACGCCGTCGCGCCCCACGTAGTCGATGCAGACGTCCAGGAGGTGGGCGCCGACGCGGATCTGCTCGCGGGCGATGTCCACGCAGTCGTCCCAGCGCTCTTCGAGCATCGCCTGGCGGAACGCCTTGGAGCCGTTGGCGTTGGTGCGCTCACCGATGGCCAGGTAGGAGGCGTCCTGGTCGAAATTCACGTGCTGGTAGAGGGAGGCGACGCCGGCTTCGCGCTCGGTGGGGACGCGGGCGGGTCCGGTTCCGTTGGTGGCTTTCGTCTGCTGGGTGCGGAAGGGCGCAAGACGTTCGACGACGGCGGCCATGTGCTCCGGCGTCGTACCGCAGCAGCCGCCCACGAGGCCCAGGCCGAATTCCTTCACGAACTGTTCGTGTGCGGTGGCGAGTTCGGTGGGTGAGAGCGGGTAGTGCGCGCCGTTGGCGCCGAGGACGGGCAGGCCGGCGTTGGGCATGCAGGCGATGGCGACGGAGGACTGCTTGGAGAGGTGGCGCAGGTGCTCGCTCATCTCGTCCGGGCCGGTGGCGCAGTTCAGGCCGATGGCGTCGACGCCGAGCGGCTCGAGGGCGGTGAGGGCAGCGCCGATTTCGGAGCCCATCAGCATGGTTCCGGTGGTTTCGACGGTCACCTCGACGAAGATGGGGAGGCGGATGCCGCGGGAGACGATGGCCTGTTTGCAGCCGTTGACCGCGGCTTTGGTCTGCAGGAGGTCCTGGCTGGTTTCGATGAGGAACGCGTCCGCGCCGCCGTCGATGAGGCCCTCGGCCTGCAGGGCGAAGGTCTGCTTGAGGTAGTCGTAGCTGGTGTGGCCCAGGCTGGGAAGCTTGGTGCCCGGTCCCATCGAGCCGAGGACCCAGCGCATCCGGCCGTCTGTTTCTTCCGCGGCCTCCGCACGCTCGCGGGCAATCCGTGCGCCCTTGCGGGCGAGCTCTTCGATGCGGTCGTCGATGCCGTAGTCCGAGAGGTTGGACCAGTTGGCGCCGAAGGTGTTGGTTTCCACGGCGTCGATGCCCGTGGCGAAGTAGGCGTCATGGATGTCCGCGAGGACGTCGGGGCGCGTGTCATTGAGGATCTCGTTGCAGCCTTCGAGGCCCAGGAAGTCTTCCTCGAGCGAGAGGTCCCGGCCCTGCAGCATGGTGCCCATGGCGCCGTCGGCGATGACGACGCGGTGGTTCACGGCGTCCAGGAGCTCCTGCGCACGGGCAGGGCGGGGCACGGACTCAATATCAAGCGCAAAACGAGGCATCTAAACAGGTTACGTGCGAGGGCTGGAACGTTGCGCTGTGTGTCCGTGTACTACGCCGGGGTGGTTGGGCTCCTGGGACATTCGTGTGGCTACGCTTGGTTTCCAACCTGCGTAAACGGGGCAGGATGGAATCGCCATCCAGGCGCTGAGCAGGCAGGAGCAGGAGCTGCTCTGCTTCCAGCGGTAACTGCTGAGGCGCAGAGAAGGACGACGGCGGGACCTCCGGCCGTCGTCCGCTTGCGTTTGCCGCCGACTCCCTTACAGCGCCGACCAGCCGCTGGACGCCGCCCGGATGGTGCCGTTTACCTTGGCGCCGTCGTCGCTGTGTGGGCAGCAAGGTAATGAATCCGGCGAACCGTACCGCGGCGGGCGCCGGGACGTTGGCCTGCATCAGCGGGGAGGCGTTCGGCCACAATCTGGGATTCCCGATGGCCCTTCGGCACGAAAAATTTAGGACCAGTTCTTAGTCAGGCCGACGACGGCGTGCTCGAACTCGGTGTATGCGGAACCGACGCCGGACCTACGCAGGCCAGCCTCGGAGACGACGTTGACCACTGAGCCCATGCCGGCGTGGAGCACCAGCGGCACCACCACGCGGAAGAGGCACCTAAGGGCGGTGACATTATTAAGGGAGGCGCAGTCCTAGAGATTTTCACCCTCCCAGCGGATCGGAGCGAAGTTATCAGTGGGAAGCCGGAGCTATGAGCCGCTGGCGCTGCAGAGGAAACGGGCGTGAGCGTATTGGGTTTCGGTTAGTAGACAAGGACGTGATGGGGTATCTGTATACCGCTTTCGTGGGTGGACCATTTGAGGCGCGGGTGCAGTGGGCCGCCGGACGGATGTGGAGACCCCAGCCGCCTTTAGTGGCGGACGTGGGGGTGCTGAGGGTGGTTGCGGCTGGTAACTGACCGTGCAACACGATTCAACTTCGCATCATGACGCAGCACCCTCCTCATAATGTCGGCCGCATAACCTATGATGAGCGCAACATAAATATTGGGGGAAATCAGTGAGTGCTCACATTGCCGTGCCGCATGGAGTTGCAGTTCTGGACATACACGACGGCCGCTGGGCCTTGTGGCAGGTGTCGGTCAATTCCGCAGCCGGCCCGATGCGTGCATCGTCCACTAATGCCATCATCACTGATGGATTTGATGCCGCAGCTTTTGACTGCGTCTCTTATAACCGTCCTGTACTGCTCTCCGAACGAGCGCTAATCGCCTGCGACGAACAGCGCGTTCTCGATTGGGCCCGCATGAAGCCCGAGGTCTTCCTGCAAGACTGTGAATCCTGGGTTTCTTCACTCCAACAGCTCTTTTGGGATGAAAACGACCGGCGTCTGGCTCACAACCTTCAAGTCACAGAAGAACGCAAGGCGGCCAAGGCAAAGGGAGCCCTCGCTCCCGATATGAAACGACTTGCACCGCTCCAAGACATTAATTGGCCAGCTCCGCCGCCATCTTCATCGTGGGAATCAGATTCTGCGTGTACTAGACCCGCACCGGAAGAGGCACTTCGGATGGCCAGGGGTTGTATCCGGCTACTGAACTACTGGCTCGATATTGAATCTGACAGGACACGTAAAAACAGGTCCTACTTCCACGACGGTGCCACCGCCATTAGACCTTGGCCGAGCCCCTACCAAGAAGTGTCGGTAGCAAATGAGCCACCGAAGCATGCCCCAATTGTTTCGGGACATGCTTCGGCTTCGGCAGACCAAACTGCACAAATTACTTCCGCCCGAGGGACTTCTGATATGTCTTTATCCTTCACCGCCCTAGATTTCGAAACGGCAAACGCCCGGCGCGGATCCGTCTGTTCGGTTGGCCTCGCAAAGGTTGTGGATGGTGTTGTTACTAAGTCCACATCGTGGCTGATTGCGCCGCCAGACGACGGGGGTTTTGACGACTTCAATATTGGAATCCATGGCATTACGGCACACGACGTCCTGGATGCACCTGACTGGGCAACGTCGCTGTCCAGAATCTTAGACTTCATTGACGGGGATGTCGTCGTGGCCCACAATGCCGCCTTCGATGCTGGGGTGCTTCGTGCAGCCTGCGACTTTGCTGGACTTGCGTGGCCGACAATCGACTACACGTGCACCCTTGTGATGAGCAGGGCGCTGCTAGATCTTCCCGCTTACAAGTTGCCATGGGTAGCCGAAGCCTTAACTATTCCGTCCTTCGACCATCACGAGGCTGTGGCCGATGCAGCCGCGGCCGCCCTAATTGCCATCGCGCTGGCTGACTCCCAAAGCGCTGTCACCATCCATGACCTCGTCGCGTGCGCGGGTGTCCGTATGGGCAGGATCGACCCTGACTCTTGGAGCGGATCTCGAAGGGCATCCAACCCTGCCCGGGCGAGGCTCGACCTGGACAGGATGGAGGTCGATCCCCACGGGCCCATGGCAGGGGAAGTCGTATGTTTTACAGGGAAAATCTCTTGGGTCCGGGAAGATGCGCAAGCAATGGTGGTTCGCCATGGAGGCTCGATATCGAAAAAACCGACGCAAAAGACGACCATCCTGGTCACCGGGGATTTCAACGAACGCACCTTTCGTCCAGGCATGAAATATAGTTCGAGCCTTGCCAAGGCTTTCCAACTCGTCGAATCGGGACAAACCCTCGAGATTATGACTGAGGCGGATTTCCGGCTGAAATTCGAACCAAATGAAGGAGTTCGAGACGCGGCTATCCGGTAGACCGCTCAGCCGACTCGCTACTAGTAACAATTAATCCAGGCTTGCCTTGGACAGGTCTCGGGTTGCGCACCGTCTTCGGGCGATACACTGACTCTGCTTGAAGTATGGCTTGTTGCGTGTCGCCAGGACGCGAACTTGCTTGGGGACAACGGGAAGTGGCTTATGGCAGAAACTCGCTCTGAGGACGAGTCAACTACACCGATTACGCCGCAAATAACTCTGCCTTCCGCTCTTCTCATGCAGATCTCAGCGTCCCCGAGCGGCCGCGTGGTACTCGTGGTCGGGGCAGGCGCTTCACTTGAGAGTCCGACAAGCCTCCGCACCGGTGCCGACTACTCACGCCGGGCTCATCGCAGTCTCGTGAACGACGGGGTCCTTGCGGACGGGGAATGCTCAGACCCCTCAGACCTCTCAGAATTGGCTGAACTGGTATTCAGCAAAAGTGGAATTCAATCGCAAAAAGACCTCACGAGTCGATTGCCAAAAGACGACTGGCGGCTTGCGCGACCAAACAGAGGACACTTTCTAGCCATTGCACTGCTGTTGGAAGGTGCCCTGCGGCACATCATCACACTCAATTACGACCTCGCCCTTCAGACTGCACTGTCCCAACTTGGTTCCGGGGATAAGATCTCGATCATTCACGGTCCTGATGACCATGGAAGATCTGCATCCAATTCGTTGATCTATCTCCATAGAAGCGTGGATGACGATGAAGAGCAGTGGGTGTTGCGGAAGTCAGTACTTGACACTTCATGGGAGGGCGCGTGGGAGGGCGTCGTGGCGTCCGCCAATCTGTCGGCTCCCCTGACAGTTTTCGCAGGCCTCGGCAGTCCGGCCGCTGTCCTCACCGATAGTGTCCAGAGGCTGGCCACTGCCGCCGAGTCAGAGTTCTATCTGGTCGACCCCTATCCTCAAGGCAACAAATTCGCCGAAGCTTTGGGTAGCAACATGCAACCACCCATTGCCATGTACTGGTCTGCTTTCATGGAAAAGCTGTCGAACAGATTGGTCAACGAACATGCGATTCGGTTGGAGGACGCCGCCCGAGAACTTGCCGACCAGATTGATTGCAGCCCAGTCGAAATCGATAGCGTCGTCGCGCGGTTGTCTGCCCTTGATCTCGTTACGTTGGGACGTGTCCGAGCTTCTTGGCTGCTTCACTCTGCAAACTATGCGACGGAAGGAGATGAGTCGCGGCGGATGTTTGTCGCCGATCTTCTCCTCGGAATTGGATGGGTACAAGACCTCCTGGGTGGCGCAAACTTCTCCATAGACCCCAGCGGCCGCGTAACTATAGTGGACCGGCATGGAGTAGAACTAAATTTTTATGTTGCTCACGCCCAAGGCATCAAATCGTAGGCTTCTGTCTCGGCCAAAATCCGAGAGCGCACTTCAGATCTAGTTCCAAATCAAAAGTCGCGCTATGTCCTGGTAGCAGGTCTACGGGACGGATCGCTCTCCACACCAAATGATCTGATCAGAGACGAGCCAATTGATGACTTAATCCGAGGCCCTGAGTTCTTGGTACCCGTACATATGGACGCATCACGAACGAGGTATGCCTCGGACCCCGACGGATTCCGGAAAGCGATGAATCAATGACTCTTGATCGATCTAATGAGTACCTAGTTAGCCAGATGGCATATTTGCTGTCTTCCTCGGGCGCCAAGCTCATTTCTCGGTCGCAGTATGAAAGCTGGCCGGAAACTGCTTCTGCTTATGAAGATAAGTATTCAATCATAGCGATTTGGACATACGAATCCTTCAGCAAAATAAGTGACCAGTGGATCGCCGCGCAAGACGAAGTCATTAAATTGATGAGTTCAAACATATCCAGCAGCGACCCTAAAGCTTGGGATGGATATCTACTTTTGGTCACCAATGAAGGCATACCCTCAGGAATGGCTGATCGCCTTAATGAAATCCGAACAGATACTCGTCGAATCAGAAAGCTCGTAATAACTGGCGATGATCTGCCAGGCACCGCCGGGTCTGAGCTCGAGATTACTCAGGGAATTCGCCGCCTACTCGCTCCTGTCTTAAATGTCTCGATAGAGCGATCCTTAATGCAGTCCGATCCACTGACCGCGATTACAGATCGATCCGAGTTTTCTCATCAAATGGAAAGTGACCTGATGGTGGCTTTAGGTGCATACCGCCGTGGACTACCGATGGTTGAAGCCATTCATTTGCACGAAGGTCTGGATGCCAAAAACGAAGGTGATAGCAGTGAGGCTTAGTTCAATTTCGATCACCGGCTTCGGTGGAATTGCCGACCGCGTCGCGATCGATCTCAGCGCTGATGTAATCATCGTCGTTGGATCGAACGGTTTTGGCAAGACGACCATTTGCAATGCCATCGCTTGGGCGCTAACTGGAAAACACCCCTCCGATTCCAACCCACGAAACGTCTATTCGAAATCCGGAACAACATCAGTAGCGCTAACATTGCGAGACAGTGAGGGCCAAGACTTCACCGTTACAAGATCGCTTTCAAATCCTGCCGAAACTAAGCCCGCAAAGTACGAGTGGAACTTGGCCATCGAAACCCCGTCGAATCTTGTTCGAGGCACTAGTGCACTGGAATGGTTGACGTCCAACCTTGCTCAAAGTGAGGAAGAAACGAACTTGGATGCGGCGATGCAATCCATGGTTGACGCTATTTATATGAAGCAGGAGTCCTTGCGTGAGTTCCTTACAGGTCACGCGGACACGGATCGATTTTCTGCAGTTGCAGAAATGGTCGGTGCTGGTCGCCTCCGCGATTTCGTAAACCAATTAGATTCCGCAAAAACAGCTTGGATCAAGGCTACCAACAAGGCAGATTTTGATCTAGAAGCAAGGCGTGAACGCGTTCACGAGCTCACCACGTCAAGGGCACGCCTGCAGTCCGAACTGGCAGCAGCGGAGTCCCCGGAGGTCCGACGCCGTTGGCGGGAGTGGAACCAAAGCGTACAGGGCACCAATGAAGTAGTCCCCTCGTCCCAGATGGATGTCCTTCCATTGTCGGAAGAATCGCTTCAGATGCTGCGACAGAATTTATCTTCTTCCAGAAGTACTTTAGAGCGGCGCTACTCATCGCTGTCAGCCTTGTTAGCAGAACTCGCTGTCCCTCTACCCGATCCACTGATCAAAACAGAAAAAGACAGCACGACGGCGATCCTAATGACGGCAAATAGGACCGAGTCGGAAATCAAGGACGACCTAGTGCGAGTCAGAAACCGTCTCGACGTGCTTGGTGAGGAACTGAATCGGTTGGAATCTGTGCGGGATGACCTCGCGACAGTGGCCAACCTCCTGCTAAATCACGTTGGAAATGACTGCCCCGCTTGTGGCCAGCATGTTGATCCTGAAAGTTTCCGCTCACGCCTTCAACGCCTGGCTGCAGAGGCAGAGCGAAGTGTCGAAGTCGGTGACCTTGCCCTCATGCGACTTGAGGAAAGTCGCCTTGAACAACGACTGAAGGAAGTATCTAGACAACGAATTGATGCCGAACGCAGGCTCCAGGAATACGCCGAAAGATCAGCGGCGATTGCTGCAACAGTGAGTCGACGGCGTCAACGCGTCGTGGAAGCCGCGCCGATACTGGGATTAGACATCACGGACGGTTCCGACCAAGAACTTACTCAGCAAGCCGCTGCCGCCATTAAATCGGAACTTGCACTAATTGAACGGGAACGCACCAAGTCCATTGACCTTGAGCAGGTTGGCATTCAATTCGAGTCAGCTGCATCAGTCCTCAGTGCTCGGGCACGCCTCGCTCGCCTCGACGAAGAGATCCGCACTCTGTCTTCCCAGTTACGCGAAGCGGAGTTGGATGTGGAACAGCGCAAGGTCATCGGTGACCGAGCGAACCTCCTCGCCAAAGCCGTTAAAACGGATTCAGAAGGCTTTGTTAAATCGAGAATCGATTCATTGCAGCCAATTTTAGAGCAGTTCTACTCCGCAATCGACCCACACCCAACATTTCGTAAGATCAGTCTCTTGACCCGCGTTTTCAATGGTAAGCAACGTCTCGACCCCATTGTTTACGATGAAGAATCCGACGTTTCAGTTTCTGATCCAGGCCGGACACTCTCAACTTCGCAGGCTAATGCGCTCGCTGTGGCGCTGTTCATGTCCTTCAATCTAGGTTTTGCAAAGAGCGAAATGGATGTGTTGATCCTGGATGACCCTCTACAGAATCTCGATGATATACATCTACTGGGCCTCGTCGATCTTCTTAGAAAGATCGCACCTTACCGGCAAATTTTGGTTACTACCCACGACCATTCTTTTGCATCCCTTCTGGCTCGGAAACTCCGACCGATAGGCGATGACGCTCGTACGACGCTGGTCCGATTCACGAAGTGGGATAGGTCTGGACCGGGGATCGAGGTTAGGGAACTTGACCGTATTCGAGAACCCCTAAAACTCGCGGCCTACAGCTGAGCTGCTATCGATAAGGGTCTCTGGCCTACTAGGACTTGCTCGTCCTAGTAGGAGCTAAACCTCCGCCGCAGGCGCCGCGAACTGCGCCTCATACAACCTCGCATAAGCCCCGCCCGCAGCCAGCAGCAGAGCGTGCGTGCCCTGCTCCACGATCTGGCCGGCCTCCATCACCAGGATGAGGTCGGCGTCGCGGATGGTGGACAGGCGGTGGGCGATCACAAACGAAGTCCGGTCCGACCGCAGCGCACTCATCGCCTTCTGAACCAGCACCTCGGTCCGGGTATCCACGGAAGACGTCGCCTCATCCAAAATCAAAACAGAAGGCCGGGCCAGGAACGCCCGCGCAATTGTCAGCAGCTGCTTCTCCCCCGCGGACACGTTGCCGCCCTCGTCGTCCAGCACCGTGTCGTACCCGTCAGGCAGTGACCGCACGAACCGGTCCACATACGTCGCCCGCGCGGCCTCCAGAATTTCAGCTTCAGTCGCAGAAGGCCGGCCGTACGCAATGTTGTCCCGGATCGTCCCGCCGAACAGCCACGTATCCTGCAGCACCATCCCCAGCCGCGAGCGCAGCTCGCGGCGCGGCACCGAGGTGACGTCCACGCCGTCGAGCGTTATCCGCCCTGCGTCCAGCTCGTAGAACCGCATCATCAGGTTCACCAGCGTGGTCTTCCCCGCCCCGGTGGGCCCCACGATCGCCACCGTCTGCCCCGGCTCTGCCACAAGAGACAACGAAGAGATCAGCGGCTTGTCCGGCGAGTACGAGAACGACACGTCCTCGAACACCAGCCGCCCCCGCCCAAACACAGGCCCAGAAGACGGAGCAGGCTCAGCAGACTCCTCGTCCTCGTCCAGCAAAGAAAACACCCGCTCCGCGGACGCCACCCCGGACTGCAGCAGGTTGGCCATGGACCCCAGCTGCGCCAGCGGCATGGTGAACTGCCGCGAGTACTGGATGAACGCCTGCACGTCGCCCAGCTGCATCGCCCCGGACGCCACCTGCAGCCCGCCCACCACGGCGATCCCCACGTACACGAGGTTCCCGATGAACGTCATGGCCGGCATGATCAGCCCCGAAATGAACTGCGCCCCGAAACTCGCGTCATACAGCTCCGCGTTCTTCTGCCGGAACCGCTCCTCCACCTCGCGCTGCCGGCCGAACACCTTCACCAGCGCGTGCCCGGTGTACGTCTCCTCGATCTGCCCGTTCAGCTCCCCCGTGTTCTTCCACTGCGCCACAAACAGCTTCTGCGAGCGCTTGGCGATCAGCGCCGTGATCCCCAGCGTCAGCGGAATGGTCACCAGCGCGATCAGCGCCAGCGTGGGCGAAAGGATCACCATCATCACCAGCACGCCCAGCACTGTCAGCACCGACGTGACTGCCTGGCTGATGGTCTGCTGCAGGCTTTGGGAAATGTTGTCCACGTCGTTCGTCACCCGGCTCAGCAGCTCACCGCGCTGGATCGAATCGAAATACCGCAACGGCAGCCGGTGGATCTTCGCCTCGATCTCCCCGCGCAGCCCGAACACCGTCCGCTGCACCACCCCGTTCAGCACATACGCCTGCACCCACATAAACGCCGACGACAACACATACAGCACCAGCGCCCACGTCAGCACACTGCCCAGCGCGGCAAAGTCGATCCCCTCCCCCGGCACCAGGTCCATCGCGGTGAGCATGTCCGCGCGCTGCCCCTCCCCGGAGGCCCGCAGCTGCGCGATCACCTGCTCCTTGCTGGCCCCGGCCGGCAGCTCCCGGGAAACGACGCCGGCGAAGATCAGGTTGGTGCCCTCCCCCAGCAGCCGCGGCCCGATCACGGACAGCGCCACCCCGGCCACCGCCGTCACGAACACCAGCAGCAGCCACGCCCGCTCCGGCCGCAGCGTCCCGAGCAGCCGCTTGGCCGACGGCCAGAAATTCATCGCCTTCTCCGCCGGGACGTTCATCCCCGCGAACGGCCCGCCCCTCCCCGGGCCGCCTGCCGGACGGGGAATGCGTACGACGGCGGCGCCTCCTGGTGCGGAGGCGGGCGCGGCTTTGGTGCCGGTTCCGGGAGAGGTCTGGCGGCTCATACCGTCTCCTCCGCCGCCAGCTGGGACGAGACAATTTCGCGGTACGTCTCCGATGTCTCCAGTAGCTCACTGTGCGTTCCGCGCCCCACGATCCTGCCGTCGTCGAGCACTAATATCTGGTCCGCGTCCACGATGCTGGACACGCGCTGGGCGATGATCACCAGCGTGGCGCCGGCGGTGCTGCGCTTCAGGGCCTGCCGGAGCCGGGCGTCGGTGCCGGTGTCCAGGGAGGAGAACGAGTCGTCGAAGATGTACAGCTCGGGCCGTTTCACCAGGGCCCGGGCGATGGCCAGCCGCTGCCGCTGCCCGCCGGAGACGTTGGTGCCGCCCTGGCTGATGGGCGCGTCCAGCCCCTCGTCCATCCGCTCCACAAAATCCCGGGCCTGTGCAATTTCCAGCGCCTCCCAGAGCTCGTCCTCGGTGGCGTCCGGCTTGCCGTAGAGCAGGTTGCTGCGGACGGTGCCGCTGAACAGGTAGGGCCGCTGCGGGACCAGGCCGATGTGCCCCCAGAGCAGGTCCGGGTGCAGCTCGCGGACGTCCACGCCGTCGATCCGCACCGACCCTGAGGTGGCGTCGAACAGCCGGGGCATGAGGTTCACCAGGGTGGTTTTGCCGGCGCCGGTGCTGCCGATGATCGCCGTCGTCTGCCCGGCCTTGGCGGTGAAGCTGATGCCGGTGAGGACGGGTTGATCGGCACCCGGGTAGGCGAATCCGACGTCGCGCATTTCCAGCTCGCCGCGCCGCCGGCCGTCGGCAGACACAGCACTGCTGACGGGCTTCGCCGGCGGCCGGACGCTGGACTCGGTGGCGAGGACCTCGCCGATCCGGTCCGCCGAGACCGCGGCGCGCGGGATCATCACGGCCATGAAGGTCGCCATCATGACGGACATCAGGATCTGCAGCAGGTAGCTGAGGAACGCGATGAGCGTGCCCACCTGCATGGAGCCGTCCTGGATCCGGAACGAGCCGAACCAGATCACCGCCACGCTGGAGACGTTCAGCACCAGCATCACCACCGGGAACGCGAGCGCCATCAAACGGCCGGCCCGCAGCGCAGTGTCCGTGACGTCGTCGCTCGCCTGGGCGAAGCGCGCGGTCTCGATGTCCTCGCGGACGAACGCGCGGACCACGCGGATGCCGGTGAGCTGCTCGCGGAGGACACGGTTCACGGTGTCGATCCGCTTCTGCATCTTCCGGAACAGCGGCACCATCCTGGCGGTGATCAGGCCGACGGCGAGAAGCAGCACCGGGACGGCAACGGCGATCAGCCAGGACAGCTGCACGTCCTGCCGCACTGCCATGATCACTCCGCCGATGCTGAGCATGGGCGCGGTGACCAGCATGGTGGCGGACATCAGCACCAGCTGCTGGACCTGCTGGACATCGTTGGTGGAGCGGGTGATCAGGCTGGGCGCGCCGAACTTGGTGACCTCCTGCTCGGAGAACTCCCCCACCCGCTGGAACACGGCGCCGCGGAGGTCCCGGCCCACGCCCATGGCGGCCTTCGCGGCGAAGTAGACGGCGATCACCGCGCACACGATCTGAACCAGGGTGATCCCCAGCATCACGGCACCCAGGCTGAGGATGTAGCCGATGTTGGCCTTGGCCACGCCCTCGTCGATGATGTCCGCGTTCAGCGTGGGCAGGTACAGGGACGCGATGGACTGCGCCAGCTGGAAAATCACGACGGCGATCAGCAGCTGCCGGTGCGGCCGCAGGTATTCAACAAGCAACTTCCAGAGCATCCGCGCTCCTGGTTCAGGGCTCACGGGACGTGATGCGAAGGTCAGTTTACGTCCGGCGGCAGGGAACGGGAGGCGCTCGCGCTGAAGAAGCCGGCGGGTTCACTGATGGCGTAGTCCTCCCGTTGGTGCCCCGCGCGGCCCACGTTGACGTAACCGCCGTCACCCTCTTATCCTTAATGAATCGATTCAAGGGAAAGGGCTTTCCAAGTCCTCGAACCCGTCCAGGTCACGTCGACGATCCGGAACACTGAGTTCCGGTTCTTTGCCAAAGACGACGAAGGAATGTATCAAATGAGCACCACCCCCGGGGAGACCCGCCCCATCCCCGAAGCCAGCGCCGGCAAGCGGGATCCGAAGAAGGCCGCCATGAGCGGCTGGATCGGAAGCGCACTTGAGTACTACGACTTCGCCCTGTACTCGCTGGCCGCCACGCTGATCTTCCCCGCCATCTTCTTCCCCTCCGAGAACAAGACCGTGGCAATCATCGCTTCCCTCGCGACCTACGCGGTGGGCTACGTCTCCCGCCCCATCGGCGCCGTGGTCCTGGGCGCCTACGGTGACCGGCACGGCCGCAAGCAGGTGCTCGTCTTTGCCATGCTGCTGATGGGCTTCGCCACCTTCGCCGTCGGACTGCTGCCCACATACGGACAGGTGGGCGTCCTGGCACCGATCCTCCTGGTGATCCTCCGCCTGATCCAGGGCTTCGCCGTCGCCGGCGAACTGGGCGGGGCCAGCGCGATGATCGTGGAGCACTCCCCTGACGCCAGGCGCGGCTTCTTCGCGAGCTTCAGCCTGCAGGGCACGCAGGTGGGATCCATCCTTGCCACCGCCGTGCTGCTTCCCCTCGCGGCCATCCTCCCCGCCGACCAGTTCCAGTCCTGGGGCTGGCGCATTCCGTTCCTGCTCAGCGCCTTCGTGATCCTTGCCGGCTACATCATCCGCCGCCGCGTGCAGGAGCCACCGGCATATCTGGCGCAGACCGAAACGGGCAAGGTGAAGCCCCGGTTCCCCCTGGTTGACCTGGTCCGCAGCCACCCCTGGGTGATTGTCCGCTGTGTCATCATGACGTTCACCAACGTGATCGGCATGGCAACGCTCATCTTCGGCGTCTCCTACGCCACCCAGGAGGGCTACGGCAACGGCTTCACCAGCAGCGAATTCCTCTGGGTGACCCTCGTGGCCAACGTGGCCGCAGTGGCGACCATCCCGCTCTTCGGCGCACTCTCGGACAAAATTGGGCGGCGGATGCTGATGGTGGCCGGCGGCATCGGCGGCGGTGTGCTGGCCGGCGGCTACCTGTGGGCCATCGAGCAGGGCAGCCTGGCACTGGTGTTCGTCTGCATCGTGATCGTCCAGGGCATCTTCTTCCAGATGTGGAACGCCACCTTTGCCACGTTCTTCCAGGAGCAGTTCCCCATGCGGATCCGCGTAACGGGGTTTGCGGTATCGCAGAACCTGGGCCTGATGATCGCCTCGTTCTTCCCGAGCATCTTCACCGCTGTGGCTCCCCCGGGATCCACCAACGTCCCCCTGGTCATCGGGCTGACCACGTTCGGCATCTGCGCCATCGCAGCGCTGGCCACCTTCCTGTCCCCCGATACCAGGGGCAAGTCGCTGGACGACCTCGAGGCGCACAAGGCTGACACTGAAGCGTCGGAGCCCGCTATCGCCCGGGAGAGCGTGACGGCGCGGTAACTTATGCCGCCCTGGGCGGGCTTACGTGAATGGCACCCAAGGAAAGCGGGCGCCGGGCGGGCCGGCCCGCCCCCGCCCCGTGGGGTTATTGACAGGGGGTTAAGTTTGAACAACCCGCGCCCCCCCCTCGTTGAAAAAGAGGTGTTTTAACTGACGCCCGCACCGACC
>NZ_JBHVZR010000002.1:46302-341513 GCF_042879835.1 Pseudarthrobacter sp. NPDC058329
GCGCGGCCCCCCCTCCGCCCCGGGTGTGGGGTCGGCGCGGTTTTCAAGTCGCCGCTGGGGGGGGTCTTCCGTTCGGCCACCCACTCTACCGGGGCGGGCGGGGGTCCCCCGCGCCCCCGCCCGCTTGCGTTTAAGCACTGGGGCTAAGGGTCTCACCCCGGGCTCCCGCTCGTGGTTACATAGGAGGGTTGAACCGGCCGCCCGAGTCCGACCACGGCCTCGGCCACATGGAAGGAAGCACATGACCGACCCCCAGGAACATCCCCCGGTTCCCACGCCCGGAAGTGCCCAAGGCCTGGACCAGAAGGTTGAGGGCGGATGCCCGGTGGCCCATGGCAGCGTGACCTCGCACGGCAGCGAAAGCGAGAATCCGGCGATTGACTCGCCGCAGCCCAAGGGGCACCGCCCGCGGACCGTCGCCGACTGGTGGCCCAACCAGCTCGACCTCTCGGTGCTCCACAGCCACAACCCGGCGGGCAACCCGCTCGGCCCTACGTTCCGCTACTCCGAAGAGTTCCAGCAGCTCGACGTCGAGGCGCTCAAGCAGGACATCATCCAGGTCCTCACCACGTCCCAGGACTGGTGGCCCGCTGACTTCGGCCACTACGGCGGCCTGATGATCCGGCTGAGCTGGCACGCCGCCGGCACCTACCGCGTCCATGACGGCCGCGGCGGCGCGGGCGATGGGAGCCAGCGGTTTGCGCCGCTGAACAGCTGGCCGGACAACGCCAACCTGGATAAGGCCCGGCGGCTGCTGTGGCCGGTGAAGCAGAAGTACGGCCAGAAGCTCTCCTGGGCCGACCTGCTGGTCCTGGCAGGCAACGTCTCCCTCGAATCGATGGGCTTCAAGACTTTTGGCTTCGCCTTCGGCCGCGAGGACGTGTGGGAGCCCGAGGAGATTTTCTGGGGTCCCGAGGACACCTGGCTCGGCGACGAACGCTACATCGGTGAGGGCCAGATGTCCGAGGAAGTGGGCTCCACCGAGATGGGCCTGATCTACGTCAACCCGGAGGGGCCCATGGGCAACCCGGACCCGCTCCTGGCCGCAGCCTTCATCCGCGAGACCTTCAAGCGCATGGCCATGAATGACGAGGAGACCGTGGCCCTGATCGCCGGCGGCCACACCTTTGGCAAGACCCATGGAGCGGGCGACGCCGATGCGCACGTGGGACCGGAGCCGGAAGGCGCCAACCTTGAGGCGCAGGGCCTGGGCTGGCTCAGCACGCACGGTTCCGGCAAGGGTGCTGACACCATCACGTCCGGGCTCGAGGTCACGTGGACGGACCGGCCCACGGAGTGGAGCAACCGCTTCTTCGAGATCCTGTTCGAGCACGAGTGGGAGCTCGTCAAGAGCCCGGCCGGTGCGCACCAGTGGGTGGCGAAGGATGCCGAGAGGATCATCCCGGACGCCCACGATCCGGAGAAGAAGCACCGGCCCACGATGCTCACCACGGACCTGTCGCTGCGGGTGGATCCGGCCTACGGGGAGATCTCGCGGCGCTTCCTGGAGAACCCGGATGAGTTCGCCCTCGCGTTCGCCAAGGCCTGGTACAAGCTGCTGCACCGCGACATGGGACCAGTGGGCCCGCACCTGCTCGGTCCGTGGGTCCCTGAAGCCCAGCTCTGGCAGGATCCGGTTCCGGCCGTGGACCACGAGCTGATCGACGAGCAGGACATCGCCTCGCTCAAGGCCCGGTTGCTGGACTCGGGGTTGTCTGTTTCACAGCTTGCCGGCACGGCATGGGCTGCTGCTTCCACCTACCGCAAGACCGACAAGCGCGGCGGCGCCAACGGTGCCCGGATCCGGCTGGAGCCCCAGCGCGGCTGGGAGGGCAACGAGCCTTCGCAGCTCTCCACTGTGCTGCAGGCGCTTGAGGGGGTGCAGGAGCAGTTCAATGCGGCCCAGGCCAATGGCAAGAAGGTCTCGCTGGCTGACCTGATCGTCCTCGGCGGCTCCGCCGCGGTGGAGAAGGCGGCGCAGGACGCGGGCGTCACTGTCACCGTGCCGTTCCGGCCCGGCCGCACCGACGCTGCGCAGGAGCAGACCGACGTCGAATCCTTCGGATACCTGCAGCCGCGGGCGGACGGGTTCCGCAATTACGTGCGCCCCGGCGGAAAGCTGGCGCCGGAGACTCTCCTGCTGGACAAGGCGTACCTGCTGGACCTGTCAGCCCCGGAGATGACGGTGCTCGTGGGCGGCATGCGGGCGCTCGGCACCAACGTGGGCGGGACCGCGCACGGCGTCCTCACCGACAGGCCGCAGGTCCTGACGAACGACTTCTTCGTCAACCTGCTCTCCCCGGGCACCAAGTGGAAGGCTTCCGAGGGCGAAGAGAACGTCTACGAGATCACCGACTTCGCCACCGGCGAGCTGAAGTGGACCGCCACACCGGTGGACCTGGTGTTTGGTTCCAACTCCCAGCTCCGGGCGCTGGCCGAGGTCTACGCCAGCGACGACGCCAAGGAGAAGTTCGTCAACGACTTCGTGGCGGCGTGGGTGAAGGTGATGGAACTGGACCGCTTCGACCTCCGCTGATCTGTTTTATCGGGTGAGGCGTCCGGGCCGGCTGCAGTGTGCGGCCGGCCCGGACGTTTGCTTGGAGAAGGGGGCAGCTGCTTAGGACCAGAAGTCTGTGGCCTTGGCGGTGTCCTCCTGAAATTCGCGCACCTCGGTGACTTTCCCGTCCCGCAGCGTGAACACGAGGACGCCGTTCTGTTGCATAGACTTCCCGTTGCGCTGTGCCTCAGCGGTTTGCACGCTGACGGTGTGACGGTTCCCGGCAATCACATCCTGCAGCTCAACTTTGGCTGTGCCGCCTGACAGGGTGAACAGTTCGCCGAAGTAGGCCATGATGGCTTGCTTGCCCTGTTTGTCGCCGGCGAGGCCGCCGCTGCCGCCAACGTGGTAGACCGCGTCATCGGCGAAGAGGCCCATCAGCGTTTCCATGTCGCCTCCGTTGGAACGCCCGCTCCGGTTGCTCCGACCGAGACGCTGGTGGTGGCGGGGGTTTACCGGTTCGTGCGGAACCCGATGTATCTCGCGGTGCTCACGATCATCCTCGGCCAGGCGCTGCTGTTCGGCAGCTGGTGGCTTGGCGGCCGGCCAGAACCACCGCAACAGCCTGCGGCGCCAGCTTTACAAGAAGTCAATTCACAGCGTTCGATCCGGGCTGGAATTGGACGGTGATTAACGCGGCGGCCAGCGGGAAGTATGCATGTGTTGGACAGCCGGAGCGAGCGGCCACTGGGGGGATGGTCGTGCCCGAACCGACTGTCCATCCCGCCGGCCAAAGATGGCAGGTTCATCCAGCGGGGGTTATTTCATAATCCCCGCTGGACCTGAGAAAAGGCTGAGGCCGTCCAAGGAAATTGCTGAGAAGCTCCACCTGCGGAATGGCCTGTCCCGCTGACTCGACCGCACAACCCACCTGGTTCAGGCGAGTTTCGTTATCTGGTAAGTGTGGCCGGCCGCCCGGAGTCGCTGGATGAGCACGTTGCCGAGTGCAGTGGCTGGTGTCAGCGACCCTTTCGCGGTGGGCAGCCGGTCGCCGTCGAGGGCAAGAGCGAGTGCAGTCTCGCCTGCCATCACGGCGGTGGCGGCATAGCCGGGATCGCCGGGGCCAGCAGCAACCGCCTGGTATCGGTGCCCGTCCTCGGTGCGGGCGGTCACTTGGGAGTGGAACCAGCCTGCGCGCTGCGTGCTGGTGCTCGGACCCGCGCCTGGTGACGGAAGGCAGCGGTCGAGCACCCTCCGGGTCGGCGGGAACGCCATCGCGCCCGTGAATGCCCGGAGCCCGAGTGCCATTGCCCTGGCGATGACCGCTCCTGCCGGTCCGGGGGCCACCCCCATCACCTCGCCGTACTGGAGGGAGCGGCCGTAGGCCCAGCCCTGCAGTGCGTTGCTGCGGCGCACTACCCGTGTGTTGACCGGGGCCATGATGAAAGGCGCGGTCCAGGTGCCGTCATCGGAACGGCGCACAGGGCCGGCGTCAAGAGGCTGTGGTGTCGTCGGCTCCCTTGTGCGGTCGGGGCTCAGCGCGTAGGGGTCCGCGGCTAATGATCGCAGGGCGGTGCTCGATCGCATCGCGTCGAGCTGCCCGCGCATCGATTCGAGTGTGCCTCCGCTGATGGCAGCCTTGGCGGTAGCAACGAGTTGGACCTCGATCAGACCGCCAGCGCCATCGGCTTCTGCCGCCTGATGAAGCAGCAGTACGGCGAGGTCGGACGGCACGGAGTCGTAGCCGCAGGAGTGCACGATCCTGGCCCCGCTCGTCCTGGCCAGAGCGTCGCAGCGATCGATCGCCTCCCGGATGAAGGACACCTCACCGGCGAGGTCGGCGTAGTGGGTGCCTGCCCGTGCGCAGGCCTCCACGACGGGTAGACCGTGTTTCGCGTATGGACCGACGGTTGTGAAGAGCACGCGTGTGCCTGCGGCCAGGGCGGCGATTGACTCGGCGTCTTCCGAGTCGGTTTCGATAAGGGCCCATCCGTGCGCCGCGATTGGCAACTGCGACCGAACCGACTCGAGTCTGGACCTGGACCGGCCCCCGAGTCCGACTCGCAGGCCGGCCGGTGCATGTTCCGCGACGTAGGCGGCGATCAGTCTGCCAACGAAACCTGTCGCTCCGTAGAGGACGAGGTCATGTTCCCGAGATGCGTTGTCCATAACTGCAGCCTTCCACAGCGGCAACAGCAAGACGACACAAAGGTTCCTTGCCTTGGTCCTCGGAACGACCTGACCTGATTTGGGTTTGACCGGGAAGTCCGGCCGGCCCGCCCACAGCCGGGGACAATTCTCGTAGGATATCCACCGCTACTGCTCCCAGGGACCTACCCCGATGGCTCCCTACTCCGCCGCGGATACCCTGTCATCCCTTCGGGAGCCATCGTCCGGCAACCTTCTGGACTCTTCGTTCGTTCAACCGCACACTGATGCTTGTCGCGCTACAGGCGAGAGGATGTCAACGTGCGGGTTCTGCTTGTGGAAGACGAAGTCCTGCTGGCTGAGACGGTCCGGCAGGGGCTGACGGCCGCCGGCTTCGTCGTGGACGTTTCCCATGACGGTGTTGATGGTCTGTGGGCCGCCACGGAGAACCTCTATGACGTCGTGGTACTGGATGTGATGCTTCCGGGCATGCACGGTTACGCGGTTCTGAAGCAGCTGCGGGAGCGGCAGAACTGGGTGCCGGTCATCATGCTGACGGCCAAGGACGGTGAATACGACCAAACCGATGCGTTCGATTTGGGGGCGGATGACTACCTGACCAAGCCGTTCAGCTTCCTGGTGCTGGTCGCGCGGCTGCGGGCACTTATTCGCAGGGGGGCTCCGGAACGGCCGGTGACTTTGGCAGTGGGTTCGCTGAGGCTGGACCCGACAAAGCGACACGTGACGCGGAACGGGCAGGAAATCTCCCTGACGGCCCGGGAGTTCGGCCTGCTGGTCTATCTGATGCGCAAGCCGGACGAGGTTTTGTCGAAGGCTCAGATCCTCGACAACGTCTGGGACCCGGAGTTCCGGGGCGGGGACAATGTCGTTGAGGTGTATATCGGATACTTGCGGAGGAAAATTGATGAGCCGTTCGGCCTTAGCTCGCTCAGGACGGTACGGGGCATGGGGTACAGACTCAGCGCCGATTAGAGTCCGATGGGCACATCGGCCTGGGGCACGGCCAGCCGGGCCATTGGCGGGAAACTAACCTCGAAGCGGCACCAGCCTTGTGGTGTCTCGGTGGCAATAACGCGGCCATCGTGGGCCTCCACGATGCCACGGGTAATCGCCAGACCCAGGCCGCTTCCGCCCTGGTGGCGTGCCCGGCTCTCATCCAGGCGGACGAATCGCCCGAAGATCCTTTCCCTGTCGGCCACCGGCACGGGGCTTCCATCGTCATCGATGGTCACAACCACTGTCTGAACCATGATCGAGAGCTTCACGGCGATGGTCCCTGCTGCATGGCGGTCGGCGTTGTCCAGCACGTTCCGAAAGGCTTGACTCAGCCGGCCCGGATCTCCCGCAATCTTGGCCGGAACCAGGTCGGCGACGATCCGGTGCTGGCTCGTGGCGTTCACCCTGCGCAATTCAGTGGCCAGAACATCGTCAAGGTCGACATCTTCACGGCGGACGGCCAGTCCTTCGTCGTCGGCCTTGGACAAGGTTAGGAGATCTTCCACGAGGCCCTGCAATCGTTGCGTCTCTTCGGCAAGGATTGGCTGCATGCCCCGCCAGGTCTCTCCGGAGGCGTCAGCGATGGAGATGTCCAAGCCTGTGCGGATTGTGGTGAGCGGGCTCCGCAATTCATGGCTGGCATTGGAGACGAATTGGCGTTGCCTTTGATCGGCTGTTTCGATCCGGTCCAGCATGGAGTTCATTGTGGTGGCCAAGGCCTGCAGCTCGTCGCGTGTCTCAGGGACATCGACCCGCTCGCTCAACCTTCCCGTGTCGATGTGGCTGACTTGTGTACGGATTGTGTCCACCTGGCGCAGTGAACGCCCGACGAGGAAATGCACGGACAGGCCCACCAGGCCCAGCAGCAAGGGCATGGCAACCAATAAAAAGCCGGTGACTATCCGGACCGTGTCTGATTGGGGCTGGATGGTCCGGCCGGCCAGAACCCAGTAATTTCTGCGTTCGTCATCGACGCCCAACACCACAAGGTAGCGCTCGTCAGTGTCCCCCAGGAGGCCGGGGGCCGATACGTTATCGGTCGCGCTCTGGCCACCAGCCGGTCTGAGAGAACTGAGCGGTGCCTCCAATAGCCTGGGCTCCGACGCCCCGATAACCTTCCCCCTCCTGTTGATGATTTGCACCAGGGTGTCGTTATTCATGGTGCTCGTGACCGCCCGGATGGCTTCTTCGGCATGGTGGTCTTCAAGCATGACCGCTATGTCCTGGACCCTGGTCCGTAGCAGGCTGTCAGTACCGGAAACGAGCGCCGACCTCAGTGTAAGGAGCAGCAGTAGCCCTCCGGTCAGCATGGCGATGGCGACGACGGTCATCGCCGCCACAGTGGACTGCCATCGGAGTCCACGCCGTCGCCGTGTTTGCTTTGGTACCCCTACCGGAAGCGGAGCGGCGGACGACGGATTCGCTTGAACCATAGTCCAAGGATTCAGCCTCAACCGTCCAGATGCAATGAGTGCCTATGCCGCTCTCAGGTTCCTCTTATGAGCCTGGCCGCATCATGGAAGGGAACTGGATATGAAATGAGCAATTCGAGGCACAAGAACCGCGGACGATGAACTGCACAGGCATTGGCTGGAGCGAATTGGGTGAATGCATGACTGTTTCCATGAAATCTATTTTTTGCAAATCAAAGTTTGAATGGAAAAAACAAGGGCACGAAGGCCCTCCTGGAATTGGGAGAAATCATGAGCACAAAGTGGGGTTTCGTCGGAATCGTGGCTTTCTTTTGCGTAATGACAGTGATCTGCGCGGTGTTGTACTTCCTAGTGATTTTATGATCCTCGCAGTTCTTCTTCAACGTGGCAGCTAGACAGCCGCATGACTCGTTTCGGTCAGAGCGTTCGCAAAGTGGCTCACTTTTCGACCATCGCTGACAAGTCATGAAGTACATACAAGGGAGGAAGTATGGACATGAACACTTCGAACCAGTGTCCCGTTGCTGGCTGCGATGAGACGGGAGTGAATTTGTCGCCTCATCACGACCCATTTGAATTAATTACTTTTGACCGATTAGCGGCTCGACCGATGGGACTGGCCTGCCCTTTTCATAGTGAGCTCCTGTGGGATCGATATAGGAAGGAGGTATGTGCAGCCTTGATTAGTGCTTCCCGCCGTGGAACTGCTGCCGCGCCCACCTATTCTGTGGCCAGGGTTTCTTGGCGTCTCAACTCCCACAATGACGCCACATCAAAAGCAATTGCGTCTCTACTGGCACTGGGAGAGAGCGCAAATACTCTTTACCTTTGGAGTGGTGAAACTGAGTCAGTCGTTCCACGGAGAAGTGTGGGGAACGCGAAATCCTAAAAAGATCTGCCTGTTCCCCTCCACCGCATCACCGCTTCACCGGCCCAACGTGCATGGTCCCTAGGGGCGAGTCTGGTCATTCCGCGCGGCAAGACCTTCGGGCAGCGCCGCCCGGCCGCAGCCTGTCCGACAGGACGAGCCCTGTAGGTTAGTGGGCATGACTGAACCCGTGGGACAGCTTGCATCCATTTCTCTTGATTGCCCCGATACGGAGGAACTTGCTGGCTTTTACTCACGGCTGTTAGGCCTTCAGGAGGCTTTTGCCACTCCGGACAGAGGGGTCGTCGCCTTAGCCGGAGCTGGCCCGATGCTGACGCTCATGCGTGTCGACAACTACGTCCCGCCGAACTGGCCCAAAGGCCCGCAGCGCCAACAGCTCCATCTGGACATCGCGGTAGAGGAACTGGACACCGCCGCGGAGGCTGCTATCGCCTTGGGTGCCACCTCAACAGCGCACCAGCCTGCTCCCGGACAGTGGCGTGTACTGCTGGACCCCGCGGGTCACCCATTCTGCCTTACGGTCGTCCGCCCCTAAATTCTGCCGTCGACTGTGCCGTGCCAGGCTGCCTGCAGAATAAAGACGGAGAGGGCGATGGCGCCGAGATGACCGCGAGTATCGCGCTCCTGTCCACACCGGCGGAGGTCCCAATGCCAGATACTTGAGATGCTCGCTGTTGAAACAAGACGTTCCATACATTGTCCAGCTGGAGTCGAGCCGTCACCCTAAAGTTCATAGTGGGAGGATCCCTAGGATTCTCTATAGTCTGGGGACAGGAAGCCACCCGACGGAGGGTCAGTGAGAACGTGATCGAAGCAGTTGCCGCGGTAATCGGCCGGAACAACGTCACTATATCCGGCCGGGATGATGGGCCCGTCATGATGTTTGCCCACGGTTTTGGCTGCGATCAGGCTATGTGGCGGAAGCTGCTGCCCTATTTCGCTGATGATTACCGGCTGGTGCTTTTCGATCATGTTGGTGCAGGACACTCCGACATCAACGCCTATGACTGGGACAAGTACGGGTCGCTGAATGGGTACGCGTCGGACCTGCTGGAGATTTGCGCCGCTTTTGAACTTGAGGACGTCATCCTGGTAGGCCACAGCGTCAGCACAATGATCGCCGTGATCGCCGCAGTGCAGGACCCCAACCGTTTCTCCCACCTGGTCCTGCTTGCTCCTTCACCCCGTCATACGGACGACCCGTACGACGGGTACGTGGGCGGGTTTTCGCGGGAAGACATCGAGGGCCTGCTGGCATCCCTGGACAGCGACTATTTCGCCTGGGCCGCGGCCGTGGCGCCCATGGTTATGGGCAACCCGCAGGAGCCGGAACTGGCGGAGGACCTGCGAGCCAGCTTCTGCCGGACAGATCCGACCATCGCACGGCACTTCGCCGGGGTAACCTTTTTCTCCGACACCCGCCCTGAACTGAAAAAGCTGCGCACCAGCTCCCTGATTCTGCAGTGCTCCAACGATCGGCTTGCCCCGCCGGAAGTGGGCGCCTACCTGCACAAGAATCTGGAAAACAGCACCCTGGTGCACCTTCAGGCAACCGGTCACTGCCCCCACGTCAGCGCTCCGGAGGAAACATCCCGGGCGATTCAGCACTACCTCGACACGCGCCCGTGACAGGCGCCGCCGGCCCCTCCCGCTCGACTTTGAAGCCTTCTTTCATCAAGCACCCTGCGGGTGCCTGATAACAGATGATGATGGCCGCCGAGCCCGTAGTTTTGCTCCAGCATGCCCCGCCAGCCTTACGGAAGGTCCAGGTCGTACAGGTCCTGAAGGATCTCGACCTGGTCAAAAGGCAACGGAGGGCCAGTTCATGGGCCACGCACGATGGGCGGGTCCATCCGCGGATGCACACCCCGGTCATGTCCGCAGCAATGACGAGGAACTGCCGGGTGAACCGGACGTCGTATTTATCGGCTAGTCGGGGTGGCAGTCCGGACAGGACAAAGGTGTTGGCGATGTCCTGGCGGTCGATCCGGTCAAGCTTCAGCAGCCCTTGGTCCATCAGGACGGCTGAGGCCTCCCAGAGGGCACCAGCCAGCAGCTTTGCCTGGAACAGGCTCCTGTCGCGACGCTCCGGCGTGATTGAACCTATCCAGTCCTCATCCCCGGTCATCGCCCCGATGCGACCGCCTCTCCGAGTTCGTCTTGCTTCGGATGGAGGGGTCTGCCTATCGACGCAGGAGATTCACCACTTTCACCAGTTTCACCTACTTTCACCAGAGGTGCAGAACCCCTTCAAAACCGACGGCCGACGCCACGTCTCCCGAGCTGGTCGGGCGGGCCGGGCTGCTGGACGAGTTCGAGTACGGCCTCCAGCAGGGTTCCGGCGCGCCAGGACTCTTGACCATCATCACCGGCTCCAGGGGCATCGGCAAGACGGTCATGTTGAGCGGCCGAAGGCATCGCCCGGAATCACGGGTGGGCTGCCGTGATCTCCCGGACAGCCACGCCAGGCTTCCTCGCCGGGGTCGGCGATGACATGCTCCGCCTCCTTGATGAACTAGGGGACGGGCCTCCATCGCGGAAGATCAACGCTTTTTCGGCGGCAGGGTTCGGCCTGACAACCCAAACTCCCCCCGGAGCGGGCCATGGATTGGCGCCGGACCGGGAATGAACTGTTGCACTGCTGGACGGACAAGGCACAGGACCCGTAATCACCATCGATGACATCCATGCCGTCGAGAGGGCCGAAATCGCGCAACTGGCCGCCGATGTCCAGCACTTTAGCCGCGACGGGCTGCCCATCGGGATGATCTTCACCGGCCTGCCATTACCCGTGTCCAACCTCCTCAATGAAGGCGTTGCCACCTTCCCGCGGCGGGCCGACAGGGTCAATCTCCACGAGGCGGCACTCGCGGAAGTCACCGCCTCGTACAGCGAGCTCTTCCGCCAGGGAGGCATCAGCATCTCCCCCGACCTCATCAATGAGGCAGCTGAGGCCACCGAGGGGTATCCCTTCCTGATCCAACTGGTCGGCTACTACCTCTGGCTTGAAGCCGACAAAGCAGGATGGAAACTGGACCAGACCAACGTTCAGCGTGGAATTGCTGCCGCCCAACGACGGAACACCTTGGTGGTCGTGGAGTCAGCTCTGTCGGACATCTCGGAAAGAGACCGCGACTTCCTGGACGCGATGGCCGCCCAGGATGGCCCCTCTGCCGCCGGCCAGATCGGCGCCCTCCTCAAAGCCAAGCGCAACGTCGTGTCCAAGTACCGGAACAGGCTCATCGCTGCAGGCCTGATCGAGTCCGCTGGCTACGTCAAAGTGGACTTCGCAATCTCGGGACTCCGCCAATACCTCCGCGAGTAGATTGACAGAAGGCCGGTTATCGGCGATCCGAAAATGGCCGGGGGAGAGGTCCTAGGGATCTTCCTCGGGCGGCAAACCGGGCCCTGATTTGGTACCCATAAACCTGAAGTCAGAGCCCAGCGCTGGGCCTGAGAATCGCGGCGTCAAGATCTTGGCGCACCCCTTGCCCGGCTCGGTCCGCTTATTGCTCTCACTGCGAGGGAATGTACGTGCCGCGGTGAGCAGGGCCGGCAGGCGGCGCCGTTCCTTCTTACTGCCCGTGTCACGGGGAGCGACGTTTACCCGGTGCACAATAGTGTGACGCTCATCATGGAAAAATCTTGACAATGTTGTACAACAGTTTCCATACTGGTGAGGAAGGGTTTCAAGGAAGCAACTGGAGGACCAATGCCGGCCAAACTTACGGACGTCGCAAAGCTCGCGGGGGTATCGCTGGCGACGGCGTCTAGGGCGTTCAGCGATCCGGGCCGGCTTGCGGCCGAAACGCGTCAAAAAGTGGTTGATGCTGCAGTGCAGCTTGGCTACGACGTGCCCGGTCTGTCCGGCAGCCGGACCTTCGGCGTCGTTGTTCCTGACATCTCCAACGCCGTCTTCGCAGCTCTGATTAAATCCATTCAGGACCAGGCATGGCACGGACGGCACAGGATGGTTCTGGCAGACACCTCTGAATCCTCCACCCGGGAACGGGACCATCTCGAGTCATTCACGACCGGCGTCGACGGCATCATCCTCTGCTCCCCCCGCCTGCCTTCGGACCAGATTCACCAGCTCGCCGGCAGCACACCCCTTGTGGTGATCAACGGTGAGGCAGACCATGCAGCCCGTGTGCTGATGGAAGCCGGCGAAGGCCTCCGCCAGGCCGTGGAACACCTTCATGCACTCGGCCACCGTAAGCTCGCCTACATTCCCGGCCCGGCCTCGTCCTGGGCGAACGGCCAGCGCGTGACAGCAATCAGCCGTTTTTGCGACGACTGGGGAATCGAGCTGGTGACCGTCGGTAACCAGAACGCCACAGTCGATGGCGGCCTTGCCGCTGCAGCATCGGTCGTCGCCAGCGGGGCGACCGCGGTGATCGCCTATAACGACCTCGTCGCGATCGGCATGCTCGCTGGAGCTCGGACCCTCGGATACCACTGCCCCGAAGACATCAGTGTCGTGGGCATTGATGACCTCGACATCGCAGCAGCCGCGGAACCGGGCCTGACGTCCGTGCGGGTTCCGATTGGCCGAAGCGGGTCCCTCGCACTCGAACTTCTTCTGGAACAAATTGCCGGGAAGCCCTCCACTACCGAGGCCGTCCACCTCAGCTCACAGCTCATCGTCCGCGGCTCCACCTTCGCCGCTCGCAACGCAGACCACGCCCTCCAAGGAAAGTAACCATGAGAATTGTCATCGCAGACCCTAACCTGATGCCCCAGAGGGCCACCTTGGAGGCCGCGCTTCCGGCTGGTACCCTCACGTCCTGGCACGACAGCTGGAACGAGCACTCGGTCCTGACCGATCTTAAAGACGCCGACGTCTACGTGGGACCCAAGTTCACCGGGGCCATGGGCGCCCACGCCCCTAACGTTCGCCTGGTGCATGTTGCCGGGGCAGGCTATGACGGCATCGACGCCGACGCCCTGCCGGCCGGCGCGGTGTGCGCCAACACTTTCCACCACGAAAGCTCCATCGCCGAGTACATCGCGGCTTCACTGGTGGCACTCCGCCGGAACCTGCTGGGCCAGGACGCCGCCCTCCGCAGCGGCATCTGGGCCTCCTCGGTGTACTCACAGGACATCCCACAGCCGGAGACGCTCCGCGGAGCGGTTGTTACTTTCCTTGGATTTGGCCATATTGGCAGCGCCGCCTGGAAGCTCCTTCAGGCGTTCGGGGCCGAAGGCATCGCGATCACCCGCAGTGGCACTGTGGACCCGCAGACGAACGGCCTGCGGTGGGCCGGGACCACTGACCGCCTCAACGAGGCGCTCAGTGAATCCGACATTCTCCTCATCAGCATCCCGCTGAGCGCCGAAACGACGGCGCTGGTGAGTACCGAGGAACTGGAAAACCTCGGCGCGAAAGGCCAGGTTGTCAATGTCGCCCGTGGCCCTGTCCTTGACGAGGCAGCGCTCTACGAAGCCTTGAAAGACCGCAAGATCGCCGGGGCCGCAGTCGACGTCTGGTACCAGTACCCCGGTACGGACGGGCGGCGCGTGCCATCCGCATTGCCGTTTGACCGTCTCGACAACATCATCATGACCCCGCACTCCTCCGGCGTCACCGCCGAAACCTTCCGCGGCCGCGCCGTCGAAATCGCCGAAAACATCACCCGACTGTCCAGTAACGAACCCCTGAAGAACGTGGTGATTTCACGATGACCCGCAAAATCGTCGACGTCGACGTCCTGGTTACCAGCCCCAGCCGCAACTTCGTCACCCTGAAGATCACCACCGACGACGGCATCGTCGGCTGGGGAGACGCCACCCTAAACGGCCGCGAACTCTCCGTCGCCAGCTACCTCCGGGACCACCTCGCCCCGGCACTGCTGGGCCGGGATGCCGACCGCATCGAGGACACCTGGCAGTACTTCTATCGGGGCGCCTACTGGCGCCGCGGGCCGGTGACCATGGCAGCCATCGGCGCCATCGACCTCGCCCTCTGGGACATCAAGGGCAAGGCCCTGGGCGTTCCGGTCTACCAACTGCTCGGCGGCGCGGCCCGGGACAAGATCCTCACCTACACCCATGCCACCGGCTGGGACCTGCCCGAGCTCCTCGACTCCGTGGACCAGCGCCGCGAACAAGGATTCCGGGCCGTCCGCGCCCAGTCCGGCGTTCCCGGCCTGGATAAGGTCTACGGCGTCACCAAGGGCGCCGTCAGTTACGAGCCCGCCGGCCGCGGCGCCGGACCCGTCGAGGAGGACTGGGACACCTCCGCCTACCTGCGCCACGCTCCCAAGATCCTGTCCGCGGTCCGGGAGCATGTTGGCCCCGAGCTGAAGCTGCTCCACGATGTCCACCACCGCCTCAACCCCACCGAAGCCGCCCGACTCGCCCGGTCCCTGGAAGACGTGGACCTGTTCTGGCTCGAAGACGTGACCCCGGCCGAGAACCAGCGGCTGCTCCGCACCCTGCGCCAGCAGACCACCATCCCCCTGGCCATCGGCGAAGTCTTCAACACCATCTGGGACTGTGAACTGCTCATCACCGAACGGCTCATCGACTTCATCCGCACCGCAGTGGTCCACGCCGGAGGCATCTCCCATGTCCGCAAGATCCTGGCGTTGGCCGAGGTTTACCAGATCAAGGGCGCCCCGCACGGGCCCTCCGACGTCTCCCCCATCAACCTCTCCGGTTCCCTGCACCTGGGCCTGGCCACCAGCAACTTCGCCATCCAGGAGTACATGGGCTATGACCCGCTGGTGTCTGAAGTTTTCCAGTCCAGCTTCCGCTTCGAGGACGGCTACCTGCACCCCGGAGATGAGCCCGGCCTCGGAGTCCACGTGGACGAGGCCGCAGCAGCCCGCTTCCCGTACAAGCAGGCGTACCTGCCCATCGCCCGGGAGCTCGACGGCTCCATGAAGGACTGGTAACCCATGAATTCCGCCAGCATCCCCCAACTCTCAGCCGCCCTGCCAGGAATCCTGCGGCGACCGGCCGCCCCCGCCCCCGGCATCGTCCACCTGGGCCTGGGCAACTTCCACCGCGCCCACCAGGCCGTCTACACCGACGCTGCAGTTGCATCCCACGGCGGAGACTGGGGCATCATCGGAGTCTCCAGCCGCTCCTCAGCCATCCCCGATGCCATGCACGCCCAGGACATGCTGTACACGGTGGTCGAAATTTCGCCCGAAGGGTCGAAGTTCTCGGTCCCCCGCGTCCACACGGACGCATTCACCGCGGCTGGGAACCCGGACCGGTTGGTCCAGGTCATCGGCGACGCCGCGACGCGCATCGTCTCCCTGACGGTCACCGAAAACGGCTACCACTACACTCCCGCCACCGGAACGCTGAATTTGCGGGACCCTGCCATCGGGCACGACCTCAAAAACGCCGGTACGCCGCGGACGCCCATCGGACAGATCGTCCGCGGCCTGCAACGCAGGGCCAGGACCCACGCGGAACCCGTGACGGTCCTCAGCTGTGACAACCTCGCGGACAACGGTCACCACACCCAGCGGCTGGTCCGCGAATTCGCCTCACTCCTCTCCCCCGCCGAAGCCACCGAAACCCTGGCCTTCATCGACACCTGCACCACATTTCCGTCGTCCATGGTGGACCGGATCGTGCCGGCCACCACGGACCACTACCGCAACCTCGTCGCGGCCCAGACCGGCTACACGGACCTCATCCCCGTGCCGGCCGAGCCGTTCACCATGTGGATCGTGGAAGACAACTTCATCGCCGGGCGCCCGGCCTGGGAGGCCGGCGGGGCCGTGTTCTCCAACGACGTGGCCGGCTATGAACAGCTCAAAGTCCGGCTGCTTAACGGCACCCATTCGCTCATCGCCTACCTCGGAGCACTCTCCGGCGCTGTCACCATCCCTGACTCCGTCGCACACCCCCACATCGAACTGGCCGCCCGCTCTGTACTGCGGAACGAATACCTTCCCAGCGTCTCGGTGCCGGCGGGGGTGGATGCTGACGGCTACGAGGAGCAGCTCTTTTCCCGGTGGCGGAACACCGCCCTGGGCCACCGGACCAGTCAGGTGGGCTCCGACGGATCCGTCAAACTCCGCCAGCGGATCCCGCTTCCGGCGCTGCAGCTGCTCGACAACGGAGACATGCCGCATCTGCTGGCGCTCACCACTGCCGCATACCTGACCTGCATCGCACCGCTCAACGGGTTTGACCCGGGCCCTCAGGCCGCCGCCATGGAAGACCCGGCCCGCGGGCTGCTCGCCACCCTGGCAGGCCAGTCCCGCTCCGGCCAGGACCTGGCAGAACGGGTCCTCGCCGAACACCACCTCCTCGGCGACGAACTGGCTGGCCGGGCGGACTTCATCAAACGCACAGGCGAACTCATCGACACACTGCACGCCCACGGCCCCAGCGCCGCGATCGCCGAAGCCGGCACACCTTCCCGCCCCAACGCTTTTTCCCTCCAAACCACCCGGAGCACACCATGACCACCCAGACCTTCGCGCCTGGCGCCCGGACCGAACTTCCCACCACCACCGAGGCCGCCGTCCTGCACGGTGCGCTGGACATCCGCATTGAACACAAGTCGCTGCGGCCCCTCGGCCCCACCGACGTCCTGGTGGAGATGCGCTCCGGCGGCATCTGCGGCTCCGACATGCACTACTACGCCGACGGCCGCAACGGAACCAATGTCCTCACCCAGCCCACCGTGCTGGGCCATGAAGGTGCCGGAGTGGTCATCGCAGCAGGTTCTGATGCCAGCATCGCCGCGGGCACCGCCGTTGTCATCGAACCGGCGCTTCCCTGCCGCACCTGCCCCACCTGCCTCTCCGGCCGGTACAACCTCTGCCCCGCCGGAACCTGCTTCGGCTCACCTCCCACCGATGGGCTCTTCGCCCGGCACGTAGTGGTTCCCGAAGCAGCCGTCCACGTGCTGCCCGCTGCGATCCCCGCCGAAATCGGAGCCGCGATCGAACCGCTCGCCGTCGCCGTCTGGGCAGTGGAACGCGCCCAGATCCAGGCCGGGCACCGCGTGCTCATCACCGGCGCGGGCCCCATCGGGCTGCTGGTGTCCCAGGTTGCTGCCGCCAAAGGTGCATCGGAGATCGTCATTACCGACGTCAACGATGACCGCCTCGCTCTGGCCTCCAAATTCGGCGCGACCCGCACCATCAACACCGCCACGACACCCTTGGATTTGACCACCATGGACCGCCTGATCGAATGCTCCGGCAACACTCACGCCTTGGCTGCGGGCATCCAGACCCTCGCGCCGGCCGCCCGCGCCACAGTGGTGGGCCAAGCCCGGCCCACCGTGGACGGAATTCCGCTCGGCTTCCTCCAGCGCTACGAAATCGACCTCGTCACCGCCTTCCGCTACGCCAACGCCTTCCCGACAGCAATCGAACTCGCCTCATCCGGAGCCGTGGACCTGCAGTCCATCATCACCGCCACCTACCCGCTGGAGGACGCCCTGGCAGCACTGACCGCCCCCGCGACGGACCCCAGCAATCTCAAAGTACTCATCACCTACTGAAAATCACGGCTTCAGACCGGCCCCACCCAGTCCGAGGGCCGGCCCAGCAGCATCCATTCAAAGGAGTATGGACATGACCACAGCACACGTTCCACCCAAGGAACTTGACCAAAGTAAGGTCCGCAAGGCAGCTCTTGCCGGCCTCATCGGCACAACGCTTGAACTGTATGACTTCGTCATTTACGGGACAGCGGCAGCCCTCGTGTTCGGCGAGCTCTTCTTCCCCAACGAATCCCCGGCCGTCGCCATGATCGCAAGTTTCAGCACGTTCGCGGTTGGCTTCCTGGCCCGTCCCATCGGCGGAATCTTCTTCTCACACTTCGGTGACCGTCTGGGCCGCAAGTGGGTCCTCGTCACCACCCTGTTGATCATGGGCGGTGCCACGCTGCTGATTGGCCTGTTGCCAACCTACGACCAGATTGGCGTTTGGGCTCCTATCCTCCTCGTTCTATGCCGGGCGGGCCAAGGCTTTGGAGCTGGCGCAGAACAGTCCGGCGGTGCCACCCTGCTCACGGAATCCGCCCGTCTGGGCACGCGAGGCAAGATGGCATCCCTGATCATGGTGGGCGCCGCAGCGGGAACCGCACTGGGCGCGCTCGTCTGGATGGCCGCCCAGGCACTCGCCCCTGACGACATGATGAACTGGGGCTGGAGGCTTGTCTTCCTCTCCAGCATCTTCGTCACCATTGCAGCCATGGTCATCCGGCGCAAGCTCGATGAATCCCCGGTCTTCGAAGAAATCAAGCGGACCCGTGAAGAACCCCCCGCCCCGCTCAAGGAGGTTGCGAAGTTCGGCAAAGCCAACGTCCTTCGAGTTACCATGATGACGTTCGGCGTCAGCGCACAGTCATACACCATCCAGGTCTTCATGGCCACGTACCTGATCTCAATCGTCGGCGTGGACCCCAAATTCATCCCCCAGGTGCTCCTGATCGGTGCACTCTGCGGCGGTGTGGCGGCCGTGGCCTTCGGAATTCTGTCGGACAAAATCGGCCGCCGGCGCGTCGTCTCGATCATCACCGGAGCGCTAGTTCTCTTCCCCGCACCCGCCTTTATGCTCTTGAGAGCCGGATCGCCCCTGGCCATCATTTTGGTGATGGTTGTCGGCTTCATGCTGGCCTGCCAGGGCGTGGTGGGCGTCCACATGAGCTACTTCCCGGAAATCTTCGGCAGCCGCTACCGCTACGCCGGCGTCACACTGGGACGTGAATTCGCCTCGATCATTGGTGGCGGCATCGCCCCGATGATCTGCGCCGGACTGCTGGCAATGTTCAGCAACTCCTGGATCCCGGTGGCCATCTACATGTCCCTGGTGATGCTCGTCAGCTTCATCGCGACGAGGATGACGCCCGAGACTCTCGACCGCGACCTCACCGACCCGGAAGATGTGAAGCCGGCCAACCACGCGGTTAGCCGCGCGAATGCAGCCACGACGGATGCATCAGTGGCACAGCACGTCAAGTAAACCTCTTGAACGCCCGACTGCGGCACGCGCCGCCGTCGGGCACGTCATCACTCCTCACCTGACCAAAAGGAACTTCCATGCAACGCCTCGATGACCAAGGCACTCTTCTCCGCCCGGCCCCATCCGCCATCCTCAACGCAACGCGGGTGGTGGCCGTACTCCGCGCCTCCCATGCCTCGGAGTACTCCCCGATCATCGAGGCACTCCAGCGCGGCGGCGTCCTGAGCATCGAACTGACCTTGAGCACTCCAGGGGTCTGGGACGAACTGCCCCGCCTGCAGGAGAGGTTCGGCGACGCACTGGAAATCGGCATCGGAACCGTCACCGCCGCGGCCGAAGCCGAAACCGCCCTGGATCTGGGCGCGGCCTACGTCGTCACCCCCGTCACCGATCCGGACATCATTTCCGCCTGCGTCCGCCGCGGCGTGCCAATCTACCCGGGCGGCCTGACGCCCACCGAACTCCACGCCGGGTGGAAACTGGGCGCCACCGCCGTCAAGGTCTTTCCCGCCTCCACCGTGGGTGCCGGTTACGTCTCCCAGCTGCGCGGGCCGTTCCCCGATATTCAGGTCATCCCTTCCGGCGGCGTGGACATCGACGACGTCCCCGCTTGGATCCAGGCCGGAGCACTTGCGGTGAGTCTGGGCGGGCCGCTGCTGGGCGACGCTTTCAATGGCGGCGACCTGCAGGAGCTCGCCGCGCGGGCACGGCGGGTCCGTGACCTGGTGGACCAGACTGCAGACCAGCTCGGAGCAAGCCGGTGAACGCCGCGCCCTACGTGCTGACCTTTGGTGAAACCATGGCACTGATGCGCGCTGACCAGGTCGGTCCCCTCGCCCATGCCTCCACCCTCAGCCTTGGCATTGGGGGCTCGGAATCCAATGTCGCCATCGGCCTGCAACGGCTCGGCGTGCAGGCCGTGTGGTGCGGGCGCGTCGGCTCGGATTCACTGGGGACTCTGGTCGAACGGGAAATCCGCGCCGAAGGCGTCGATGTCCGTATCGCCGTCGACCCTGCCGCCCCCACCGGGCTGATGATCAAAGAACGCCGGACGCCAGCCACCCAACGCGTCAACTACTACCGAGCAGGTAGCGCCGGATCCGGCATTAAACCCGAAGACATCAATCAACAACTAATCACAAACGCCGCCCTGCTGCACGTCAGCGGCATCACCCCCGCACTCTCCCCTCAAGCGGAGGCAACCCTCAGATACGCAGTAGAAACAGCAAAAACCCACAACGTGATGGTTTCCTTCGACCTGAACTTCCGCGGAAACCTATGGTCACAAGACCAAGCGGGCAGCCTCTACCGCGACATCATCCCGCTTGCAGACATCGTCTTTGCCGGCGATGACGAAGCCGCCATAGCAGTGGGCCCAGGTGAACCCGAAGACCTGGCCCGGCGAATAGCTGCGCTGGGGCCAAGCCAGGCTGTCATAAAACTCGGCGCTGACGGCGCCCTGGCCTTGATCAATGGCACGGCATTCCGACAGGAAGCCGTCCCGGTAGACGCTGTAGACACCGTAGGCGCAGGAGACGCCTTCGTCGCCGGGTACCTCGCCGAACTCATCACGGGTAGCGGACCGCAGGACAGGCTTAAGACGGCCGCCGAAACAGGAGCCTTCGCATGCCTCGTCCCAGGCGACTGGGAAGGCTTCCCCCGCCGCCACGAACTCCAGATACTCCAGACACGCGAGCCTGTAAGCCGATAGCGGGCCTCACCCGTGGTCCCCGGTGCCGTCCAGAGGATACATGAAGACAACCGAGGCGCTGTACCCCGAACCATGGAGAACATTGATGACCACGACAAGTGGTCCAACGCGCCGGCAACGGAGTCCCGAAAGCCGTCCTTGCCCGTGACTACGGCATCAGCAGGGAGACCGTCAACCAATACCTGCGCCACGCCAAACTGGAGTGAAGCACTCCCCCACCGGTACATTGAGCCAGGGGACGGCTCGCGACAGGTTGACGGAAGGTCCATTATCGGCGTCTGAGTCGGACGAGCAGAAGTAGCTGGGCTGCGAGAACTCCGGCCCCTTGGCAACCGAGGGCGCGATCGTCGTTCTAGAGCGCCTTTGCCAACCGGGGAAGTGATGACGTCTATTTCGGCATCCGAAGCAGTGCCCACTTGCACAAGATAAGTCTCCACGAATCAGGAGACTTCAGGTACCAGCTGATTGGGATGTCCCCAAGAGACCTTGACAAGCCAACCTTGCGTTTTTCTCCACGTCGAGCACTGGCAACGGACGGATCCTGCACAAGTGGGACCGCCCCGCTGCGGGCCCTGAAGGTTGGACTGACTGCCTGAGCATCGTTGTTCCAACCGAGGACCTGGAGGCTGGCCTCGACAGACCCAAGGATCTGAAGGACGCTGTTTGGATTCCCTCGGCCCCTAAAGGCAGAGCGGTCGAAATCAGAGGCTTCTTGGTAGAACCCGGCAGGGGAGAACATGACCTGCGTCCTCTGGTTCGCGAGGATGGAAGACTCTCGCTCTTGGGAGGATTCAAACTTGCTGGCGGCCAAGTGTTCGTGATGCTTTCCGTCACCGTGACCCTGCCGTTGAGGGAGACGGCGATGCTTGAAGATGTCCGGCGGAGCAGCTGTAGCAAGGCTCACCCGGTATTTGACTGGTCCCCCAGCAACCACCCACGGGCGTTGGCGTTCGCCGCTGGTCCCTCCAACTATCCGACATTTTTTGAGCTGCGGGCCTGACACCGGGTGGCTCAAGGTTAAGCGCCAAGCTGTCGCAAAAAGGCGTATATAAACTACGCTAAGCTTCTAATTAAAATTCAGAATTCACGACGGTATCAGTTAAGGGTTGTAATGCAAATAGGTGACTATCTTAAACGTCAGTCAGATTGGATCAAGGCGGAGTACCTGGCTGACTACGACATCCATGACTACCCTGCAATTTCGTTCGAAGCATGGCAAACCGCAACTAAGCAGCTCAAGATTATGAATCGCACGCGATCCAAGCCCTTGCGCTGGCTTCGCCCCACTTCCCCCGCCGACAAGTTTAGGGTTCTGTACTATCCAGATTCCGGCTTTAAACAACTCTGGGTTCGGCAAAACGTGCGGACCTACCGTTCCATCGCCATTAAGTTTTTGCGAATACATGTGGGAGTAACGGGTGCCATTGCGAGTTCCCTGCACGCTGACCATCTGGTTCCTCGTTCTAGGATCAAGAGAAAGTATCCCCAAGGCGTCACAGTGATGTATTTCGTACCCGGTCAGGCAAATATAACGTGGGGAGCGAGTCACGAAAAAAGAACGATGGATCGTGCCCTTAAAGTCAGAAGTGGAATCACGCTGGTGAGTGTTGCTAAGTCGATGGGACTTGATGGATTATCGCAGTCAAAAAATCGCACCTATACGGACATTGCCCGAGAGCTAATCAACAAGGGAATTTGTTCCAAGCTATACCATGATGAAGACTTCTACGGGCCATACACGCAGTTGCAGAGGGTTGAAAGTGAGCTCAGGAGCGCTGCCAATGACCCTGCGGCGCAGCCCCTCAAAGGCCGACCGACAAAAGTATTCACATCGGAGACGATGTTAAATACCGCTGAGATTAAGGCGTTGCGCATCCGCGTTCCAGAGCTAATGGAAGAAAAACTCGCGGACAATCTGCTGGCTAAACGCTGCGCAGTTATTGATGCCTGGGTAGCCGAGCACCAGGGGGTTGATGCCAAGGGCCAGCTGGTACTGCCTTTTGAGTCAGTATTCGACTTGCTGCTGAGTGATGATTACCTGTTTCCGATGGGTCAGATGACTATGGTCGTCAAGCAAGCACTGACGCGACGAGGGGCTGCCGCGTACCTAATGGACAGGGCGGTCGGAATCGGGGGAGCAGATCGTTTTGCAAAACATTGCGTCTTCCAATTTCGCGACTATGACTGGGAGGGGTAACAGGCGTGGGAAATGAGGACAACACGTTCGCCGGTCTTTAGGTTCTCGGTCTTGGAGTGCCTGGGTGGTCCTGGCGCCGGGGAATCAGCCCGCAGGGGCCTTCTTTGGTACTAGGAGTAAGGGATCGCGGTGTTTTGCTTGTCGCATCTGCAGAAGGGTCAACGCGGGTCCAGAAGGACGCTCATGTGGTGGCCTGCCTGTCTTAGAACCAAGCGCTCATCCCGGTGGCTCCGTCAAGCCTGAGGTGTTCGCCTGCCCGACGAGCTCCTCTATGCGAGTGCGTCCGTCCAGAAACTACCATGCCTCGGCGCTGCGGCTCACTGCATTTAGCGCCGAAGGCAGGGGTTTAGTCGGAAACTGTGGCCAATCTCAGCCAGAAAGTACTGTGGATGGTCGTTGTAGCGCTGACGATTTCCTGCGAGGTTTTGTAACCGCCACCTCTTTAGAGCGCTCTATATGATTAGATCGCTCGTCAAAACTATGTCCAGACATTCGGTTAAACTTTGTTATATCGGCCCGGGATCAAGGCATAAAAGGCTCGCTGCAGCAGCCTTGGAATTCCGTGACCATCATTAGTAGGCGCCGAACGGCAGCCGGGGATCGATGTCCTGGCCGTCCCAGCTCTGGCGGACCCAGCCGTGGTGGGGGTCGTCGCTGATGAGCCATTCGCGGACCGGGCCCGGACCCGCCATCACGTTCAGGTAGTAAAGGTCGTAGCCGGGTGCCGCCATGGCCGGGCCGTGCCAGCCGTAGGGGACCAGGACCACGTCGCCGGTGCGGACTTCAGCGGATATGTCGATGGGCCGTTCGTCGGAGGCGTAGACGCGCTGGTAGCCAATGGCGTCGGCGTCGGCCGGGGCGGCGGAGCCGGTTGCCACCCTTGTCTCGAAGTAGTAGATCTCCTCGAGGTGGGTCTCGCCGTCCTTCTCTTCGTCGTGCTTGTGCGGAGGGTAGGAGGACCAGTTGCCGGCCGGAGTGAGGACCTCGCACACGATGAACCGGTCCGCTTCCAGCGCAGCAGGGGTACCGAAATTGTGGACCTGGCGGGAGCAGTTGCCGGCCCCGCGCAGTTCCACCGGCGTTTCGGCCGCCGTCACCAGCCGCGTGGGGTACGAGGCGTTGGCCGGGGCGGTCGCAACGGCAACCCGGCCGCCGTCGGCAGAGCTGATGCTGACGCCGCGCCCCGCCCCTGAGTAGAGGACGTCGCTGGGGCCGGAAAACACCGAGGGGCGTCCGGCCAGCTGGTAGCCGGTTCCGTCCACCTCCACCGTAAATGAACCGTTGAGCGGCACAACAATGCGTTCCTCGTCCGCAGCGGGAAGGACGACGTCGGTCCCCGCGGCGAGGGTGGCCACCTTCAGTCCGGTGTGCGCCCACCCGTCGACGGTGAGAGAGGTGTCGGATGTTCCGATCGAGACGTCCCATGTGCCGTCGGTGGCAGTGCCGAGGGGATAGACCCAGTTGGTCATGGAGGTGGCTCCTTGTATTAGCGCTGTACGAGATTCATTTCAAAGCTGAACGAATCGGCGTGGAGACGTGGTGGCCCGTCTCCACGCCGGCCGGTGTCATCGACGGCGGTCCGCTCCATAGTCACAAGCGCGGACCCTTCGCTGGATTCGAGCATGGACGCTTGGTATCCAATGGCGTCATGGGCCTGAATCAGGAGGTTTCAGGTCGATGCCGTGACCGAAGCCTGGGCAGCGGTCGCTCGCGCATCGGCTGGGCGTTCCACCCTGAATCCTGGGCGTCTTGACGACGGGACTTAGCGGCGGCCGGACAGTACTGGGAGAGGCCGCGGTGTCCCCGTCGATGCGCTGGTGCCGCCGTCGACCGGCAGGATGACGCCGGTGATATAGCCAGCGTCCGGGCTGGCCAGAAACAGTAATGCGCGGGCGATGTCTTCGGGCTGTGCGACGCGGTCAAGGGCGATTCGATCCATCAAACGCTCTTTGAAGTGGGGATCGTTAAGTCGTTCCTCGGTGAGACGTGTGACGGTGAATGCCGGGGCAACCGCGTTAACGCGCACACCGTCACGGCCGAGATCCAGAGCCAGGCTCTGCACCAAGGCGTTGACCGCGCCTTTGGTGGCGTTGTAGGCAAACTGGCCCCAATCGCCGCCCAGTCCTGCGATTGACGACACTGCGATGAAGCTGCCTCGTGCAGTGCGCAGGAATGGCGCGGTGAGGCGTGTCAGATGGATGAGTGAATCGAGGTTGACCGAGCGCAACCGCTGCCAGGCTGCTTCGTCGAAGGTATCCACGTCGCTGGGCTCACTGTGCCCGGCATTTGCAATCACAGTATCCAGACGTCCAAAACGGTTTGAGACGGCGTCAACGGCCTTCTCTATCTGCCCGGAGTCGGTGACATCGGCGACGACTGCAAGTGTCTTCTCGGGGGAAAATCCGCAAAGAGTTTCTTCAAGCGACTCCCGGTTCCGGCCGATCACGGCAACGCTCGCACCTTGTTCCAGGAATGCTTGCGCAGTTGCACGGCCGATACCTGATCCTGCTCCGGTAACCAGGACCACCTGCCCCTGATAGGGATACGTTGCCCAGGCCATCATGAGGGCACCTCCAGCAGGGTCGGGTTCTGAACCGCTTGCTTCATGCGCTTTATCGCTTTCTTTGCCGAGATGGGAGACCCTTCCGGGTCATCCTGTTCATTTGGGCCAAGGGGTCTGTCTTTTGGCTTTTCTTAAGAGCAAAAAAGGGGAGATCCTGCTCCGGTCCGGTGTCCGGTATACCGGGGAGGTGGGCCGGCTCCCCCGGTGGCTTTGATCCGTTGCTGCCCGGACTTTTGCACGGCCCCCGTGGTGCTTCGTGTTCCCCCGTCGAACCAGGTGTTGCCGGCCTACGCCGCTACCATGATGAAAGCTCGCGGGTGAGCCCAAAGGGGACTGACTCGCAGACTGCGATTGTGAAATGACGTTGGGTGTGACGGGTTATCAGGACGCCACCCTTACGTTCTCTCATCGCTTCCTGCCGAGCCAGTAGCTCCGCGCGATCCAAGTCGCGTTCCAGAGTCTCCCGATCAGTCGCTGTAATCTCGAGCACCACCTGGGCATTCGTAGTCGTCATTTTTCTCTCCTTGATTGCAAGTTCTACGTAAACAAGTGCTGAAGATTCCGGTCGTAGGGGCTTGTCACCTTTGAGGCTTTAGAGAGGTGATGATCAGCTCAGTGCAGGACCCTTGGCTGGGAGATTGTGTTCCGCCAATTGTTGGTAGTGGAAGCTGTACGCCTATGTGTGAGGTTCGTTGCAAGCTTCGCTCAGCACTTCTGCTTAAAGGCTAGTTCGGTAAAAGGAACCGCGCAATGGTTTGTCCTGACATTCTTACTTTTCGAGAGCTGTTGAAGGCTTTGACCCCCGCAGCCGTTCCCCGAGGCACTGGTGGAGTCCCGACCCCTTTGAACAGCAGTAGCTGCACACAACTTTTAATGCTCGGAAGCTCACAGCGTCGCTTCAATTCTGAAGTGGTCGGCCAGGAAACCATGCCTGAGAAATCGTTTAGGGCCCCCATCCCAGCCGTACACCGTTCCTGTCAGGACTTGCAGCGGTGCTCCCGTGAAAACCTCATCTGGACTTAGTGATGAAGTCTCCGCCAATTCAGCAGAAATTCGCCACCGCACGAGATTTGTTTTGGGCCCCGCATCCAGGCCTAGCGGACCGATGGCGTCCCCGGAAATTGACTCGACTTCCCGGTCTAAGGGCTTGGAGGGAAAGAAGTCATCGAACGTCGCGACCGGGCGGTCACGCGCTTTGAGTACCCTGCGCAAACGCCATACTTCATTTTGGTTTGCAAGTGCGAGCTCATGTTGCACCTCCTGGTCCGCGATGATGGTGCCCAGCTCCGCCGGCAACGAGGTCAGCAGAACTGGGTCTCCGAGAAAGCAGACGGCAAGGGGCTTTTTGCGGACCGACGCTGAAACGTAGGTTCCGACTCCACGTTTGCGGACGACAATGCCTTCTGACTCGAGCAGACCAATCGCTTTCCGAATGGTGGGAATGGATACACGAAAATCCTTAGCCAGATGCTGTTCTGAGCCAACAGCTCCTCCTGGCAGCAGCGAACGGGAATCCACGGCCTCCCGAATGGCGTTCGCGACCTGGAAGTAGAGAGGAACGGGGGAGGCATCAATTGCCGTGAAGTTCAGGGCCTTGTCCCCCTCACGTTCCTTCGCCCGGTACGCCGGAGCCTTCATCACTGCGCCTTCCGGTGGGCGGGAGGTGCCTGCGATGGGAAGAGCCTATGAAGGCTGGCGAGAGCCACGCGCGCCTTGGTCGTGGTGAGCCCGTGGGGCCCTGGCAAGAGATGGGAATCGAACATAAGCCTGCCCTTCATGATGCCCATCAGTGGTTTACCGGTCATGGTCACGTCGTCGCCATGGCATGACTCCGTCGGCCCTGTGCGTTCTCAGCGAACTGGTGCATCTTCTGTAGCTGGAACCGGGAGACCTCGTGCGCAGATTCGTTTTCAGCGAAGACACTGGAGACCATGACGGTGTCACTGCGGTCGAGGAACCCAATCTCGCCTAGGCCGCCGAAGAACTCTTCCCAATTCACATCGCCGTCACCGATTTTCAAGTGCTGGTGAACGCGCACCGCGTTTCCGGGAGGGTTGGTGATGTATCGCAGGCCATGCGAGGCATGATGGTTCATGGTGTCCGAAACATGGACCACTCGGATCTTGTCGCCGGCTGCCCGCATGATCGCGCCCGGGTCATCTTTCATGTGGAAAGTGTGGGAGGCGACGTACGTCATGCCGACGTTTGGTGAGTTCAATCCGCGGATGACGCGGAGTGCCGCGAGGCCTTCCTCGACGAAGTCATCCGGATGAGGGTCGATGGCAACGTGCACTCCTTCGCGTTCAAACACCGGGAGGAGTTCCTCCATGGATTTGTAGAACGCGGCCTCGGATTCTTCGGGCTGCTCGGGCCGACCGCTGAATTCGGTGTTCATTTGGTTGACCCCGAGGTCTACGGTGATCTGGATCGCGCGCTTCCAATACCGGACAGCGGCTTCCCGCATCGTCTCGTCAGGCCCTGACCAGCGCAGGACAGGCAGAACAGAGGCAACTTCCACACTCGCGTCCGTACATGCCTTGCGGAACTGACGGACCAGGTCGTCGTCGGCCTTCGGACGGGTGAAGAAGGGGATCATGTCCTGGTGGGGTGTGAGCTGCAGATATTTGTACCCCAGTTCGGCGGCCAACTGGGGGAATTCCAGCAGGCTGTGGCTGTGATGGAACGGGGTGGGATCCAGCGCTATTTTCATTGCTTGCTCCTTTAGCTATTAGAACCTGGGGGTGGCAGGATCTCCTCCCACCCCCAGGGATGTTGATACGGTGACGGTCAGTCGCGCCGTCCCCGGCCTTCTGTTGCGTCGTCTGCGCGGCCGGGGACCGCGTCTTCTCCCCCGGCGAGCTGGTCCGGAAGACCCTCAGCAATCCCGTCGTGACGAACGGCGTGGTCATCCGCGTGGGACGGGAAGTTGTAGGAGGCGCCGGAGGCGGCGGCGTGCTCGGGCCAGCGGGAGGTGATGACCTTGCCGCGGGTGTAGAAGGAGACGCCTTCGGGTCCGTAGATGTGCTTGTCGCCGAAGAGCGAGGCTTTCCAGCCGCCGAAGGAGTGGTAGGCGACCGGGACGGGTAGGGGCACATTGATGCCGATCATGCCGACGGTGACGGAGCGCTGGAATGTACGGGCTGCGGCGCCGGAGGAGGTGAAGATGGCGGTGCCGTTGCCGTAGGGGTTGGCGTTGATGAGGTTGATGCCGTCTTCGAGGGTGTCGACGCGGACCACGACGAGGACGGGGCCGAAGATTTCCTCGGTGTAGGCGGTCATTTCGGTCTTGACGTGGTCGATGACGGTGGGGCCGACCCAGAAGCCGTCTTCGTGGCCGGGGACCACGAGGTCGCGGCCGTCCACCACCATGGCAGCGCCGGCTGTTTCCGCTTCGGTGACGATTTTGATGATGCGTTCCTTGGAGGCCGGGGTGATGACCGGGCCCATTTCGGCGTCGGGGGCGGTGCCGTTGTTGACCTTCACGGCCAGGGCGCGTTCTTCGACCTTTTTGACGATCAGGTCTGCGGCGTCCCCGACGGCGACGGCGACGGAGATGGCCATGCAGCGTTCCCCGGCGGAGCCGAAGGCGGCGGCGGCGAGGTGGTCCGCGGCGTTGTCCAGGTCCGCGTCGGGCATCACGATGGCGTGGTTCTTCGCCCCGCCCAGGGCCTGGACGCGTTTGCCGTGCTTGATGGCGGTTTCGTGGACGTACTGGGCGATCGGTGTGGAGCCGACGAAGGAGATGCCGTCCACGTCAGGGTGGGTCAGGAGCCCGTCAACGGTTTCCTTGTCGCCGTGCAGGACCTGGAACACACCGTCGGGCAGGCCGGCCTGCTTCCAGAGTTTGGCCAGCAGCATGGAGGCGGAGGGGTCGCGCTCGGAGGGCTTGAGGATGAAGGCATTGCCGGTGGCGATCGCCATCGGCGCCATCCACAGCGGCACCATCACCGGGAAGTTGAACGGGGTGATCCCGGCGACCACGCCGAGGGGCTCGCGGAAGGAGAACACGTCGATGCCGGTGGAGACCTGGTCAGAGTAGTCGCCCTTGAGCAGTGTGGGGATGCCGCAGGCGTATTCGATGACTTCCAGGCCGCGGCCGATTTCGCCCTTGGCGTCGGAGAGGACCTTGCCGTGCTCGGCCGTGATCAGGGCCGCGAGGTCGTCCACGTGCGCGGCGACGAGTTCGCGGAATTTGAAGAGCACCGCGGTGCGCTTGGCCAGGGAGATGTCACCCCAGGTGTCGGCGGCTTTGCGGGCGGCGGCGACGGTGGCGTCCAGGTCGGCCCGGTTGGCCAGACGCAGCTCAGCGCTGACCTGGCCGGTGGCCGGGTTGTAGACAGGGGTGGTGCGGTCACCTTCACCCGCAGTTTCGGCGCCGTTGATGAAGTGGTTGATGGTGGAGGTCTCGGTGGTGACAGTCATGGCGACTCTTCCTTGAGTGGTAGGGGTGCTGGTGTTCACGGGCGGCAGTAGGGGTCAGCCGAGCAGTTTGCGCTGGCGTGACTTGTGGTCGACGTAGGTTTGGAAAGCAGCTTTGGTGGAGTCCAGTTCCGAGATCTGGGAGACGGGAACGTCCCACCAGGACTCGGAGGACGGTGCATCCAGCAGCGGGTCGGATTCGACGTGGATCAGGATCGGTCCGCTGCGTTCGGGCGCGGCTTTGGCGTCGCGGATGGCCTGCTCGAGTTCGGCGATGACCTTCTCCCCCGGTTCGATCCGGATGACCTTCACGCCCAGGGACTCGGCGTTCAGGGCCAGGTCCACCGGCAGGGTCTCGCCCTCGTCGAAGCTGTGCTGCTCCTCATTGAGGGCACGGTACTGGGTGCCGAACCGCTGTGAGCCGAGCATTTCGGACAGGGAACCGATGGAGGCGTAGCCGTGGTTCTGGATCAGGACCACGATCAGCTTGATCCGTTCGGCGACGGCGGTGACCAACTCGGTGTGCATCATCAGGTAGGAGCCGTCCCCCACCATCACGACGACGTCGCGCTGGGTTCCGCCGTTGGCGGCCTCGGCAAGGGCGGCGCGTTTGACGCCGAGCCCGCCGGGGATTTCGTAGCCCATGCAGGAGTAGGCGTATTCCACGTGGTAGCCGAACGGGTCCCGGACCCGCCACATTTTGTGCAGGTCCCCGGGCAGGGAACCCGCGGCGCAGATCACGACGTCGGCCGGGTCCATGGCGCGGGATGTGGCGCCGATGATTTCGTTCTGTGCCGGTAGCGGTGTGAAGCGGGTATCGAAGGCCTCGTCCACGGTAGCGTCCCAGCGCTTCTTCTCAGAAGCAATCTGCTGTTCCAGGTCCGCGCCGACGCGGTACCCGCCGAGGGCCGCGTTGAGCTTGACCAGGGCCTTGCGGGCATCGGCAACGATCGGCAGCGTGGTGCCGTGCTTGTATGCATCGATCGGGGCGACGTTGATGTTCACGAAGCGCACGTCCGGGTTCTGGAACGCGGTCCGGGACGCGGTGGTGAAGTCCTCGTACCGGGTGCCGATCCCGATGATCAGGTCCGCCTCGGCAGCGATGGCATTCGCCGCCGTCGTGCCCGTCGAACCAATCGCACCGAGGCTGAACTTGTGGTCCCAGGGCAGGACGCCGACCCCGGCCTGCGTGTTGCCCACGGGGATGCCCGTGAGCTCGGCGAACTTCGCGAGTTCCCCGTTTGCGTAGGCGTACAGGACGCCGCCGCCGGCGATGATCAGTGGCCGCTTCGCCGCACGGATGGCAGCGGCGGCGCGGGCGATGTCGTCGTCGTCCGCGTCCGGGCGGCGGATTCGCCACTCCCGCTCGGCCAGGAACTCCTCGGGCACCTCGAACGCCTCGGCCTGGACATCCTGGGGCAGCGAGATGGTCACCGCGCCGGTTTCGGCAGGGTCCGTCAGGACCCGCAGGCCGTGGTGGAACGCGGAGAACAGCTGCTCGGGCCGGGTGACCCGGTCAAAGAACTTGGACAGCGGCCTAAAAGCGTCATTGACGGTCAGGTCGTAGGCGTAGGGCTGCTCCAGCTGCTGCAGGACCGGGTCCGCGGCCCGGGTGGCGAACGTGTCGGACGGCAGCAGGAGAACCGGCAGCCGGTTCGTCGTGGCCAGCGCCGCACCGGTCAGCAGGTTCGAGGAACCCGGACCGATCGAGGTGCTGATCGCAAAGGTCTGGCGCCGCCGGGTGTGCCGGGCGTAGCCCACGGCCTGGTGGACCTGGGCCTGCTCGTTCCGGCCCTGGTAGTAGGGCATGATACGCGGGTCACGGTGCTGGTACTGCTTCAGTGCCTGGCCCACACCGGCCACGTTGCCGTGGCCGAAGATGCCGAATGTGCCGGGTATCAGGCGCTCCCGGTACTCCTCGTTGCCGATGCGGTCGACGGTGTACTGCTTGGAAAGGTATTCGACAACGGCCTGGGCCACGGTCATTCTTCGCGTTGCCATGATTCTTACTCCGGGGTGCTCGCGCGGTGGCTTAAGAGGGAGGCTGCTGTAGCAACGGCAGCCGTTACGTCACCATCTCTTGGATACAACAATGTCCTGCCGACGGTAAGGCCCTGGACTCCGGGCAGGGCCAGCGCGGCCTGCCAGCTGGCGAAAACCTCGTCCTGGGTGCCCGCAGGGTCTCCGCCCAGCAGGACAGTGGGCATGGTGGTGGCTGCCATGACCCGTTCCATCTCCGCCACCACGGGCAGCTTCATCCAGGTGTAGGCGCTGGTGGATCCCAGGCCCTCGGCGATGGCGATCGACTTGATCACCGCATCCGTGGACAGGTCGTTGCGGACCCTGCCATTCTCGCGGACCGAGAGGAACGGCTCCACCATGGCAATCAGCTTGCGCTCGGCGAGGGAGTCGATAGCCTTGGCCGTGGCCTCCAGAGTCACCACGGTGTCCGGATCACCAAGGCAGATGCGGGTCAGCATCTTGCCGCCATCGGCGCCGAGCGCTTCAAGGGCGGTGGCGGTGTGGCCAGTGAAGCGGTCATCGATTTCGTTGACCAGACCGGACAGCCCGCCGCGGTTCATCGAACCGAACACCAGCTTGCCCTCCAGCGCACCCAAAAGCAGCAAGTCATCCATGATGTCCGGGGACGCCAGCACGCCGTCGACGTTGGGGTTGGCCAGCGCGACCTGCAGCCGGTCCAGCAGCTGGCGGCGGTCCGCCATGGCCACCGGATCCGAACCCACGGCGAGGGCGCCGCGGGCCGGGTGGTCAGCGGCGACAATAAAGTTCTGCTTGCCGTATTTGAGTCCGGGGTGGCGGCGGCGGGACTTGGCCGCACGCGCCACGGCGGCCGGGTCCTGCAGCCGTATCGTACTCAGGTGCTCGTAGCGGCGGGGATCGTCATCCACCACGTTGTTGGCGGCGAGTGGGGTGAGTGTCACAGTGCTGCTCCTTGGGGGATGGAAATGCCGGGAACCGGGCGGCCATGTTGGGCCAGCAGCGCGGTGACTTCGTCCGGTGTCGGCATGGCATCGGCGCACGAAAGGCGGGAGGCGACAATGGCGCCGGCGGCGTTGGCGTAGTCCAGAACCTGCGCCAGTGGCCAGCCGGACAGCAGCCCGTGGCAGAAGGTGCCGCCGAAAGAGTCTCCCGCACCCAATCCGTTGAGGGTTTCCACCGGGACGGGGGCCGAGACGACTCGCTCGGTGCGGGTCTTTGCCAGCACGCCCTCGGGGCCGAGCTTCACGACGGCGATCTCGACACCGGCTGCCAGCAGCCGGTCGGCCTGCTCGTCCGGGGTGCCCTCCCCCACCGCTACCGCGCATTCCTTGTCATTGCCGATGGCCACGGTGACGTGCGGCAGGATCTTGGCAACCTCGGCGCGGGCTTCTTCTTCCGATGCCCAGAACATGGGCCGGTAGTCCAGGTCAAGGATCGTGTACTGGCCGATTTTCAGGCTGTCCCGGTCCCTTGCCTGGTGGGCCTCGATGTGCGCTGCCCGGCTGGGCTCCTGGCACAGGCCTGTCACCGTGGACCAGAAAATGCCGGCGGCGCGGATGGCGTCCAGGTCCAGTTCGTCGGCCTTGATCTGAAGGTCCGGTGCCGTGGGAAAGCGGCCGTAGAAATAGAGGGGGAAATCTTCCGGCGGCTTGATGGCACAGAAGGTCACCGCAGTGGGGTAATCCTTGACGGGAGCGACAAAAGTGTCATCGACGTTGAACTTGCGTAGTTCCCGGTGAAGGTACCTGCCGAAGGCATCATCCCCGGTCCGGGTAATGACGCCTGCGCGGCGGCCGTGCCGGGCAGCGGCAACGGCAACGTTCGACGGCGAACCGCCAAGGTATTTGCCGAAGGAAGTAACATCCTCCAGCCCAACCCCGATGTCGTTCGGGTAAATATCTACGCTGATGCGCCCGATCGTGAGAAGCTCGTGGGTCACGGTGATCGTGGACCTTTCTGGTGTGGAACTCCGTGGGTTACGGAGCGGGTCTTGTAGGCCCCACTGATGGATGCCGAAAGGCGTCCGGTGTGCGGGACCGGGGCGGGCCGCCCTTTTAGAGGCCTCAGGTTCTTATGCCGGGACGGACAGGGCTGCGTCGGCGTCTTTGAGGACTTTGGCTGCGACTTCGAGGCCTTCGATGCGGCCCAGTTCGACGTCTTCGTGTTCGATGTTGATGAGCATGTTGGGGTCGACTTCGTGGAGGGCGCGGAGGAACTCGGTCCAGTAGGCGGTGTCGTGGCCTTTGCCGAGGGCGACGAAGTCCCAGGCGGCGGGTTTGGGCCATTCGTTGGCCCATTCGTCGCCGCCGAGGTTGGTGCGGTTCTCGTCCGGGGAGAGCCGGCGGAAGCGGTTGTCCAGGACGCCGTAGATGGCGGCTGTTTCTTTGTTGACGCGCACGTCCTTCGCTGCGGCGTGGAAAACCAGCGGGCCCAGTTCGCGGACGACGGCTACCGGGTCCATCTGCTGCCAGAACAGGTGTGAGGCGTCCAGCTCTACCCCGATGTGGGTGGCTCCGGTGAGTTCGATGAGCTTGTACACGTCGGCCGGGTTGAAGACGAGGTTCTGCGGGTGCAGTTCCAGGGCGACCTTGACGTCAAGGTCGCGCGCGAGCCTGTCGGTCTCTTTCCAGAACTCGGCGGCGACGCCCCATTGGTAGTCCAAACCGTCCAGCGAGGCGGAGTTCCAGGCGTTGACGATCCAGTTGGGGACTGTGGCTCCGGGTTCTCCGCCGGGCAGCCCGGACATGGTGACGACCCGGTTCTGGCCGAGGCGGTGGGCGAGGCGGATGGAGCGGCGGATGTCTTCGGCGTGCTTGTCGCCGATGAGGCGGTTGGGGTGCAGGGGGTTGCCGTTGCAGTTCAGTCCGGCAATTGACACTCCGGTGCCTTCGAAGATCGCGAGGTAGTCGTCGCGGGCGGCGTCGCTTTCGAGGATGTCATCGAAGGTGGGGATGTGCGCCGGGGGGAGGAAGCCGCCGGAGTTGATCTCGATGCCGGTCAGGCCAAGACCGGCGATTACTTTGAGGGCTTCAGGGAGCGGGCGGTCGTGCAGGATTGCGTTGTAAACGCCGAGTTTCATGATCTTTCCTTTGAGGTTTATTACCGCATGTGATGAAGGACGGGGGGTGGAGCGCGCTTCCCGGTTGTGCAGTGGCGGGGACAGGCCCAGCACTAGCGGCTATGCGCCCTCGCGCCGGTCGAGCGTTGTCTTCACTTGTAGAGTTCCGGCTTCTCATTCAGCAGGACGTTGACCTTGTCGCCGCTCTTTTGCGCCTCGATCCCGGCCTCGCAGCAGCATGCGGTTGCGTAGCCATCCCAGGTTGAGGGGCCCTGCATCTCGCCGCGGAGTGCTGCATCGACCCATGACTGAACCTCGACGTCGTACGCCGCGCCGAAGCGTTCGATGAAGCTTGGCGTGATTTTGCCGCCCCATTGGCCGGACCGGCGGATGTACGCTCCGCCGTCGACTCCGATGTCTACGATCCCGTCTTCGAACACGGCCTGCGTTGAGACCTGGTAGCCGAACTGGGCGTTGACGAAGATTTCCACGTCCACCAGGACGCCGGATTCGGTCTCGATGAGGACGTGCTGGGGGTCGTGCTGGCCTTCAGGAGCCTTGGAAGTGCCCTTTCCGAGCCGCACCTGCACGCCGGTGATTTCCTCGCCGGTCAGGAAACGGATGATGTCGAACTCATGGACGACTGAGTCGTTGATGAGCATTTCGTTGGTGAAGCTGGCGGGGACGTCTGGGTTGCGGTGGTGGCAGTGGAGCATGAGAAGCTCGCCGAGTTCGCGGGAGCGGATCAAATCGCCGAGCTGCCGGTACCCGTCATCAAAGCGGCGCATGAAGCCTACCTGGATCCGTTTACGGCCAAGCCGCTGCTCAGCTTCGACGATTTTCCAGGCGGACGCTGCATCGGGTGTGAGCGGCTTTTCGCAGAGGATCGGGATGTCGCGCGACAGCGCCTCAAGGAGGGCATCTTCGTGGAGGAAGCCCGGCGTAGCGATCACAAGGGCGTTGACGTCGCTGCCGGCATAGGCTTCGGCGGCCGTCGCGTATGCCTTTGCGCCGGGGATGTCCTCAATTGCCGCGTTGGCACGATCAAGGTCAACGTCAATGACGGCCACGACATCCGCGCCGCGGATGCGGCTATGGAGGCGCTGGACATGGTCTGCGCCCATTTTCCCTGCTCCGATAATGGCGACGCGCAAGTTTTGGTTCATGGGATTTTGCCTTTCAAAAGCTTCCGGCGGTGAAGGGCCGGGTCAGTTAGGAGAAATTGTGTGGACCGTCAATTACCGGCGGACGAGGTAGATAGCCCCCGTTGTCACGTCCTCTTCCAGCGCCTCGAGTGTGCGGCCGCGGGTCTCGGGGACCTGGGTGATCGCAAAGATGAGAGCCACAACGTTTATCGCAGCAAAAAGGAAGAAGGAGCCCGTAATGCCCACCGCGCCGACGAGGGAGGGGAAATAGAGTGACAGGAACCCGTTTGTCACCCACAGGACGAACACAGAGATTCCGATGCCAATCCCCCGCATGTGCAAGGGGAACACCTCCGACAGGTACACCCAGACCGCGATGTTGAGGAACAGCTGCACTGAGCCGACAAACAGTACGACGAGGGCGAGGATCACGAACGGCCGTACCGGGTTTCCGACCGGGAGCGCCATGGAGGCGATGCCAATGAGTAGGTGGGAAACCGTTGTCAGGGCGAGCCCGAGGATGAAGTTCTTGCGCCGGTCGATGCGGTCCATGAGGAAAAGTGCGGCTGTGCCTGCTACGACCGCTATGACGCCGGGAGCAATGTTGGCGATGAGCGCACCGCTTTCGCTGAATCCCGACTCGACGAGAACGGTCTGGCCGTAGTACATGATCGAGTTGATGCCTGTAAGCTGCTGGGCCATTCCCAGGCCAATCGCGACGAGCAAAATGCGGAGCAGGTTTTTGTTCGAAAATATTGCCCGCCAGCCGAGCTGGTGGCTCTTCATTTCCTCCTGGGCGATGTTCTGAACGTCAGCGAGTTCAGCTACCGCACGTTCTTCAGAACGGACGGTCCGCAACACCGCAAGAGCTTCCTCCCGGCGGCCCTTCTCCACGAGCCAGCGGGGTGACTCGGGCATGCGCAGCATGCCGAAGAACAGGGCGACAGCCGGGAGTGCGCAAATTGCAAACATGATGCGCCAGACGCCTTCGACGTGTCCGAAGAGACCAGCGATTACGGCGTTGACGATGAACGCTGCGAGTTGGCCGACAACGATTGCGAGTTCATTGCGTCCGGCGAGGGATCCCCGGATCTCGTAGGGGGCGATCTCGGCGAGAAACACTGGAACGACGGTGGAAGCGCCGCCGACTGCCAGGCCGAGGAGGATGCGCCCCACTATGAGCACCTCGAGGTTCGGGGCAAGAACAACCGCCAGGGTTCCTGCGAAGAAGAGAACTGCAAGCAGGATGATTGTCTTCCGGCGTCCCCACCCGTCGGAGAGGCGGCCACCGATCAGTGCGCCCAGGGCGGCGGCAAAGACTAGGGAGCTTGTAACAAGGCCTTCCGTAATTGGGGTCAGGCCCAGCTCTGCGGACATGGGGCGGAGTGCCCCGTTGATGACTCCCGTGTCATAGCCGAAGAGGAGGCCGCCGAACGTCGCCACCAGGGCGACAAGACCAAGACGTTTGCGGTGGGGTCCCCCCGTCAGGGGCGGGAGCGTCGAAGCGGACGCTACAGAGTGTTGTGCAGTTGCCATGAAGACTCCTTTGTCAGGCACAAGGTCGTGACTATGGTCACAAAGACTAACACGCGAAAGTACATATGTCAGCTCAAACTTTTTTGGACGCGTCCATGGACGCGTCCATGGATGTGGTCACAATAATCGCGAGTTCCCACCGCTCGTGTACCCATTTTATGGGGCAAATCTCGCGCGGGGGGAGCGCGCGAGAAGGTTGCAGCTGCGGAAATGTTAGAACAAAGGGTTGACATCACTAACGCGCGAAATGTCTAATATGTTGTGATGAGCGCCACAGATGACGCTCGAAACAAGACCCGTCGCCGCATAGCGCGAGCGACATCTAAGGGCTTTAGGAAGGACCTATCGTGTCAAAGACGACAAACGGTTTGCGGAAGGTCACACGTGCAGGCCTCGCCGCCGCCTCGGTTGCCGCGCTTCTGCTGGTGACCGCCTGCAGCAACAGCGGTTCCGAAGGTAACGGATCCGGCGCTGCCGCCCTCGAAAGCGGCCTCGGCAGCCGTGCTGAAAACCGGTCAGTCTATTTTCTGACGTACTACGACCCCGCCGGCGACGCATTCTGGAACCAGATGGCCACGGGAGCAAAGGACGCAGCCAAGCTCGGCGGCCTGCAAATGACAGAGCAGACCGCCGGAGGGGTCGCCAGCAAGATGGGGGATCTCATCAGTTCAGCCATTGCGAATAAGCCCGCGGCGATCTTTGTGCCTTTCAACGACCCGTCCTGGGAAGGGGCGGCCTGTGAGGCCTCCAAGGCCGGCATTTCCGTGTACGGCTTCAACGTCCCCCCGTCCGAGGATGCCAAATCGTGTGTCCAGGCGTTCGTAGGGCAAGACTTCACCCAGGTTGGCCAGCTCGTAGGCCAGCGGCTGCTGAAGGATGTCAAGATCGGCGCAGGCGACAAGGTTCTGTGCCCTGCTGAAGAGCCCACGCAGCAGTACGCCATCCAGCGCGGCGGCGGTGTGGAGGCCGCCCTTAAGACCGTTGGCGCCTCCTGCACCTACCTGCGCACGTCGGCCGAAGACGGTGCCGCCCTCGACTCCATGACGTCGTGGCTCACCGCCAACAAGGACGTCAAAGCGGTTGTTCCCCTGGGCGGCACTCCCCACCGCAACGCCGTGGCAGCCGAAGACGCCGCAGGCGTCACTGCACCAATCATCGGTTTCGACACCTCTCCCCAGGTAATTGACGGGATCAACTCCGGGCGGATTCTCGCCACCGCCGATCAGCAGGGCTACATCCAAGGTTTCCAGTCGGTACTTCAGGCCTCGCTCCAGTTGGACTTCGGGCTCTCACCCACAAACATCAACTCGGGCGGTAACGGACTCATCGATAAGAACACCGTCGAAAACCTCACGGCCAAGGACCTACAAGGCGTCCGCTGGTAACGACATGCAGCGGGGTGTGCGGGGCCCGACGGGTCCCGCACACCAAGTCCGAACTGCTTCACATCAACAGCTACACCAGGGCCCTCCTTGGGCCACGCACAGAGAATTGAGAGAGCCGAAATGGCCAACATCAAGAATCCGACAGAGCCAGTTGTGAGCGGACAGCTTCCGACTCCGGCGCTGGCCATGGATGAGGTACCCACAAGGCGGCGCCTTGCCGACAGCAAGCCCACTACATTCTCGGGCAGGCTGAAGGAAAACCTGTACTACCTGCGGGGCCGCGGCGCCCTCGAAATTGGCATCATTTTCGTCGTCATCCTGGTCGCGTTCTCGCTCTACAGCGCCGTGAGCCCGAGCGCCTTCCCGTTCCTGTCCAGGGAAAACATGTCCGGCGTCCTGTCCCAGAGCATCCCTGCCCTGGCGATCCTGGCGATCGGTGTCGGCGTACTGATGATCTGTGGGGAGTTCGATCTGTCCGTCGGTGCGATGATCGGTTTTGCCGGCGTCGTATTCATCCGGGTCGCGAATGAGACTGACTGGATCGTCGGCATGCTCGCAGCCATTGCCTGCACGGTGGTAATCGGCCTTTTGAACGGGCTCATCGTGGTTTACACCCGGATCCCGTCCTTCATCGCAACGCTCGGCATGAGCTTCTTCTGGACCGGGGCCTCAATCTTCATCAACGGGCTCACACCTGCAACGTTCAGCCCCGGAGTCCGCACACCGGAAGCCGTGGATGTCCTGGCAGGTGACTACGGCTACTTCCGCTCACAGATCGTGTGGATGGTTGTTATCGGGATCGCCGCCTGGTTCTACCTGCACCGCCACAAGGCAGGAAACAAAATCTACGCGGTTGGAGGCAATCCTGCCGCTGCCGCTGCCGTGTCCATCAAACCCTTGGCGGTCAGGCTCCAGGCCTTCGCATTCCTTGGACTCATGGTTGGCCTGGCATCGGTTCTGATCGTTGGCCGCACCTCAGGCATGCAGCCCGGTACAACCGATGACTACACGCTCCTTGCGATAGCAGCAGCTGTTGTCGGCGGATGCTCCCTCACAGGAGGCCGAGGTACGGTCATCGGCATGATCGTGGGCGCTGCCCTGATCATGATCATCCAGAACGGACTCATCCTTGCCAATGCGCCAGGTTTCTATGTCCAGCTCTTCCTCGGCCTGGCCATTGTCATCGCCGCCGTATTCAACAAGTTCATGGAGGGCAAAGCATCATGACGACCCCTACCGCGCAGACGACGTCCAGCATGACCACATCCGGCCAGCCGCTCCTCCGCATCGAAAAAATAGTCAAAAACTACGGCCCCAACACCGTCCTCAAAGACGTCTCCTTCGAAATAGGAAAAGGGGAAGTAGTCGGGCTCCTGGGCGACAACGGTGCAGGCAAATCGACCCTGGTGAAGATCATGTCCGGCGTCGTCCCGATGACCAGCGGACAGTACTTTTGGGACGGCGAGGAAGTGCCGAAGGTAAACCGACCCGAGACCGAACGCCGCGGCGTTGAGACCATTTTCCAGGACTCCGCGCTCGTGCCCACTATGTCCATCACCCGTAATATCTTCGCCGGCAGGGAGATCACCAACCGTTTCGGCTTCATGAAGATCAAGGAAATGGATGACATCACCACCGAAATCCTTGACTCGGTGGTCTCCATTGAGGGCATCAAGAGCGCTAAGCAACTCGTCGGTTCCCTTTCCGGCGGACAGGCCCAGGCTGTCGCGATTGCCCGTGCCGTGCACTTCAAGCGGTCGCTCCTCATCCTGGACGAGCCGACCTCGGCACTGGCTGTGAGGGCGACCGAGGCCCTGCTGAACTACCTCCTTCAACTCAAAAGCGAAGGAGTCAGCTCCGTCCTGGTGACCCACAACCTTCATCACGCCTTCAAGGTGTGTGACCGGCACATCGTCATGAACCACGGCCGGAAAATCCTGGACGTCCGCCGCGAAGACACTTCAGTTGAAGAACTCACCGCAGCGGTCGTAGAAGGTGCCGAAGGCATCAAGCGGTACCGTCAAGGCAGAGCCCTCGCCTGAGCACAACCGCCTGATAAGTAACGCCCTACCCGGCAGTTGGCGCTCCGCACGCTTATACGTGCGGAGCGCCTTTTCTTTACAGAGAAGGTAACCGATAGTGGAACACCGCCCCCTCGGCAACACCGGACTGACGGTAGCCCCGGTCGCACTCGGAACAGGATCCATTGGAGAGATGTTTGGTCCGGTAACCCTTCAGGAAGCGGTGAACGTCGTCCACGCCGCCATCGATCTCGGAGTAAACCTCATTGACACCTCCGTGTACTACGGAAGCGCTGAGGAACGCCTCGGCGTCGCCCTCAATGGGCGGCGTGAGAAGGTCATCCTCTCCACCAAGGCCGGAAGATACGGGTTCGGGGAATTCGACTTTTCCCCCGCCCGGATCCGGGCCAGCCTGGAACAAAGCCTTACCCGCATGAAGACCGATTACGTCGATATCTTTCAACTTCACGACGTCGAATTTGTCCCCCTCGGCCCTGTGCTGGGCGAAGGATTCGCCACGATCCAGAAGCTGAAGGACGAAGGCAAATGCCGGTTTGTCGGTATGAGCGGTTACCCGATCCACACGATCGAGCGGGTGATGCGGGAGACCGACGTCGATGTGGTCCTGACTTATGCCAAGGCGACGCTGCTGGACGGATCCCTGGCCGACCGGATCATCCCGGTAGCAGCAGAAGAAGGCGTGGGCGTCATCAACGCCGCGGCAGTTGCGGTCGGGCTGCTCACACCGGGAGGCACTGCTTTCGGTAACGATCATCCGGCATCGTCCGCCATCATCAACAGTGCCCTTGCAATGCGTACGCTTGCCGCCGAACGCGGGGTCGACATCTCTTTCATTGCCAACCAATACTCGATGTGGCGCTCGGGAGCATCGACGACGGTCATCGGCACCAGCAAGATCAAAAACCTCTGCTCAGCAATCACGGCCTGCAGTGAGCCTCTGGTGAGCGAACTGGAAGCGGCGTTCCTTGCACTGCGTCCGAGCCCCGCTGACCGTCAATGGAAATCCGGGCTGCCGGAGAACAACTGATAATCCAAGGACGTCAGCCAAGCTATTTCCTTAAGCGAACCCTGGAGGCGCTTTACCGCCGGGAGGAAGGAGTCCCAACATGCGCGGTGGACCCGCGGACGACCAGACGCGGCTCGAACTTGCGGTCGATGACGGGGAGGTCGGGGTTCGCCAGCCGTTCAAGGGCCGCGACCCCGGCCGCGCGGCCGAGCTCGATGGCGTGGAGGTCAACCGAAGTCAAGTCTATGCCGTGGAGTTTCGCCACCCGCGAGTCGTCGTGGCCAACGAGCGAGAGGTCCCGTGGAACTTCCAGCCCCAGGACATGGGCTGTCTCCCGGACGCCCAACGCAAGTTCGTCGTTGTGGGCGAACACTGCGGTGGGACGGTCTGAAGCGACGAGGAACGAAAAGGCGGCCCGCTCCGCAGCTTCCTGCGTGTAGTCCTCCGCGACGACAACCTGAGGGACAAGCCCAGCAGCACGCATGGTTTCCTCGTAGGCGCGCAGCCGCTCGCCGTGCCCCTCGTGGGATGCTGCGGTCATGTGGGCGATACGCGTGTGCCCGAGGCTGAGGAGGTGCTCGGTGGCTGCCTTCCCGGCAGCACGGTCGTCCGAGTACACACTGTCCAGGCCTTCAACGCGCCGCGTCACGCACACCAGCGGCACGCTTCGGGCAAGTTCGCGCACTCGCTCGTCAGGGTCAAGTAGAGTTGCGGCAATCACGATGCCAACCCGTGCTTCGATCAGCGATTCGACCGAGCCCGCATCGACCCTTCCCCTGGAATGCGACACGCTCAGGATGAGGCGGTTCTTCGCGGCGGAAAGACCCTCGCTCACACCGCTGAAGATGTCAACGAAGATTTCGTTGCTGAGGTCCAGCAGATAAAGACCGACAGTGGAGGGGCGCTTGCTCGCCAGATCCGCGGCGACCGCATTGTGCCGGTAGCCCAGCCGCTTCGCCGCATCGAGAATCGCAAGCTTGGTCTCATCACTGACACCTGCCGCGCCACGGAAGGCAAAAGAGACGAGCGTCCTGGATACACCAACTTCGCGTGCGACATCTTCCTGCGTGACCTGGCGGAACCGCTTCGTTTGGCTGGTTCGGTCCATGCGTTCACCTCGTACTGCAGGAAGGGCCCCGGGAAGAAGGCTTTGTCTGTTCTACCTTACATTCCCGGGGCCCCGTTGCAGCGGGAGCACCGCGGCTCAAAGACCTAGGCTGCAGTTACGGCCTGTTCAGCCAGCCACTCCCCCATATGCCCTAGAAGCGCCGGCCCCGAACCCAGGTTCGCGTCCCGCGGGTCAGGCCCGAACACGCCCCACAGTGGGTGCTCGCGCTCGTGGCGGTGAAGCCCATAAGGATCGTCCTCCGGGTCCAGGGCGGGGTGGGTGTGCGACGAGGGGAGGCGCTCAAGATGCACCAGTTCCGGAGCAATGCCGGCCAACAGGGTGGTCTCGAACTCTCCGGCATGATCCGGCGGCAACGGCGCGGTGGGGCATCTGTTCACAGCGGTGGCGGCCACCGTCAAGATGCCGGCTTCACGGTCGTTCCACGCCGCGGCGACCTGGTCAATCATGTCCAGCTGCTCGGGCGCAAAGTGGCCGCTGAAGATCACGGCCGTCTTGACGCCAAATTCCTCCAGCCGCGTCAGCGTGGTGTGCAGATGGTCTCTGATGCCCTCTCCCCCGGCCATCATGATGGTCCACGGGTAGTGGCCGTGTCCCCCGCCGAAGCCTTGATACACGGCCGGGAGCACAATTCCGCCGCTGCGCAGGGCAGCTGCGACGCAGACGCCGTGTGCAGTGAGCGCGTCCAGCCCGATGGGCAGGTGCGGCCCGTGGAATTCCAAGGTCCCCAGCGGAAGATACGCAATTGAATGCGTGGCTAAGCGCGCGTTGAGCTCCTCCGGGCTGAGGAGTTCAGCCCGGACACGGTCTGCGCGGCTCATTTGTAGTAGTTCCTGATCCAGGCGTGCTCGGCAAGCTTCCCGCGCAGCTCTTCGGGGAACGGTTCACCGTCTGAGTAGCCGACGTTCCGTTCGATGTTTCGCGAACTGCTCATTCCGGCGATGACGGTAGAGACTTCAGGGGAGGACAGGACGTACTTGATGGCGGCCTCCGCCAGAGTTTCGTAGTAGGGCGAGACGAGCTCCTTCAGGGCCTCCACTCGGCGCAGGGTTTCGTGGAACCGCTCGCCACGGAACATTTCCCGCTGCTGCGATCCCTCTTCCCAGTTCTCGTATGTCTCCGGGGTCCAAAGCCCCGACAGGGAACCGGAATCAAATGCCACCCTGTCGATGATCGCTGTCTCGGTCTTCGCCGCGGCGGGAAACAGGGCATCCGCGGGCCGCTGCTCGAACATGTTGAAGATGACCTGGATCGAGTCGGCAAGCCCCAGCTCGGCGAGCTGGACTCCCTCGTCCGGGCGGTAGTCGCGGATGGAAACGCCGATCTTGTCGATCTTGCCTTCAGCGCGCAGCTCGTTCAGGGTCTCAAGCCAGTCAAGCTCGCCGATCCCTGACCGCAACCAGCAGTGAAGCTGAAGCAGGTCAAGGCGCTCCACGCCGAGCCTTTTCAGTGATGCTTCGACATTCTCCCGCAGGTACCAGGCCGGGTAGCGTCCCCGCATCTGGGGGTCGTCATGGTCCGGGTTTGGCCACTGGATGGGCCGGGTTTTGGTCGCGACGAAGATCTTGTCGCCATCCCATCGACGGAGGGACTCCCCGATAACTTCTTCGCTGTGCCCGAACCCGTAAAATTCGGCGGTGTCGACGAAATTGATGCCTTGCTCGTAGGCCGTGAGCAGCGCGCGGACCGACTCTTCGTCGTCCACCTTGCCCCATTGCCCGCCGAGCTGCCAGGCACCAAAGGAAATTTCACTGACTTTCCAGCCCGTTCGGCCGAAGTTGCGATACTGCATGTTGTCCTCTCTGGTTCCGCGTCTAATGCGTGGAACGGATAGTTAGGGGCGCAAGCGAGGCGCCCGGGGAGTAGACGCCGCCGAGAACGGCGGCACCATCGTCAGTAAGAGTCACGGACTCCGAGTGGAGGACGGTTCTGTCACCGGCTTCCACTCGCGAGAGTTGGGCGACGGGAATACGGACGCCGGATACTTCGGCGTACACCACCGCACGGTTGCCGGAGCGTTCGAGTGAGAAGTTGTCGAGCGTGACGTCCAGGACACCGTGGTGTCCGTAGAAGCGCATCGTTCCGGTGAACGCAAAATTGTCGTCGCCCGCCTGTTGGCGGCCAGGCAGGACGAAGACACCATCACGTCGGGTGGCCCCGTTGTGTTCTTCTATGAGGCCGTCGGGGAGTGCCTCAAGGTAGGCGATGAAGCTATCCTTGAGGCCCCATTCCAGCTCGAGCGGGTACACGGTCACTGCTCAAATGCGACCGGCAGCTTGGCGAAGCCGCGGACCAGCTGCTTGGTCCAGCGCTCGGGCGTGCCCGAGACATGGATGTCGGGGCCGCGCAGCAGTTCTTCGACGACGATCCGCGAAGCGAGACGGGCGAAGGGTGCGCCCATGCAGGCGTGGATGCCGTCACCGAAGGACATGATCCGGTTTGCCGGCGTGAACTCCCGGGTGAGATCAAACCGGTCCGGGTCGGGGTAGATGCGCTCGTCGCGGTTGGCCGAACCCTGCAGGAGCATGACGCGAGAGTCTTTCGGAATGACCGTGCCGGCTATCTCGACTTCAACGTTCGTCTGCCGTGAGACGTTCTGGCCCGGGGTGTCATAGCGGAGGCACTCCTCCACGAACTGCGGGATCATCGACGGGTTGGCACGCAGGAAAGGCTGCAGATTAGGGAACCGGTCGAAGACCGCAATGCAGTTGGTTATCAGTGCAGCAGGGGCGTCGCTGGCAGCTGAAAGGACGAGGTGTGCAAGGCCCTCTTGTTCATCAGGGCGGACCTTGCCGGCGTGCACAGCGATGAGGATCTGCGTGAATGCATCGCTGCCTGTTGCGGGCGTGCCGCCGTCGATCTCGGAGCGGCGGGCAGCGAAGCGCTCAGCCAGCAGTTCTTCCGTCTCGTGGTTCGCTGCGGCTGCATCCTCGGGAAGGCCGTACTCGCCGACAGTGCGTACCATCGCGCGCTCGAGGTGCTCTGTGAGCACCCGGTGGTCATCAAGGGGAGCGCCCAGGAGCATGATCCCCATGCCGATCCCCATGGGGACTGCGACTTCGCTCGCGAAATCGCCGCTGCCGCGTTCCCACAAGCCGCGCATCAGCTCGCGCGTGAATTCGCGCACGCCATCCTCTTTGGCCAGAACTTCGCGGGCGGAGAACGTACGACGGATCGCTGCCCTGAGGGCGGTGTGCCGAGGAGGGTCGAGGGTTACGAGCATGCCTTCGCCGTACGAGTCATGCGTGCCGTCGACGTCGTTGCCGAAGCGGCTCGAAAGCCGTTCGTGGTCTGCAATCGCAGCCCGCACGTCAGCGTAACGTGAGACGACGTAGAGGTTCCGCTTTGCGTTGTAGTAGACAGGTGCCTCATCGCGCAGGCGCTTGTAGAGGTCGTACGGGTAGTCGTAATCGGCATACGACATGGGGTCGTAGTAAAGCGTGAGGTCCTGCGGGACTTGGACTGACTCATCTGCGTGGACCGAGGTCGTGATGCTCATCAGGCCACCGCCGCCGGCTCAAGGGCGGAAACTACGCCCTTGGCCCATTCCACTGCCGAGTCATTAGGCAGCGAGCCGTCACTGGCGTCATGACGGCCGTATTCTCCTACCCGTGTGGCGCCCAGGGCTGCGAGCCTTTCATCAATCCGCTCGCTGCCCCGGCTGTAGGTCTCGTAGGAGCTGTCACCCAGCCCGAACATGGCGTAGCGGATTCCCGAAAGATTGGGCTGTTCGCTGTCGAGCAGCTCTGCGAAGGGGACCGCGCTGCTGGGCAGGTCGCCGTCGCCATGGGTGGAGCAGATGACGAGATAGAAGGCATCGGGCGTCAGGTCCTCAAGCGTAGCGTCGGTCATGTCGACCGCGCGGACCGATTCTGCTGCCAGGTCTGAGGCGAGGTCATCGGCAACGGTCTCGGCGTTGCCTGATTCGGTGCCGTAGAGAACGACGATGTTCATGGAAACTCCTTATTGGGTTATTCGTCAGGATTGGGCGACAGCGTTGGATCGCTGTCCGGCTTCAATGTCGGCGATGATGGCGTCGGCCACCGTTCTGGCGTCGCTTCGATTCGCGGGAATGGTCCCTACGGGTCCCCGGCGGAACCAACCGACGCAGTAAACTCCGTTGCCGAGCAGACCCCGAGAAAGGTCCGTCGCCTCGCACTCAAGGGTGCTTCGCAGAAGAACATCGTCGACGGCTTCGGTGAAACCTACTGCTGTGCACACGGAATCCGCCTCCAGCACCAACTGGTTGCGGCGACCGGCTGTATCTCGAAAAACTGCTCTCTCGACATGCCGTGGCCCGTCGAGATGGGACGGGGTCCACCCGAAGTGGAACCGCACCTCACGCGTAGCGGACGCAGGCGAGGCGTCAACGAGGCCCGCGATAGAGCTGGCCTTCTCGCTATCCTGGTCCAGTGCTTCGATGTCGCTGGTGAACCTGACATCGGGCAGTTTTCCCAGCTCGCGGACCATCGCGGAGTCGAATTTCGCGTACGCGACGTTGGAGCGGCCTACGACATCGATGTGGTCAACGGGGCCGCTGGAGACAGCCGCTATCGCGTCGTCAGGTACACCCAATGCAGCCAGGCCAGCGGGTGGGGTGAGCAAGAGCCGCACGAGATCGATCGCGACGTTGCCGTTCCCCACAATGATAGAGCGACGGCCGACACGAATCGACCCGGACTTGCGGTCCGGATGTCCGTTGATCATCCGCGTCAGCTCGCCCGATCCGTAGACTCCTTCGTGGGTGGCGCTGCCGTCCAGGCGATGAAAGCCATCAACGGTTCGATCCGCCCACAGCCCGGTTGCCAGCACAACGACGTCGAAGTCGGCACGCAGATCTGCAATGGGAATATCCCTGCCAATGTCTACTCCGCCAATGAACTGGACTCCGTCACGTGCAAACAGGCGTTCAAACTGTTTCGCAATGGCTTTGGTGCCAAGATGATCTGGAGCTACTCCGTATCTGATCAGGCCATAGGGGGTGTCAAGACGGTCGAAGATGACGATCTCTGCGTCCGGCCACCGCTTGCGAAGAAACTGTGCTGTATAGCATCCGGACGGGCCACTTCCCACGATCGCAATTCGTGGAGCTTCTTCGCTGACTGTCTCCGTTTTTTCCATCGGTTCATGCTCCTTTGCCACCAGATGGTTCTCTTTCAATTGAGCGTAGAAGCGCTGTCAGACCATACCTAGGGGTTTGCCCAAGGCTGTGCAGCAAGACAGACAACGTCCGTCTCAACATGTCTAACGGAGTAGACAAATTGGTCGATTATCAGCGCAGGTTTTTTGTTGCTCCTCACGCCATCTGGCATGTGGATTGTCCAAAATCAGGGCGTCGATGACTGTCATACTTGGCCCATGGAACCGTTCGTTGTTGACCAGGATTCGCCCCTAAGCGCATGGGGTCAGATTCAAAGGGACCTCCAGCGGCGAATTGAACTCACTGAATTTCGTCCTGGGTCGCGCCTCCCGTCAGAGAACGACCTTGCAAGCCACTATGGGGTGAGCAGGATGACGGTGCGTCGCGCCATCGAAGCGCTCATCAATGACGGTTATCTACGATCCAGGCGGGGATCCGGCACGTTCGTTACCGAAGGCATCCGACGCTTCGACGTCGATCTGCTTCGACCATGGCGCGAACAACTCCTGGCCACAGGCCACGTAGCGCGTTCCCGGCTCACCGAGTATTCCGCTAAGGCGCAGGTGGCGGACGAACTTTTAGATCTCGTTAAAAACGATGAGCCGCAGCGGTTCGGATTCGGCCTCCATATTCAGGAGGTTGACGGCCTGGTGATCGCCCTAACTGAATCATGGCTCCCCGCCAACACCCGGGCGATCGTTTCGCAGAAACCAAGCTCGGCCCTGGTCAGCGCCACCGGGTCCATCCGGATCTCGCATGCCAGCCGGCGTCAGAGTGCTTTCTTGCAGTCACCCAGCGATGTGGCTCTGCTCGAGGTAACAACCTGCAGCCGACTGCGGGCAACTGGCGAACTAGTCGAACTGGCGCGCACATCATGGGTCGCAAGCCGGGTCCGGCTCAATTACGGCAGGACGTTGACGATCGGCCAAATCGACATGTCCGAACTGTTGTCCAAGACATAGCGAATTAGGGGGGGCGCTGGCGCCCCACCCCTCACGTGTATCCGGTCAGTCGGGCTAATTCCCGCTGCTGCTGTCCGGCTGACGAACGAAGCCTCGTAGCGGCCCCCGCCTATTTCTTGCCCACATCGCCTGCAAGCAGTTCTTGATCAGGTTCGACGGTCAGAGATCGAGGACGAGTTTCTTGCTGCATGCCCGTGAGACGCAAACCATCATGCAGTCGTTGGCCTGTCGTTCTTCTTCAGTCAGAACAGAATCGCGGTGGTCGATTTCTCCTTCGAGGACCGGCGTATCGCAGGTACCGCAGGTTCCTTCTCCGCAGGAGGAGAGAACGTGAATTCCCTGCTCCTCGATCACTTTGAGCACGCTCTTACTGGGCGGGACGCTGACAGTAATTCCGGAACGGACCAGTTCGACTTCAAAGGCTTCCGTAAGTACCGGTTTACTGACAGGCCGCGCCGAAAAACGTTCGATGCGTATGCTTCCGCGTGGCCACGTCGCTCCGAGTTCTTCAATGGTTTCGAGCAGGTTTTCGGGTCCGCAGGCGTAGATTAGGGTGTTGTCCCGGGGATTTGCGAAGAGCCCGGGTAAGTCAAACCGTTTATATGTATCGCGTGGCCAATATGTGACCCGATCGCCGTAGGCTTCCAATTCGTCCCTGAAAGCCATTGTCGCTGTGCTGCGCCCGAGATAGATCAGCCGCCAGTCCGATCCGGTAGCGTCGGCTTCGCGGATCATCGGCAGGATGGGTGTGATGCCAATCCCTCCGGCGATGAAGATATAGGCTGGTGCCGCTTCCAGGACGAAGTGGTTGCGGGGTCCGCGGGCACGGATAGTCCCGTTCTCTAGGAGGTGCTCGTGCACATAAGCGGACCCGCCGCGCCCCTCGGCCTCCTGCAGGACGCCGACCCGCCAGAGCCGACGGTTGTGTGGATCCCCGGAGAGTGAATATCATCACCAACCCACACACCTTCGTGGACGGCGCACTCACCGTTCCAGACGCCCCCGGACTTGGCGTGGAACTGGACGAGGACTCCGTCGAAAAGCTTCACCAGCGCTGGATGGACATGCCGGAGATGCGAGTCCGTGACGATGTCGCCGCCATGCGTCGCTTCCAGCCGGACTGGCAGAAACCCGCCGCTCCTCGTTGGTAACAACCACCGGCGGCGGGCCTCACTCCTCGCACAGCCCGCCGCTGGTCATCCACCTATTCATGGCCCACTCATTCCCGCAACCATGCACATGGAATTACATGAAAAAACTTTCCCTGACCATCGGGGCCGCACATACCCGACCACGGCCGCGAACCCATAACAAACTGGTCAATCCTCCCGCGGCGACAAGATTAGGATTCTTCAACCAGACCAGACAGTCGCTCTGGACAAATTGACATGCTTGCTCCCGACGGCGCAGTCCTTTGGATCATCCAGGACAACGGCAAGGGGCGCTGCAGGTTCCTTCACTGCGAAGGGTCCCACGTCTACAGGAGCTAGACTCCCGGCTAGTCGGCAACAGCCTTTATGGACACCAGCGCACAATCATGCTGTTGTGCTTCCCCTACGACAACCCAGGTTCAGCGTCGAAGGCAGCACCCGCCATGCGGAGGTGGGTGCTAAGGTCACCACCCTCATCGCCCGGGGCGTCGAAATTTGGCAAAACAACCTACTACTCGACACAGGCGGTGTCAGCGTAGGCAGGATCACCGATCCTGAAACTGCGGGTTCCGGTGAGGTGGTCACGGCCGCTGTTTGTCAGGTTGCGGCACACCCCAACCTGACGTCAGATTATGGCCCGCATAGCTGTCAGATTAGGACCTGATAGCCCGTTTCCAGACACACCCTTTAGAGGGTCCTAAATTTCATCCTTACACTTCCGCTCGGGAGACCGAGGTGGCAGGTCAAAAGACTCGTTATACAAGGGTCTCCCCTTTGGACAGATCGAAGCCGTCCTGGGCAGACCCAGCGGCTACCTCGCCCACACTTGAGGGTGCCGTCGCCGTCGAACGATCCAGCCGCCGCCCCTGGTCGACGGCAGCGAGCAGGCCACCTCGAGGAGGGCAACCGGGGAAGCTCACTGGGCAAGCAGTGCGCCCACGTCGTCAGTGAGGACTGTCCAGTCCACGGCTTTCGGCCGCTCAGCGGTGCTGTTGATGCGTACGGCCGAACCGGTTCGGGCTGATTCGAGCACCGATTCCAGGACGTCAAGGACGTGGTAGGCCAGGGCGCCTCCTGCGCGCGGCTCGGCGCCGGGCGGGGTGGAGGCCAGGTCCGCGATGCCGAAGCCGCGTCCGGAATCAACGTAGCCGGCGGACACCGGAACGGTCTCCCAGGCCTCGGCGCCGAGTGGAAACAGCCGGACCTCGCCGTCGAAGTGGTTGGGATCCGGCACCACCAGGGACCCCCTTTCACCGTGGACCTCGATGTTCGGTGACATGGACTTGACGGCGTCGAAGCTCATCAAAAGGGTGGACAGCGCACCGCCGGCATGGACCAGCACGCCGGTGACGTGGGAATCGATGTCAACGGGGATCTTTTCACCCTGGCGTGGCCCTGAGCCGATGGTGCGTTCATCGCGGGTGTGGCTTGCTGCGCCAAGCACCGAGACGACGGGCCCCAGCAGGGTCACGAGGGCCGTTACGTAGTAGGGACCCATGTCCAGGAGGGGGCCGCCGCCGGGCTGGTAGTAGAAATCCGGGTTCGGGTGCCAGCGCTCGTGCCCCGGTGTGGCCATGGTGGCGGAGGCGGAGATCGGCGTGCCGATCAACCCGTCATCGATTGCCTTGCGGGCGGTCTGGATGCCTGTGCCCAGCACGGTGTCCGGGGCGCAGCCGACGGCGACTCCTGCCGCCCGTGCAGCGTCCAGCACCTGGCGGGCCTCGGCAGTGGTGGCGGCGAGGGGTTTCTCGCCGTACACGCTCTTGCCGGCGGCGATGGCCTTGAGCGCCACCTCGGCGTGGGCGGCAGGGATGGTCAGGTTCAGGATCAGTTCCACGTCGTCCGCGGCGAGGAGTTCCTCAACGGAGACTGCACGGACCCCTGCGTAGTCAATGGCAACCGCCCGGGCACGTGCGGCATCAAGGTCCGCTACCGCCACCAGCTCAATCTGGTTGAGCCTGCGGAAGCTCGCGAGGTACTGCCCGATGATTGCTCCGCAGCCAACGATTCCTACCTTCAACGGCTTGCCCACAGCAGACCCCTTTCGATGATGGTGCGGACGTTGGTGTCCTGAAGGATTTCCACCCGGTGGCCGGGCGTGGCGACGAAGACGCGGCCGTTGCCCCATTGGCGGGTCCAGATGGCCGGTGAGGTGACTTCGCGGTTCCACGGGTCCCCCTCGCGGACCTTCTGCGTGGTGGTGGCAAGCACGTCGATGTAGTCATCAGTGAGGACCCAGTACTGCTCGGTGACAAGGCAGAAGTCGGAGAGACCCTTGGTGATGGGGTGCCCGGCCGCGGCGGGCAGCATATTGACCGTGTGGGGCACGTAATTGTCGGACGGCTCGCCCGTACGCTCGTCCGGATGCTTGCCCGGGTGGCAGGCGAACTGGCCGCCGATCAGGTGCAGGTAGCCGGCGTTATTCCGGTAGGAATCGGCGATTCCCCCGTGCCAGCCCGCCAGGCCGGTGCCGTTCTCCACGGCTGTGCGCAGCCCGGCCAACTCGTCCTTTTCAATGGTGGCCATGGTCATGCACTGCAGGATCAGGTCCACTCCTGCCATGTAGCCGGCGTCAGCGTACACCTTAGGGGATTCCTCGATGCGGACGTCGTAACCGGTGTCTTTGAGGTAGGGGATAAAAAGTTCGGTGGCCTCGTACGGCTGGTGTCCGTCCCAGCCGCCCCGGACCACCAGGGCAATCTTTCGTTCTGTCATTCCGGGTCAGCCGTTGACCTGGGCGGGCGTAAGGGACCCGGTCCATCGCCCTGTTGATTCCCGGACCACCAGCTCCGTGGCAACTTCCAGCGCCGTGGGGGCCTGTGCGTCCTGCTGCTCGGTCAACATCCCCACCGCCATGGATGCCAGTTGCGCCAGCGGCTGGCGGACGGTCGTCAGGGGCGGCGAGGTCAGGGCAGCCTGGGGGATGTCATCAAACCCCACGATGCTGAGGTCCTCCGGCACGTGGAGCGACCGCTTGGCGGCGGCGTTCATGACGCCCATGGCCTGCAGGTCGCTGCCAGTGAAAATTGCCGAGGGCGGCTGCGGCAGGTCAAGCAGTTCCCCGCCCAGCAGCATTCCGGACGCGGTGCTGAAGTCGCCGTCCCGCACCAGCTGCGGAAGGACGGGCAAGCCTGCCTCGTGCAGGGCAGCGGCGTAAGCGGCGTAGCGGGCGCGGCCGTGGCCGGGGCTGTGCTTGCGGCCGGTAATAATGCCGATCCGCCGGTGGCCCTGGCCCAGCAGGTGGCTAACCGCGGTAAGCGCTCCGGAGAACGACGCCGGGCTGACGCTGGGGATTGCCAGGCCTTCGGTCCCTTCCGGGTCGATGGCCACGGCCGGGATCTTGAGGGTCCGCAGCGTAGTGACCAGGCGAGAGCCCTTCCGCGGAGCGAGCAGCAGCACGCCGTCGAGCCTGTTGACTGACGGTTCCCGCAGTTTGCGCCAGCGCTCCGGCGTCGCATGCTCTGCCCGGGCATACGCCACCGCATATCCCAGGCGGTCTGCTGCCGCTTCCACGCCCGCCATGATTTCGAGGACCCAGGGTGAGTCGAAGTTGTTGACCACCAATTGCAGGACGCCCGGCTGGGTAGGAGCCACGGCGCGCTTGGAGTAATCGAGCTCGTCCAGGGCCTGCTGCACTTTGGCGCGCGTGGCGTCCGAGACGTGCGTGCGGCCGTTGAGGACCTTGGACACCGTGGGCACGGAGACGCCTGCAATGGCCGCGACGTCAGCAATCTTGGGACGCGGAGTGGCGGTCACGGAGGCAGTCCTCGGGGTCATATGGTTGCGGCGGCAAGTTGCGGGACAGATGTGCGGCGAGCGGGTGAAACGTCCACGCGTACGGGTCCCACGATAACATTTCCGCTTTCCTCCGAACCCAGTGGAGACGTGGCGAAAAGGCCCAGTTCGGCACCGATCCACTGGCCCTTGACCACCTCGAAGTTCCATCCCTGGACCTCCCACGGTTCCCCGGGACCGGAGCGCCAGGCGAAGGTGGACCGGGGTGTTCCGTCGGTGCGAATTTGCAGTTCTATCCGGGGACCCGCCAAAACAAGGCTGCGGCCCAGCTGCTGCTCATGGGGCCCCTCTCCGCCGGTACCGTCGCCCAGGACATAGCCTTCGGCTGTCCTGATAATGCCCAGCCATGCGTACTTCAGGCCCAGCACCACCACCCCTGCCCGGGTTCCCACGGGAACGTCCTGCAACTCCAGCGAGGTGGTGAACGTGGACGGCGTGCCCGGGAGGATTTGGCCCAGCACGTTGGGCAACTCGCGCAGGTTCACGGGATCGTTGGCCTTCGGCTTCAGGACCAGGTGCCCTCCCCCGCACTGATGGGCCCAGTCATCCTGCGGATTCGCCTGCCAGTGCCACTGCGGCCCCAGCCGGGGCGAAGAGAAATCATCGCCCGCGGGGGGTGCCACGTTGTGGGCCACAGCAGTCGAAGGGTAGGTGTGGGTCAGCACGGGGGTTCCCGCCCCGCCGTCGGGATTTTGCTCCCCCATCCAGGGCCAGCCGTCCTCGGTCCACCCCATGGGCTGCAAATGCACCACCCGGCCGTAAGGCCCGCGGTCCTGGAAATGCAGGAACCAGTCCTCGCCTCGCGGGCTGGTGACCCAGGCGCCCTGGTGGGGTCCGTTGATGTCCGTGGTCCCCTGCTCCAGGACGCGCCGCTCTTCATAGGGCCCGAACGGGGACTGGGAGCGGAACACGGATTGCCAGCCGGTGGCCACGCCGCCGGCCGGCGCAAAAATCCAGTACCAGCCGTCCCTCTTGTAGAACTTGGGTCCCTCCAACGTGGTGTAACCGGGCAGGTCGGCACCGTTGATCACATGGGTGCCGTTGTCCAGGAGCCTGCTGGCATCCGGTGCCATCCGGTGGACGGTGAGGCGGTTCTTGACGCCGATCCTGCTTTGGGCCCAGCCGTGCACCAGGTAGGCCTGGCCGTCGTCGTCCCACAGCGGGCAGGGATCGATGAGGCCCCGGCCGGGGTACAGAAGGTGCGGTGCGGTCCAGGGGCCTTCTGCCTTTTCCGCGCTCAGCACGAAGATGCCATGATCCGGATCGGGGTAGAAAATCCAGAAGCGTCCATTGTGGTGCCGCAGCGCGGGCGCCCAGACCCCGCTGCCGTGCCGTACCAGCGAATAGTGGTTTGCCGGGGGCAATTGGGCCAGCGCGTGGCCTGCATGCTCCCAGTCCACCAGGTTTCGTGAGCGCAGCACCGGAAGGCCCGGTACCCGGTTGAAGCTGGACGCGATGAGGTAGTAGATGCCCTTTACCTGCACGGCGTCCGGGTCCGGCCAGTCTGCGTTGAGGATTGGATTGCGGTAAATAGGCGTGGGGATCCGGGTGGTCATGATGTCCTGTCGGGAGAGCCGGGGTTGATGAGGGGATGCTGGTTCAGAAGTTCAAGCGCATGTGCTGCCGTAGCAATGGGTCCGTCGTGGATGACGGCGTGCAGGGCCAGTTTCAGCGGGTTGCGGCGATCCACGAGGGCGGGTTCGGCCCAGGCTACTGCCGGCCCGGCGCCGAGGTAACCGTCAGCGCGGACGAACCACGGCAACATCCGGCCGGGTTCCTGGGCGAGGACAACGCTCACTGGTGAGCCCTCGATGCGCATGCTGACCGAAAGCCAGGGCGAGGGCGAACCATGGGCGGCATCGGCGCCGCTGCCGGCGTCGGACAGAAGCAGCGGCTCCCCGCTCCCCGTGGGGAAGCGCCAGAAAATGCCGCCATAGCCGGCGCCCGCGCGGCCTTTCACGGCCGATGACGACACCTCAAAACGCTGCACGCCGGCTGCCGGGACAATCACCGAAGCCAGCGAAAGGCTCCAGCTTCCGGCCCCAGGGTGGGGGAGGCGCTCGATGCGCCGCTGTTCAACGGCGAGCTCGTCATCATCCTTTGACCGCCAGGAGACCCGGCCCTCTTCGGTCACGATGCCCCCGGCCACGGAGGTTCGCCAGTCCCGGGGAACTTGCCTGCCGTGGTTGGCCAGAAGCCTGGGTCCGGTGGCGGCGGTGAAGGTGGACCCGCCCCAGAAGTTGGTTCCGTTGACGTCGGAGAAGGCAATGGACAGGCCCAGGTGATGCGGATGGTCACCAGGCGCGGCCTCAGTCACGGTTGCACCGGCCAGGGAGCGCACCGGATGGAGGAAGGGGCGGGGCGAACTGGCGGCAGGCTGCCGCAGGGTGGTGACGTGGTTCGCAAGCTGCCGCCGGGAGTCCGCCAGGCCGCCGGGGGCTTCCGCCGGGATTGCGTGGGTGACCACAAGACCTCCTGGTTGGTTGAATGCCGGGGATGTGGGGATCAGCATAGCCATGACAGAAATCTTCGGCAAGTACTCCAGAAAGTTTCTGGAGTACTTTTGCCCGCTCACTGCAAAAAATTGTGTTGACAGTCACAGTGATTTGTTGCTAGAAATCGTTTACTCACTTTTTCTGAAAGTTGCGGGCCGAATCCATGCCGTGGATTGGAGACCGCAGTTCGCTCCAGAAAGTTTCCTGACTTCCGGCCGGCATCCATGCCGCTGGGAGCAAGACCGCACATCCCTAGAGAGGCGTCATTCAATGAAGAAGACAGCGAACACCCGCATCCCGCGCAGAATCATCCTGGGAGCGGCAGTCACCGCGGCAGGACTGGCCCTGAGCGGCTGCGGCGGAGCGTCCACACCCTCGGCCGGCGGCAACGTGGAACTGAACTTCGTCTACTGGGGTGACTCCAACCGCGCCAAAATGACGGACGCCGCCATCAAGATCTTCGAAGAGAAGAACCCGGGGATCACGGTCAAGAGCGAATACCAGGACAGCGGGCCGTATGCGGACAAGCTGGCAACCCGGTTCGCCGGCGGCAATCCCCCCGACGTCCTGAACATGGCCAACCGGACCCTGCTGGAATACGCCCAGCGCGGCACCCTTGCCGACCTGAAGACGCTGCCGGAGATCGATCTGGCCAACATTCCCGGAACCATCCAGAGCCGCGGCGAGGTGGACGGCAAACTGTACGGCCTGGCCACCGGCGTCAACCTCATCGGCATGGTGGTGAACAAGACCATCACGGACCAGGCCGGTGTCACCATCCCGGATGACAAGACCTGGAGCTGGGAGGACTACGCCGCATTCGCCACCGAGGTGTCACAGAAGACCGGCGGAAAAATCTACGGTGCGGGCTACGACGTCGCCACAGAAACGGGCCCCATCCTGTTCGCCCGGCAGCGCGGCGAGGATTTCTACACCAAGGACAACAAGCTGGGCGTGAGCGAGGAAACCATCCGCGACTGGTTCCAGTACAGCGTGGACCTGCGCCAGGCCGGCGGCTACCCGCCTGCCGGCTTCTTTGAGCAGATCGGCGGTTCGCCTGCTCAGTCGTACCTCGCCAAGGGAACGGTCGCGTCCCAGATCATTCCCATCAACAACTTCAAGGGGTACAACGAGGCCTCCGGCGGGAACCTGGTACTGCTGCGTATGCCCGGTGAGACTACCGAAAAGCGCCGCGGCTACTCCGCCGATCCCAGCATGCTCTGGTCGGTTGCCGCGAAGTCCAAGCACCCCAAGGAAGCCGCAAAGCTGCTGAACTTCCTGATCAACGACGTCGACGGCGCCGCCCAGACCCTCACCCAGCGGGGTGTGCCCATCAACCCGGACGTGACCGAGGCCATCCTGTCCAAGCTCGGCCCGGACGACACCAAGTTCGTCGAGATGGTGGCTGACATCCAGAAGGACGATCTGCCGCCGGCCTATGTCTACCCCAAGGGCGCCAGCGTGGTGGCGGACACTCTCAAACAGCTCGGCACCGAAGTGGAATTTGGCCGCATCACCCCGGCAGACGCAGCAAAGACCTTCCTCGAGAAGAGCAATGCCGCCATCAACAAGTAGCAGCCCCGCGCTCAGATACCCAGCCAAGCAGATAGGAGCCTGACACCATGTCAGTGCTGACCAAGCAAGCCTCCGGCGCTGCCGCCACCCTCGCAGCGCCGGGGCACGGCAAGCCGAAGCGGGCCTCCTCCCGGCGCAGGAACCAGCGTTCGGGCTACCTCTTCCTGCTGCCGTGGTTCATCGGCATGCTGTTCACCATCATCCCCTTCTTCGCCTCCCTCTACCTGGCGTTTACGGACTACAACCTCTTCACGGAGCCGAACTTTGTAGGCCTGGCCAACTTCCAGGCCATGTTCGAGGACCCGCGCCTCCTGCAGTCCCTCAAAGTCACGTTCATCTACACCTTCGTGTCGGTTCCCATCTCGCTGGCAGTGGCCCTGCTGATAGCCCTGGTGCTGAACCGCGGCCTGCAGGGCCTGGCGATCTACCGCTCGGTGTACTACCTGCCGTCCCTGCTCGGTGGAAGCGTCGCGATCGTGATGCTGTGGCGCTACATCTTCGGCAACGACGGAATTGTCAACGGATTCCTGGGCTGGTTCGGCATCCAGGGGCCGGCCTGGGTCACCGACCCTGAATTTGCCCTGAGCACCCTGATTGTCCTGAACGTGTGGACCTTCGGCTCCCCCATGGTGATTTTCCTGGCCGGGCTCCGGCAGGTGCCCGCCATGTACTACGAGGCGGCCTCCATTGACGGCGCGTCCAGATGGCGCCAGTTCCGCAGCATCACCTTGCCCCTGATCAGTCCCATCATCTTCTTCAACCTCATCATGCAGCTGATCGGGTCCTTCCAGACCTTCACCCAGGGCTATGTGATGAGCGGCGGCACCGGCGGACCAGCCGATTCCACCCTGTTCTACAACCTGTACCTGTACCAGAAGGGCTTCACGGAGTTCGAGATGGGTTACGCCTCCGCCATGGCATGGCTGCTCCTGATGATCATTGCGCTCTTCACAGCCATCAACTTCATCGCATCCAAGTTCTGGGTCTTCTACGACAATTAAGGCACCGCTATGGCTCTCCTCGAACAAACCCTGAAGAACAAGCAAAAGAAGGAAGCGCCCGCAGAGGATACGTTAACAGGCACCCCGGGCACCCGATTCTCCCGGCACCTTATCCTGTGCCTGGTGGGCCTGGTGATGCTGTACCCGCTGCTCTGGCTGGTCTCCAGTTCCTTCAAGCCCAGCAACGACATCTTCCGGCAACTGGGGCTCTGGCCCGAAAACTGGGACTTCAGCAACTATGCCCAGGGCTGGACCGCTCTGAACCAGCCGTTCCACGTGTACCTGATCAACTCCATGATCGTGGTGGTGTTCTCGATCGTGGGCAACATCTTCTCCTGCGCCCTGGCGGCCTACGCCTTCGCACGGATGGAATTCACGGGCCGTAAGCTCTTCTTCGCACTGATGCTCGGAACACTGATGCTCCCCGGGCATGTGCTCCTGGTGCCGCAGTACATCATCTTCTCGCAGCTGGGCTGGCTGGACACCTACCTGCCGCTCATTGTTCCCAACTTCATGGCAACCAACGCGTTCTTTATCTTTTTGATGGTCCAGTTCATGAAGGCGCTGCCCAAGGAGCTCGACGACGCCGCGCAGATCGACGGGTGCGGCCCCTTCCGGACATTCCTGCGGGTCATCCTGCCGCTGTGTGTTCCGGCGATGGCCACCACTGCCATCTTCACTTTCATCTCCACCTGGAACGAGTTCTTCGGCCCCCTGCTCTATATCCAGAACCAGGACCTCTACACCGTTCCGCTGGCACTGCGGGCCTTTATGGACTCCGAGGGCCAGAGCATGTGGGGGCCCATGTTCGCCATGTCCGTGGTGTCCATCGCGCCCATCATCGGCTTCTTCATTGCCGGCCAGAAATACCTCATCAACGGCATCGCCACCACGGGCCTCAAGTAGGCCCGTGCCCTTCTTCGCACGCATCGCTGAACATCCCTTCCATGAACACGTCCTGGCTGGAGGCTGCCCGGGCACAAAACAAAGGAGTTTTTCATGAGTTTGCGAAGCCTGCTCGGCGCGGCCACCGCCGTCGTGATGCTGGGAAGCATCACCGCGATCCCGGCCGCGAACGCTGTTCCCCTGAATACCCCAACAGTCAGGGCCGGCATGGATGCCGGGGCTACCCCCGAGTCGTGGTGGAAGCAAACCCCGGACGGTTTCGCGGCCCTGCCCGGCTACGGGCTGGCCGGAACCACCGGCGGCCAGGCCGGCAGGATCGTCACCGCCTCCACAATCCAGGAACTGAAGGATTACGCGGGGGCCACCGAACCCCTGGTGATCTTCATCCGAGGCAGCCTGAAAGCCCAGGACTACGTCAAGATCCCGGTCGCCGCCAACAAGAGCTTCATCGGCGCGGGTGCCGGCGCCGAGGTGGTGAATGCCGGCTTCAAGCTCATCAACGTCTCCAACGTCATCTTCCGGAACTTCACCATCCGCGATTCTTACATCCCCGGCGACTGGGACGGTAAGAGCCCCGAGAATGACAGGGACGGGATCCAGCTGGACACCACCCACCACGTGTGGGTTGACCACATGAAGATCCAGCGTATGGGCGACGGCCTGATCGACACCCGCAAGGATTCGGACCTGGTCACGTATTCCTGGAACGTGTTCGCGGACAACAATAAGGCGCTGGGCGTCGGCTGGACCTCCAACGCCGTCACCAGGATGACCATCCACCATAACTGGATCCGCAACACCACGCAGCGGAACTTCAGCCTGGACAACACGGCCGCTGCACATGTCTACAACAACTACCTGCAGGACATCGGGCAGTACGGCATGATGGGCCGCAACGCCGCCAAGGTGGTCCTGGAAGGCAACAATTTCAGCACCGTCCAGGACCCGATCGTCGCCAAGGATCCCGGCACCGAAGTGGTCAACCGGGACAACGTCTTCAACGGCACCAGGGGACGCAGGGACAACGTAGGTGCAGCCTTTGACCCGGCACAAAACTACGCATACCAGAAGGACGACGCCGCCCGCGTTCCCGAAATTGTGGCCGCCGGCGCAGGACCGCGGGAGAACAACGCCCCGAACAAAACCACCAACATCACCGTCGCCCTGGACGGCACCGGCGATTTCGGCAGCCTCCAGGCGGCCATCGGCTCCATCCCCAGCGGCAGCACGCTCCCCCGCACCATCACCGTCAAGCCCGGCACCTACCGGGAATCGGTAAACATCTGGGCGGACCGCCCCAACCTCACCATCCAGGGCGCAACAGCCAACCCGGCCGACGTCGTCATCAGCTACGACCTGCCGGCCAACGGCGTGAAGTTCTTCGGCGGCACCTGGGGCGCGGGCGGCAGCGCCACCCTCAACGTCCTCGCCGAGGGAACCACCGTCCGGAACCTCACGGTGGAGAACGCCTACGACGAAGCCGCCAACGGAGGCAGCCAAGCGCAGGCGGTCCGCACCGTTGCAGACCGGGTAACGTTCGACCGCACCCGCTTCCTGGGCAACCAGGACACGTACCTTGCGGACACCACCGGCCGCGACGCCACCGCCCGCACGTACCTCAAGGACTGCTACATCGAAGGCGACGTGGACTTCATCTACGGCCGCGGCACCGCAGTGCTGGACGGCTGCACCATCCACTCCCTGACCCGCGGCAGCGAGACCAACAACGGCTACATCGTAGCACCGAGCACCAAGAACTCCAACCCCTACGGCATCCTGATCGTCAACAGCACCCTCACCTCCGACGCCGCGCCGGGCACCGTCAGCCTCGGCCGCCCCTGGTTCGCCAGCAGCGATCCGGACGCCCACCCCATGGCCGTGATTCGGGATTCAGTCCTGGGCAGCCACATCGCAGTCCGCGGCTGGTCCGACATGAGCGGCCACGCCTGGACGGAGGGCCGGTTCGCGGAGTACAACAACCGTGGCCCAGGCGCCTATGTCAATGAGTTCCACCCCCAGCTCAACCCGGACGACGCAGCCCGGTTCACCAAGGAAACCTTCCTCGGTGACTGGACCCCGGAAGGACGTGGCTGAGCGCCGCGCGTCCCTTAGTCCGCGGCGGCGAGCTGGCCGCAGGCCCCATCGATTTCCTTGCCGCGGGTGTCCCGAAGGGTGCAGGGCACCCCGGCCGCGCGGAGCCGCTCGATGAACTCCTGCGCCACCGGTTTGTCTGAGGCGGTCCAGATGGAACCCGGGGTGGGGTTGAGCGGGATCGGGTTCACGTGCACCCAGCCGCGGCCGCGCTGGTTGAGCTTCTTCGCCAGCAGGTCCGCGCGCCAGGGGTGGTCGTTCATGTCCTTGATCAGCGCGTACTCGATGCTGACCCGGCGGCCTGTCTTGCGGTAGTAGTTGTAGGCCGCATCGAGTGCCTCATCCACCTTCCAGCGGTTGTTGACCGGGATCAGCTCGTCGCGGAGCTCGTCGTCGGGAGCGTGCAGGGACAGCGCGAAGGTGACCGGCAGTTCCTCCTCCGCAAGCTTCCGGATGGCGGGGACGAGGCCCACGGTGGAGACCGTGATGTTCCGGGCGGACATGCCCAGGCCCTCGGGCGAGGGGTCCACGAAGCGGTGGAGGGCTGCCATCACACGTTTGTAGTTGGCCAGCGGCTCGCCCATGCCCATAAAGACGATGTTGGTGACCCGCTCGGCGTCGTGCTCGTTCTCCCCCAGCTCGCCGGCCGCTATGGCGCGGTTCGCAGCAACCACCTGGTCAACGATTTCAGCGGTGGACATGTTGCGGGTCAGCCCGGCCTGTCCGGTGGCGCAGAACGGGCAGTTCATCCCGCAGCCGGCCTGCGAGGAGACACAGAGGGTGATGCGGCCGGGGTACCGCATCAGCACGGACTCCACCAGCGCCCCGTCGAAGAGCCGCCAGAGGAACTTGATGGTGTCCCCGTTGTCGGTGCGGAGGCGGCGGACCTCGGTGAGCAGCGGCGGGAACATCTGGGAGACGAGCTCCTCACGGCCGGCCTTGGGCAGGTCGCTCATGGCCTCCGGATCTGTGGTCCAGTGCTGGAAGTAGTGAGTGGAAAGCTGCTTGGCCCGGAACGTGGGGACGCCGAGCTCCTTCAGCTTTTCGGCGCGCTCGGCCAGGGTCAGGTCGGCCAGATGCGTCGGCGGCTGCTTTACCCGCGGGGACGCGAACTGGAGGAGCGGCCGGCCCTCGACGGTACGCGCCTGCTCCCAGCCCTCTGCGGTCGGGCGGACCTGCGGGCGGGCACTCCCGGCGGCCCCATCGCCTTCTGGACGGGCGCGGACGGGAGTCTTTGAGGAATTGGTGGGGGAAGTCATCCTTTTCATTGTCCCATGCCGGGCAAAACGTTGATTTGCGCACCGAATCAGGCCTTGCACGGCTTACCGGCGGAACCGAAAAGTTCCATGGACGGCCAGTCGTCCGGCCCGCGTGCGTGACTTGTATTTTGCGGTCTGCTGTGAGCGTACTGACCGGAAGGAAATGGAGCCGACCGCTAGGGTTAAGGGCATTATGGATGACCCTCCTTCACATATGCCCAGGCCCCTCCACCTTTTGACCGGTTCGCCGGCCACCACGGGAGAGGGGCGCCCGAATGAATGAATGGATTATGCTCGGCACCGGCCTTGTCCTCACGGTCGGTACCGGTTTCTTTGTTGCTTCCGAGTTTGCGCTGGTCAATCTGGACCGCAGCGAACTTGAAGCCCGCCAGGCGCGCGGGGAAAAGCGCCTCGGGCCCACGATCAAGGCCCTCAAGATCACCTCGACCCACCTCTCCGGCGCCCAGCTCGGCATCACGCTGACCACGCTGCTTACGGGCTACACGTTCGAGCCGGCCATCAGCTCCATGCTCCGCGGACCGCTGATCGCCACCGGCCTTCCGGAGGGCGCCGTGCCTGCGGTGGGCGCAATTGTCGGTATCTTCCTGGCCACCATCTTCTCGATGGTTATTGGTGAGCTGGTGCCTAAAAACTTCGCCCTGGCGCTTCCGCTGGCCACGGCGAAGGTGGTGGTCCCTTTTCAGGCCCTCTTCACCGCCGTATTCAAGCCGGTGATCCTGCTGTTCAACAACACCGCGAACGCGATTATCCGGTTCTTCGGCATCGAACCCAAAGAGGAACTTTCCGGCGCTCGCAGCGCCGAGGAACTCAGCTCGCTCGTACGGCGTTCGGCGCTGGAAGGCGTCCTCGACGCCGACCACGCTGTCCTGCTGCACCGCACACTGCGCTTCTCCGAGCACTCTGCCGCGGACGTTATGACTCCACGCGTGCGGATGACGGCCGTCAATGACGATGACACTGCGGAACAGATCCTTGCCCTGGCCAGGTCCACCGGCTACTCGCGGTTTCCGGTCATCGGAGAAGACCGCGACGACGTCCTGGGAGTTCTGCACGTCAAGCAGGCTTTCGCTGTGGCACTGGAGGATCGGGAAACCGTAGCGGCCGCCGATCTGATGATCGAGCCCCTGCGGGTGCCTGAGTCCATGGGGGTCGATTCGCTGCTGGTGCTGCTGCGAAAGCAGGGACTTCAGGTGGCGATTGTGTCTGACGAACATGGCGGAACCGCCGGGATCGTCACGCTCGAGGATCTCGTGGAAGAGATTGTGGGCGAACTGGAGGATGAACACGACCGGGCCCGCGTCGGCGTGGTTCGGGTCGGCCGGTCCATCACGTTCGACGCGTCCCTGCGGCCGGACGAACTGCTGGACCGGACGGGCATATCAGTTCCGGACGGCGATGAGTACGACACCATCGCCGGCTTCGTCACGGACCAGCTGGACCGCATCCCCGAACTCGGCGACGAGGTACCGATGGACGGCGGCACCCTGCGGGTTGAACGGGTGATGGGCATGCGCCTGGAGCGCCTCCGCTTCACGCCGGACGATTCCCAGGAAACACCGGCAAGCGCCCATGACCGCCTCGTCCACAACCTCACGCAGGAGCTGACCCATGAGTGAATACCTTCCCGGCATCATCTGGCTGGTGGTCCTGCTCGTGGTCAACGCGTTCTTCGTTGGTGCCGAGTTCGCCGTCATTTCCGCACGCCGCTCGCAGATCGAGCCGAAGGCCGAGGCCGGAAACAAGGCCGCCAAAACAACACTGTGGGCCATGGAGCACGCAACGCTGATGCTGGCCACCAGCCAGCTGGGAATCACAGTGTGTTCATTGGTGATCCTGAACGTCTCCGAACCCGCCATCCACCATCTGCTGGAGATTCCGCTGGGCCTGACTTCCCTGTCCGTCGAGGCAATCGGCGTCATCGCTTTTGTCGCAGCACTGCTGCTGGTGACCTTCCTGCACGTGGTCCTGGGCGAGATGGTCCCCAAGAACATCTCCTTCTCCGTACCCACCCGCGCGGCGTTGATTTTGGCCCCGCCGCTGGTGATGGTGGCCCGGGTGTTCAAGCCAGTGATCTGGACCCTCAACGGGATCGCAAATTCGATCCTGCGGCTGTTCAGGGTGGAGCCAAAGGATGAGGCCACCAGCGCCTACACCCTGGACGAGGTGGCCAACATCGTGGAGCAGTCCACCCGCGACGGCATGTTGACGGACACCAGCGGCACACTGACGGCAGCTTTCGAGTTCACGGCCAAGACCGTGGCGGACGTTGAGGTGCCCATCAGCGGGATGGTGCTGCTGCCGGCCTCAGCCACGCCGGCGGACATCCAGCGGGCCGTGGCCGAGCACGGGTACTCCCGCTACATCCTCACTGATGACGACGGCGTCCCGTCCGGCTACCTGCACCTCAAGGATGTGATGGACCTCGTCACACCGGAAAAGTTCGCACGGCCAGTGCCGGCCAAGCGGATCCGTCGTCTTGCCTCCGCTTTCAGCGGATCGGAGCTGGAGGACGCGCTGGCCACCATGCGACGGACGGGCGCCCATGTGGCGCGGGTCTTTGATGCCCAGGGCAACACCACCGGGATTCTGTTCCTGGAAGACATCATCGAAGAGCTCGTCGGCCAAGTCCAGGACGCCACCAGCCACTGACACGCCGCCTGGCTGGCAGAAAAGGGAAGGGCACCGCTCCACATGGAGCGGTGCCCTTCCTGTCATGGGCCGGGACCAGCCCTATGAGCGGGCGGCCCGGGGGAGGAACGCTGCAGGTTCGCGCCTGACCTGTGTCAGCGCGGACTCAATAGCCCCTTTGACCACCACCTCTGCTCCGAAGGTGCTCGCAACGAGTTCCGGGAGCGGCAGATCGGAATCGGCGGTCAGCAGGGTGCGCGCGTGTTCGAGGACGGGTTCGATTGCGCGTGAAATCCCGCCTGCGATAACTACACGCTCGATGTCCAGGAGGCTGGAGAGCACCACCGCAATCCGCGCCAGCCGGGCACCGAGCCGGGCGATGATGTCCGCCGCGAACGGATCCCCCTCCCGGGCTGCCCGGAACACGTCCTCAGCGTTGATCTCCCCCTCGGGCATTTGGCGCAGCACCGTTTCTCCGCCGTAGGAGTGGATGCGCGAGCGGGCCCACTTCCGTGCCAGCGCTCCGAATCCGTCTGAGCCCCCTTCGTCGGGCACCAACTTGCCGGCGGCAAGCGTGTCGATGAATCGCATCTCGCCGGCGCCGCCCCGCGGCCCCCGCAACAGGCGCCCATCAACGATCAGGCCCGCACCGAACCGCTCGCCTGTCAACAGCGTCGCCTGGTTAGCTGATGGCTCGTGGGCGCGTTCTGCAACAGCGGCAAGGTTGGCGTCATTTTCGACGACGACCACGCCGTGAAGGTGTGAGGCGAAACCTGAATTCATCAGGTGCCAGAACTCTCCTTCAGGTGACCTGCCGTGAGCGTCGATCGGCGCGGGAACGCCGACTACCGTGAGTAAGACGTCGTCGAGGTCGAGTCCGATGCCATGGAGGGTGAGGCGGATCAGCTCCCGCGCGGTTGCTCCGCGACCGGCCCGACCCAGAGCGTGCGAGTCAACGCCCTGGCGACGCGTACCCAACTCGCGGCCGCGCAGATCCGTGACGAGGGTGGTGAAGTAGCCCTCCCCCGCGTCCAGCCCAACAACAACACCGGCAGCCTCACGCAATTGGTACCGGCGTGCCGGCCGGCCTTTGTGCGTACGGCTGACAGCGGGACTGCCCTCCACTTCCTCCAGCCAGCCAACGGCTACCAGCCCGTCGCAGACGCCGAGCACCGTCGCGCGCGTCAGCCCAGTCGCCCCCATGGCTTCTCCCGCTGTGAACACCTGCTCCTGAAGAGCGAAGCGCAGCAACGCACCGGAGTTGATCTGCCGCAACAGCTGCGTTGAGCTCGCGGTGGTTTCGTTCATCCCTTGACGATATCGCCAAGATCCCCCATCCTCGTATAGGACCTAAATATAAGATCCAAATAAACTCGAAGTGAGACCCCTTAGGAGCCGATGTTGCCACCTTTGACGTCCGCCGGGACGCCAGTCTCCCGGCGCACTTTCCTCGCCACTGCCGGGGGCGCACTGGCCGCCGTCGGCCTGGCCGGGTGTGCCCCCGGGAGGTGCACGTCCCACCGTCACGTTCCACCAGTCAAAGCCGGAAGCCGTACCGTACTTCCGCGATCTTGCGGCTAAGTTCACCGCCTCGCAGGACCAGTTCCGTGTTCTGCACGATATGGCGACAAATCTTTCTGCCAGCTTTGTGCGCAGCAGTCCGCCGGATCTCGGCTGCCTCAACTACAACCTTGAGATGGCTCGGTTCATGGAGCGCGGGGCACTCGCGGACCTTTCCGACCTGCCGGCAGCAGCGTCAATCCGGGACGACGTTCTCGACCTTACGAACTGGTACCCCACCTACCCGGGCCGTACGAGCGTCATCCCCTACTCGGTCATGGCCGCCTCGGTGATCTACAACCGCCGCATCTTTGAGCAGAACGGCCTGGCCGTTCCTTCCACCTGGGATGAACTGATCAACGTATGCGAGGTGCTCAAGGCAGCTGGCATCACTCCGATCTACGGCACTTTCCGCGACCCCTGGACCATCGCGCAGGGCCTGTTCGATTACACCGTGGGCGGCATGGTCAACGTGCGCGACTTCTACAAGTCAATGCACAAGGTTGGCGACAAGGTTGGACCGGATTCCGAAGTGTCGTTCCAGAAGACGTTGCTCGAGCCGGTGAAGCGCATGGTCCAGCTGACCACGTACGTCAACGCCGATGCGTCGAGCCGCGGCTACGGAGACGGTAACACCGCCATGGCACAGGGCCAGGCAGCAATGTACTTCCAGGGACCATGGGCCTTCGGAGAGATCGAAAAGGCCGGCACGGATGTGGACCTCGGCACCTTCCCGCTGCCGATGACCAGTGATCCCGCCGATCTGAAAGTTCGCGTCAACATCGACCTTTCACTCTGGGTTCCCGAAGTCGCGAACGGACAGAAGGGTGCCCGCGCCTTCCTTCAGTACCTCATGCAGCCGGAGATCCAGAACTCCTACAACGCCGACTTCCTGGGATTCGGCACGAGCAAGGACGCACCGGCGGTCACAGACCCACGAATCGTTGAGATGCAGAAGTACTACGACGACGGCCGCTTCTACATGGGTGCCTCGCAGTTCATTCCGAACTCGATTCCCGCCGCCAACTACCTTCAGTCGATCGTCGGTGGCGCCGACGCTGAGAGCACGTTGCGCCGAATGGACGCCGACTGGGCACGCTTGGCTTTCCGTGCGTGATCAAAATTCCGACCTAATGCACGAAACGAGGACCACCATGTCATCGACGACAAAGCCTTCCACCAGAGCGGTGGTGACGGCCCCGGCAGCGACCAGAGCGACAAGTGCACGCAAAAGCCGCATCGATCCGCTCTACTACTTTTTCCTCTTCCCCTCACTGGCGATTTTCACGCTCGCCGTCACGCTGCCGGCCGTACTTGGGTTCGTCTACAGCTTCACGAACTCCGTGGGCTTCGGTGAGTTCGACTTCATTGGCATCCGAAACTTCATCGCGGTCTTCCAGGATGAAGGAGTCCTCAGCGCCTACGGCTTCACCCTCGCCTTTGCGCTCGTGACTGTCATCCTCGTCAACGCAGTGGCCTTCCTTCTGGCCCTGGGACTCACGTCCCGTGTCCGCTTCCGCGCTGCACTGCGCACGGTATTCGTGATCCCGATGGTGATCTCGGGCATCGTCATCGCATTCGTCTTCCAATACCTTTTCTCGAACTCGCTGCCCCTGGTAGGCCAAAGCCTGGGAATCCAACCGCTGGCGACAAGCATCCTCGCCAACCCCGATCTCGCGTGGCTGGCGATTGTCTTCGTCGCGGCGTGGCAGTCGATTCCGAGTGCGATGCTGATCTACATCGCCGGGCTCCTCACGGTCCCCGCCGAGGTTTACGAGGCAAGCTCCATCGACGGGGCAACGCCCTGGCACAACCTGCGGCACATCACCCTGCCACTCGTCGCCGGGTATGCCGTGATCAACATGGTCCTCGGCTTCAAGAACTACCTCAACGCCTACGACATCATCGTCGGCCTCACCGACGGCGGCCCCGGCGTCGCCACACGCAGCGTCGCGATGTCGATCTTCCGTGGCTTCGAGGGCGGCGACTATGCGTACCAGATGGCCAATGCCGTGATCTTTTTCCTCATCAGCATCGTCATCGCACTCATCCAGCTTCGCTTCACACGTGGCAAAGGAGGGATCGCAGCATGAGCAGCGCACCCAGCACCATCCCGGCAGAACCCGTGGCCGACCGGAAAATCCAACAGGTCCGCACCGGCCGGGAGCGCAGCAACTGGCCGGCCACCATCGTCCTGATCGTCTGCACGCTCAGCGTGCTCGTCCCGCTGTACGTCACCCTCAGCATGGCGTTCAAGACCACCGGCCAAGCGGTGGATGGCAACGCCTTCTCGCTGCCGAGCCCCCTTAACTTCGACAGTTTCGTCCAGGCCTGGACGCTCACGAACTTTCCCCGTGGCTTCGCGATCTCGGTGTTTGTGTCCGTAACCGCAGTGGCGGGAGAAATCATAGTGTCGGCACTGGCGGCTTATGCGATCGTCCGCAACTGGGACCGCCGGCTCTTCCGCTGGTCGTTCTTCTACCTGCTCGCGGCGATGTTCATCCCGTTCCCCGTGGTGGCGCTGCCGCAGATCCAGCTCACCGGCCTCGTTGGTCTGGACAACCCGCTCGGCGTCGCGATCCTGCACATCGTGTTTGCCCTGGCGTTCAACACGATGCTGTTTACCGCGTTCCTTCGCTCCATCCCGCTGGAACTGGAGGAAAGCATGCGCATTGACGGTGCCGGCACGTGGCAGGTGTTTTGGAAGCTCATCTTCCCCTTGCTCGGACCCATGAGCGCTACGGTGGGGATCTTCGCATTCATCGCCTCATGGAACGACTTCATGATGCCGTCACTCATCATCTCCGACCCGGAACTACAGACAATCCCGGTGTTGCAGAAGATCTTCCAGACACAGTTCAGCAACAGCTACAACGTTGCTTTCGCCTCGTACCTGATGGCGATGGCGCCCGCGATCATCGTCTACCTGTTTACCCAGCGCTGGGTAATGGCCGGCCTGACCCAAGGCGCCGTCAAGTGATTGCAGCCGCAAACCCGACCACTCAGAAAAAAGTAAAGGAACCAGCCTTGCCCTCCATCGTTACCCAGGAAACCAGCACCGGGCCCAAGAACATGGCCGACCCCACCTGGTGGCGCCAGGCCTCGGTCTACCAGATCTACCCCCGCAGTTTCTCGGACTCCAACGGCGACGGCATCGGTGACATCAACGGGATCACCGCCAAGGTCCCGTACCTGAAGTCACTGGGAATCGACGCCGTCTGGCTGAGCCCCTTCTACCCTTCAGCCCTTGCCGACGGCGGCTATGACGTGGACGACTACCGTAACGTTGATCCGAGGCTCGGCACGCTTGAGGACTTCAACGCCATGGCGTCCGCCCTGCACGCCGCTGGCATCAAGCTGATCGTGGACATCGTGCCCAACCACTCCTCGAACCGCCACGAGTGGTTCCGGGAAGCCCTCGCCTCACCCAAGGGGTCCCCTGCCCGCGACCGCTACATCTTCCGCGACGGGCTGGGCGAAAACGGTGAGCTGCCGCCGTCGGACTGGGACTCCGTGTTCGGCGGTCCAGCCTGGGAGCGCATCGCAGAACCCGATGGCACGCCGGGGCAGTGGTACATGCACATCTTCGCCAAGGAACAGCCAGACTTCAACTGGGACAACCCCGAGGTCCGCGAGGACTTCCTGGCGACCCTGCGCTTCTGGTCCGACCGGGGCGTGGACGGTTTCCGCATCGACGTCGCCCATGCCCTGACCAAGAACCTCGAAGGGTCCCTTCCCACCAAGGCAGACCTCGAAGCCCAGGGCGAGGCGCTCTACCTTGCCGGCTCGCATCCTTACTGGGACCGCGATGAAGTCCACGAGATCTACGCCGAGTGGCGCAAGGTCTTCAACGAATACAACCCGCCGCGCACCGCCGTCGCCGAAGCCTGGGTGCACTCTGACCGCCGGGCCCGCTACGCCAGCCCTGAGGGACTCGGCCAGGCCTTCAATTTCGACCTGCTGCAGGCAGACTTCGATGGCGCCCAGTTCAGGAAAATCATCACCAAGAACCTCGCCGAGGCTGCGGCCTCGGGCGCCTCCTCCACGTGGGTGTTTTCCAACCACGACGTCGTCCGGCACGCCACCCGCTACGGGCTTCCCGTGTCCGGGCCGTCGGCCGAGGGCGAAATCATGTCAGGCGAGGCCGGCAAGCAGTGGCTGCTCGCCGGCGGCAGGCAGGAAGACGTCGACGTCGAACTCGGCCTGCGCCGCGCCCGCGCCGCGTCGTTGCTGATGTTCGCCCTTCCAGGCTCCGCGTACCTGTACCAGGGTGAGGAACTGGGGCTGCAGGAAGTCGGCAGCGAAATCCCCGACTCCGAACGCCAGGACCCCGCCTTCTTCCGCAATAAGGGCGTGGAGATCGGCCGCGACGGCTGCCGCGTCCCGCTGCCCTGGACAGCCTCAGGCAACTCGTTCGGCTTCGGAACCGCTGGCGCCCACCTGCCCCAGCCAAAATGGTTTGCCGGCCACGCGGTGGAAACCCAGGAAGCGCTGGAGGACTCGACCCTGTCCCTCTACCGCCGTGCGCTTGCCCTGCGGTCGAACCTGCAAACCGCCGAAACGCTCGAGTGGCTGGAAACCGGCAGGGCCGACGTCGTGGCCTTCCGGCGCCCCAACGGCTGGACCTCGGTAACGAACTTCGGAACGGAAGCCTTCGAATTACCCGCCGGAGAGGTGCTGGTCTCCAGTGCGCCAATCACGGCACATTCGGTGCCCGGGGCGACCACCGCCTGGCTCCAGGCCTAGCTGTACCGGATACTGGGACCAGCCGCACAGCACGGAGGCGCCGGGTAAGCGCCTCCGTGCCGTGCGGCCGCCGCATCCTCGCCCACTAAACCCTGCCCCCCTTGTCTAAATGATCCACCCCTTCTAAAGTTAATAGACCTACTTTTAGAAGGGGTCCACGATGCTGTGGTCAGGTGCGCGCAGCGAAGCTCAGTGCGTCCACGCCGTAAGCCAATCGATCTGGTGACCTGAGATGGACTGGCAGGGCTGGGCCTTGTTCGGGCTGGTGGCAACCTCGGTGCTGACCGCGGTGATGATCGCCGCGCAGATGGCCGGGCTGACCCGGCTGGACCTGCCGCTCGTACTGGGAACCCTGGTCACGCCTGATCCGGACAAGGCCAGGGTGGCCGGATTCTTCATCCACCTCGCCGCGGGGCAGGCGTTCGCCCTGGGCTACGCAGCGGTCTTCGCGCTCCTGGGCCAGGCGACGTGGTGGCTCGGGGCCCTGCTGGGACTTTTGCATGTCGCAATCGCGCTCACGGTCATCCTTCCCCTGCTCCCTGGCATCCATCCCCGGATGGCCTCCACCAGGGCAGGGCCCACCACAACGGCGGTGCTGGAGCCACCGGGCATCCTTGGCCTCAACTACGGAATCCAAACCCCCGCCGTTGCCGTGGTGGCCCACATCATCTACGGTGCGGTGCTGGGGCTGCTGCTAGGGGCACGGTGAGCATGGACAACCTGGCCGGCACGCCGCAGCAGCGTGAACAGCCCGCTCCAATCCGGGTGCAGCAGGAGCCAACGCCCATCGCGGACTACGGGCTCCTGGGTGACACGCGGACCGCTGCGCTCAGCTCCGCCGGCGGGTCGGTGGACTGGCTCTGTGCTCCCGCGTTCGACGGCGAGCCTCTCTTTGGTGCCTTGCTGGGAGGACCGCAGGCGGGCAGGTTCCTCGCGGGGCCGGTCCTGCCCGCTCCCGTGCTTTCCCGCCGCTACCGCCAGAATTCGGCCACCCTGGAAACGGTGTGGGCCGCCGGCGGCGGCCGGCTCGTTCTCACCGAGGCCATGATCGCCGAAGTGGCTGGTGAGCTGCTGCCCACAACCCTCCTGGTCAGGCGGCTGGCTGCGGAAGACGCACCCGTCCGGGTGACGGTACTTTTCGATCCCAGGCTCGGAGAACAGCACCGCCGCCCACGCGTGCGCCGAGGCCAGGACCTCGTCTGCGACTGGGGCCCACTGGCGGCATCCTTGGGAACCAGCCCCGGCCTCGATCTTGTTCCGGGGCATCCCGTCAGCGTCGACATCGCTCCCGGCAATCCCCTCACGCTTGTTTTGGCATTGGCTTACGGTGAGCCGCTCATCCATGTACACCCCGCAGCAGCCTGGGACCTTCTTGAACGGGACGAAGCGCGGTGGCGTTCCTGGACCGAGGAGATTGACCACCCCATCCCGTACCGCGCCGACGTGGTCCGGAGCCTGCTCACCCTCCGGCTGCTCACCTACTCCCCCTCCGGCGCGCCCGTTGCTGCGCCCACCACCTCACTGCCCGAGCACCCGGGAGGCATCCGCAACTGGGACTACAGGTACGCCTGGCCGCGCGACGCGAGCATCGGCGTCGGCGCCTTCCTGCGGGCGGGCAAGACCCAGGAAGCAGAGGGCTTCCTGGGCTGGCTCCTGCACGCCAGCCGGCTGCAGCGGCCGCATCTTCCTGCTCTCCTCACCCTCGCCGGAGGACACGTCCCGAATGAGCGGACCCTGTCCGACTGGCCCGGCTATGCGGGCAGCAGCCCGGTGCGGGCCGGCAACCTCGCCGCCACGCAGCACCAGCTCGACGGCTATGGCTGGGTCCTGGACGCAGCCTGGGCTTTCGTGGACAGCGGCCGCAGGCTGAATTCGGAGACATGGCGTGCCATGCGGGGTTTCGCGGACCTGGTCGCCGTCACCTGGCAGCAACCCGACGCCGGCATCTGGGAAGTACGCGGCGAGGCAGCCCAGCACGTCCACTCCAAGGTCATGGCCTGGCTCGCGCTGGACCGGGCCCTCCGCATTGCGGCCACCCACCGGATCAGCACACGGCGCCGCCTCCGCTGGGAGTCCGCCCACCACCAGATCGCGGACCAGGTGCGGACCAAGGGCTACGACTCCGCCAGGAACTCTTACACCCGGACCTACGGCTCCCACGACCTCGACGCCGCCCTCCTGGTCCTGCCGCTCACCGGCCTGGAAGAACCCGGCGCGCCGCGCATGAGGGGAACAATCGATGCCGTCAGCAGCGAACTGTCCGCCGGATTCCCGCTACTCTACCGCTATCCGCCCGGGCAGGACGGCCTTCCCGGAACGGAGGGAGCGTTCCTGCCCTGCTCGTTTTGGCTCGTGCAGGCCCTGGCAACCACTGGCCGGCGGCAAGAAGCCACGGCCCTGTTTGAGGCCCTGCTGCACATCGGCTCCCCGCTTGGCCTCTTCAGTGAGGAAATCGACCCGTCCTCCGGCGCGTACCTCGGCAACTATCCCCAAGCGCTGACCCACTCGGCCCTGGTTCAGGCCGCACTCGCACTCCGCGACACCCCTCACGCTGCCCCGCGGGACACCCGCGCCCCGGAAGGCAGCGCTACGATGGGGGACGTAAGCCGTCCGCTCAAGGCGGGCGGATTCCGACCGAAGGAGAAACACCATGGGTTTGGACGACAAGATTGAAAACGCAGCCGAGAAGCTGGGCGGTAAGGGCAAGGAAGCCGCCGGAGAAGCTACCGGCGATGAGAGCCTGAAGGCCGAAGGGCAGACCGACCAGGCCAAGGGGGACCTGAAGCAGGCCGGCGAGAAAGTCAAAGACGCTTTCAAGAAAGACTGATTTCGCCTCACAAAGAGGGCGCTGCTCCAGCTGGAGCGGCGCCCTCCTCTGCTTTTCCGGCCTGTCTCCCTGGCGCCACACCTGCCAGGCCCCTCCTAGGTGGAGTCTTTGCCGTTAACGAGTACCGACTACTCGTGTTCGCCCGGCTGCGGCAAATTAGTGTTTTCAACAGCGGCAAGTAATGAGGCCGCGAAGGTCTCAGCCCCCTTGATTTCCCCGGCCTACATACCGGGGATCAGGCTGGGGCCGGCGACGAGGATGCCCGTCTGAGACCGCGGGCACCGCCCCCCAGCCGTCGCCGGCCCCACTCAATCCCTCTTCGCCGTGGAATAGCGCGGCAGCGGCGCCAGCAGCGCCTGTTGCAGTTCGTCGCTCATGCCTTCAGGAACGTCCAGCTCAACATTCAATGCCAGCAGCGCCCTGCTGAAGAAGTTTCGGGCAGCGGCGGCCATCGTGATGTCGGCGATCTCGCGGTCGCTGAAGCCGACCTCACGCAATCGCTGCGCATCGCCGTCAGCCATGGCCGCCGCGTCGGTGCTGAGCTTCACGGCGTAGTCCATCATGGCCACCTCTGCCTCGGGCAGGTCTGCGTTGTGGAAATCCCTGGCGATGGCACACAAATGCTCTTCCGGGATGATCGTGAGCGTTTTCTTCCCATGGGCGAGCCTGCAGTGGGTCGAGCCGATGGCTTGAGCGGCTGCCAGCGTCACGAGTTCGTACCAGCGCAGGCCCAGGGAAGTGCTGATGGCCTGGGTGAGCGACTCCCAGGCCATGTAGGCTTCGGGATTCAGGCTCATGGCTTTGGTGTGGCTGGGCACATACCCAAGCGAGCGCCGGTCGGCGTCGTAAATTTCGGCTGTCAGGCCGGACGCCCCGGCTTCGGGTGTCACCTTCAGGATGGTCATTGAAACTCCTCCCCTTGGGCCGGCCGCGGCAACAGCCGGCGCCGCCTCACCCAGCAGTGGAGGCCGTGATTTTCACTCATTGTGGCCTTCAGCAGGGCGTTTGTAAATGACCGGCCGCTCGGCCGTTCAACGCACCGCCCCCAGGCTTAAAGCGCTGGGACTGTTGCCCCGGAAGCCCTTGGCCTGGACCGGCTCTGCCCCTGACCGTTTGCCTCCGTGTCGGCCAGAGGTACTCGACTTTCAGTCCGCGTGTCCCGCCTGGATCGTGTCGAGGTCCCGGACGGCGAAGCGGTGGTGCTCCCACTCCTCCATAAGAATCGTGTGCAGGCACGAGAGTGTTGTCTCCTGGTATCCGGGATCGTCCGGGTGCCTGCGCGCAGTGGTGAGGTCATCAGCTGTGACGGTGGCGAGGTATTCGCGCACCATGGCCACCCGGCCGGCGCGGGCTTCGAGCACTTCCTCGTAGGACGGCGGAACCGCGCTGAAGACCGACATGTCGAGTCCGTCGCTCTCGTACTCGATGTTGGGCTGGCCGGCGGGATGGTAAGGCTTGTCAATGTCCAGGATGGCCCCGCCCAGCCACTTGTCCGTAGCCATCACCAAGTGCCGCAGCGTCTCCGCGAACGACCATTCGCCGTCAACGGATATATCCACCGTGCCGGCCGGCATCGCCGCGACACGCTCCAGGGTGGCCGTCCAGGTACGCTCCAGCGCGGCCCAGGCCTGGCGCAGGGCGTCAGGATCAGCAGCATGCCTGGTCTCCCGGCCGGGAAAGCGGCGGTTGAGTTCCGCATCAACGAACGGCGCCACGTCCACGCCGTTGACCCTCAGGAAGTCCTTGCCTTCCAGGAGCCACGGCGCATCAAAGTCCGCTCCCGCCAAGTCCACCCCGCGCATCACAGCACCGGACAGGTCACTCCGGACGAACTGCGCCCCCTGCAGATTCGCGTCGAGAAACTGCGCACCCTGCAGGTCATCGGATCCCGTGAAGGTCGCCATGACCGCAACTCTTGCACGCTGAATCCAGATGCATCAAGGGCCGCCAACAGCTTTCTGGCCTGTCATCCCAGCGGTGAGCGCGCCGAATTGGAGCAGCACGAAGGGGCTGAATGTTAGGAAGCCCCCACGCGAGTCAGGCTCGAGCGCGGGGGCTTCCGTTGCGCTTCCGCGTTGGGGGAGAACTTGGAAGCACTTGAAATGTACCGGCAGGTAACCTGCCAAAAGGCCCGTTTAGGCCAGTCGCCGCGAATCTTGATTCAACCTTGAGCCAGCCCGTCCGGCGGCAGCAAGCCGCCTGGCGTCAGTCCGTTTCCGGTGAGTCAGTGGCGTCCGGGTCCTCTTCGGGCTCAAACGTGTTGGGCTCCGCATCGGCACCGATGCCCACGCCATCACCGCCGGCGGGAACACCGCCGTCGTCCTTGCCCTTGCTGGCCGCCGCACCCTCCTGCCGTTCATCGTCAGGCAGTGAATCAGGCGAGTTGATCGTCATTGTTCCTCCTTCAGTGGCCGGGCCTCCACGCTAACAGCCCCCGGAGCCAAAGGAGCGGACAAAGCCAAAGAATTTACGGCCGGCGCCGGGCCGGGGCCGCCGCTTTCAGGATGATTTCCAGCCCCGCCGGGCTTCCGGGCCAGTGCCTTTCCAGCGCCCCGGGGCCGGCCCGCTTGAGCACAGACCGCAGGACCAGGGCCACAATGACGGCGTCGTCCGCGTAGCCAATCACCGGAATGAAGTCCGGCACCAGGTCGAGGGGCGAGAGAAGGTAGGCGAGCAGCAATGCAAGCCGTACCCGAACACCGGTGGCAACCGTCCGGTCCGCAGCCAGCCTCCTGATCAGCCTGAGCAGGTCCGGCAGCAGGCGCAGGGCGTCCTTCATGGTGACCGTCTCAGGATGCCGGCGGGCGTACCACCAGAGCAGGAACAGCAGCACGGCATACGCCAGGAGCAGCCCGGCCGCAATGCCGGCGACAGTCTCCCAGAACATCCGCACCTCCCCTCGAAACCCTATCCCCCAAACGGGTTGGCCCGAAACAGAATGACTCCCGCCGGGCCTAAATCAGCCAGATCGGTTGAGCCGGTTACCGCGCGCAGAATTGATGAAATCTTGAGGTAAACCTTGCTGGCAGATGCACTTGAAGGTCCACGCTGGAGGTATCGAAACCAACAGCTTGCGGGGTGCAGGAAGTCATGGGAAACGAAGTAACACTTGATGAGGTAACAGCCGTTGCAGGCGTGCTGACGGATCAGCATCCGCTCGACTTTTACGCCTTGGGGCTCGCCGGCTGCATTGACCGGCTCACTGTGCCCCTCCGTCAGCGAGGGACCACTGTCCGCTGGGATACTCCGCATTGGGGCATCGAGATTCCGGCCGACTGCGCGTCCCTGCTGTACCAGTCGGCGCGCGAGGCCCTCAGCAACGCGTTCAAGTATTCGGAAGCGTCGGAGCTCAACGTCCAGCTCGCCGCCGTGGACCACGGAGTCCGCCTGGTTGTGTCCGACGACGGCACAGGCTTTGACAGCGAGCTCGCCACCTGCGGGCGTCACCACGGGTACGGCCTCCGGCTTATGTCAGTGGCCGTCCACGAGGCCGGCGGCACCGTGGACATCTGTTCCGCTCCGGGGCAGGGTACCAGTGTGACAGTTACCCTGCCGCTGGACTAGAAGGCTCGGATGCCCGCTGTCGCCGGGACGCGGGCATCCGTAGCTCTGTTCGACTGCTACCGGGAAAGTTTTTCCTCATCCGGTTCCAGATCGCCGATGTGGCCGGGTGCGTTCGCGGCCAGGACGCGGGCAACGAAGGCGCCGTACTCGTCCATATAGTGGCGCAGGAATTTGGCGGTGCCCTCGTCCCTGACCTCGCCGCCCTCACCAAAAACGTTGGCGTTGAAGTGGATGTAGGCTTCCGGGGCATTCAGCTGGGGGGCATCCAGGAAGCTGAGGACGCTGCGGAACGAGGACTGCATCACCGCGGTGCCGATGCTGCCCACCGACGCGCCAATAATTCCGGTGGGCTTGCGGGCGAACGAGTTGCTTCCCCATGGCCGCGAGCCCCAGTCGATGGCGTTCTTGAGGGCACCGGGAATGGAACGGTTGTACTCGGGGGACACAAACAAGATCCCGTCGGACGCTTCGATGGCCTCCTTGAGGGCGCGGCCTTCGGGCGGAAAATCGGCGTCGTAGTCGTAGCTGTACAGGGGTAGGTCCTTGATGGGGATCTCGGTGAACTCCAGGTCTTCCGGAGCCAGCTTGATCAATGCTTGGGAGAGTATGCGGTTGATGGAGCCGGTAGCGAGGCTCCCCACGAAGTATCCGATCTTGAACGGTGCCATGAGTGTTCCTTCCAATGGCCAGTCAGCGCCGGCCGTCCATGTTCTGCCTGGAAATAATGCCGCCGGTGGCGGACGGCGGTGGTGCCCATTGCAGCACCAGTCCAGCACAGAAGGCCCGTCCCGGCCAGAGCCCCCGCAAGGTCCTTGACAGGGCGGGACGGGGGGCGCTGAATGATCTGTAGCGAAGTCCACGGACGCGGTCAGGAGCAGCCATGAGCGAGAATCCATTGCAGGATGAGCGGGTCCATGCGGAGGCACCCGCCGAAGGCGACCCGGACGCGGACATCACCGAGATCAGGGTCCACTCCCAGGACCCGGCCGAAGGTGCGGACAGTCCGGAAGCTCCCGGCACATAGACCGCACCCTGCAATTCCTCCCCGGCGGTGGACCGCCGCCTGCTGATCCACGCGCCCCCACACCCTTTAGGAAGTACTCCAAATAGCGGCAGCCCCTTGTGGCGGGGCTTACTGGTGACTATTTTTGAAACGAATCAGAAAGCGCTTTCCAAAGCCGCGCGCGGCAGCTACTGGCCCCCGCATGTATCGAAGCAGCAGAAACGAAGACAACGGAGTTGGACACATATGAGTGAAAACACGCTGATCAGGTGGATCGACGGCGATGCACCGGCAGAGCTCAGCAGCGGTACCACCTGGGGCATGCCGTTTCCCCGCGGAAAAGTAGCGGGCCCGCACCAGCTCTCAGTCCGGGACCGGGAGGGCCATCCCATCGCCAGCCAGGCCTGGCCCCTGGCCACCTGGCCAGACGGTTCGCTCAAATGGGCAGGAATCGCACTGCCCGCCACCGATGCGCCGTCCCCGGCCTATGAGGTGACGGCCGACGGCGGTGCGTCACCTTCCGAAGCCAGCTTCCCGGCGTCGGACGCCACCACCGTCAACAGCCCCACCGGCGTCACCGTCACGGAGGGCGCGGATGCGATCACGGTGGATACGGGTGCCCTGCGGATGGTGATCAGCCGCAGCGGCTCCCACCTCTTCAGCAGCCTCACCCGCGGCGGCACGGAGGTGGCCCGGGACGCGTGCCTGGTCAGCCTCCTGCAGGACAGCATTCCTGAGGGTGCCGGCACTGCCACGCGGGAGGCCTTCACCGGCGCGGTCACCGCGGTGGTGCTGGAACAGAACGGTCCCGTCCGCGCCGTGGTGCGGCTGGAAGGACACCACCGTCCGGACGCCGAGGGCAGCAACGGGCGGCGCTGGCTGCCGTTTGTGGTCCGGTTCTACTTTTACGCCAACGCCCGCAGCGTGCGGATGGTGCACTCGTTCATCTGGGACGGCGAGGCGGAGCAGGACTTCCTGGCGGGGCTGGGCGTCCGGTTCAGCGTGCCAATGGAGGCCGAACTCCATGACAGGCACATCCGCATCGCAGGGGCGAACGGTGGATTCCTCACCGAAGGTGTGCGCGGGCTGACCGGCCTTCGAAGGGATCCCGGCGAGGAGGCGCGCCGGGCGCAGGTGGAAGGACGCCCCACCCCGCCGCCGGCCGATTGGAACCCCGAGGTTTCGGAGCGGCTGCACCTGATTCCGGCCTGGAACGACTACACGCTCACGCAGCTCAGTGCTGACGGCTTCGAGCTGCGCAAGCGCACCGCGGCCGGGCACGCCTGGGTGGGGATTTCGGGCGGTACCAGGTCCGCAGGATTCTGTTCGCTGACCGATACGCGCGGCGGCTTCGGTGTGGGCATTAAAGACTTCTGGCAGTCACACCCCGGCCAGCTGGACATCCGCAATGCCGCCACCGCCGAGGCCTCCGTGACCGCGTGGCTGTACTCCCCCGAGGCGCAGCCGATGGACCTGCGCTTTTATCACGACGGGCTGGGCCAGGACACCTTCGAGGAACAGCTGGAGGGGCTGGAGATCACCTATGAGGACTACGAGCCGGGCTTCGGCAACGCCTCCGGAATTGCCCGCACGCATGAGTTAACTCTTTTCGCATACGAGGGCACCCCGGCAACGGAAAGCCTGGCGGCGGACGCGGCTTCCGCCTCCGCACCGGCCCTGCTACAGGCCTCTCCCGAGTATCTGCACTCCGTGCGTATCTTCGGCGACTGGGATCCGGTGGACCGCGGCACCCCTGCCCGCACGGAGCTTGAGGACCACCTGGACTTCCTCTTTGATTTCTACGCCGGCCAGGTGGAGCAGCGCCGCTGGTACGGCTTCTGGAACTACGGCGACGTGATGCACACCTACGACCACGACCGGCACGTGTGGCGCTACGACGTGGGCGGCTACTCATGGGACAACTCCGAGCTATCCCCTGACCTCTGGCTCTGGTACTCCTACCTCCGCTCCGGCCGGGCGGACATCTTCCGCTTCGCCGAGGCCATGACCAGGCACACGGGCGAGGTGGACGTCTACCACCTGGGCCCGTGGCGCGGCCTGGGCACCCGGCACAATGTCCAGCACTGGGGCTGCAGCGCCAAGCAGCTCCGCATCAGCACCCCCGCCTACCGCCGCTTCTACTACTACCTGACGGCCGATGAACGGACTGGGGACCTGCTGACGGAACTGGTGGACAGCGACCAGAACTTCCTGGGGCTGGATCCTGTGCGCAAGGTCCGCCCCGACGCCGACACCTACCGTCCCAACCGGAACGCCCTGGGTGTGGGACTTGGCACGGACTGGGGCTCACTCGCCGCAACCTGGCTGACGGACTGGGAACGCACCGGCAACCCGCGCTCCCGCGATCGCCTGCTGGGCACCATGGCGGACATCGGAGCCCTCAAATACGGCTTCCTCACCGGCGAGGCCCTCTACGACCTGGACAAGGGACGGTTCGACACCGGCCGCGAGCTGATCCAGGTGTCCCACCTCAGTGCCGTGTTCGGACTGGTGGAAATCTGCAGCGAACTGGTGGACCTGGTCCAGGACCCGGCCTTCGAACGGGCGTGGCTGCAGTACTGCCGCCTGTTCCTGGCTACCAAGGAGGAACAGGTTGAGGCCGTGGGCCAGCCGCTGCCGGGCATCTACCTCACCCAGGCGCACAGCCGGCTCACTGCCTACGCTGCCGCCCGACTGGATGATCCGGACCTCGCGGCCCGTGCCTGGACCAGCTTTGCCGAGGGCGGGGAACACCTGAACCATGAATCGGCCTTTACGCTGCGGAAGATCGAACCGCCGCATGTGCTGCTGCCCGTTGACGAAGCCCCCACGGTATCCACGAACGACACATCCCAGTTCGGCCTGGCGGTCATCCAGAACCTGGCACTGATCGGCAACCAGCTCCGCTAGCCTCCCGCCATCACGACGGCGGCGCTCGGCGAGGCTGCGCACCCACCCAGGTGCCGCCGTCGCCCGTTGCCCTCCCTGACCCAACTAACTCGCAGTAAACGTCGCCGTTCCGCGTTTTAACGACGTTAACTGCGAGCTGGTTGGGAGGGGTGGTGAGGCGGGTCCGGGGGGAGCAAACTAGTGCTACTGATGACCTCAGTTCTCTCATCGGATTCGGTTCAGTCGAAGGAGACATGGTGAGCACGAAAGTAGAGAAACGGATCGTGGTGGACGTGCCGGTCAGCACGGCCTACAACCAGTGGACGCAGTTCGAGGATTTCCCGCACTTCATGAGCGGAGTGGAGAGCGTGACCCAGTTGAGCGCCGACCGCCTCAAGTGGGTTGCCCACATCGCCGGTGTCCACCGGCACTGGGAGGCGAAAATCCTCGAGCAGGTCCCGGACCGCAAGGTGGCCTGGGCTTCCACCGAAGGCGCAACGAACGCCGGCACCGTCGAATTTCGGGATCTCGGCGGAAACAGGACCGAACTCGCTTTGACGCTCGAGTACCAGCCCGCCGGAGTGGTGGAAAAGCTGGGTGACCTGCTCCACGTGGTGGGCCGCCAGGCGGACCACGACCTGAAGAAATTCAAGGAATTCATCGAGCACGAGGGCCACTCCACCGGGGCCTGGCGCGAAGCCATTCCGGGGTCGATGGCCGGAAGCCCCGCCAGCACTGTGGCGTCCACACCGGCAGCCGCGGCGGAGTCCACTGAAGCGCCGCGGCCCTACAACAGGTTCGAGCACCCGTTCGACCAGACCGGCGGCCTGGTGGACTTCGAGGGTGAGTCGGATGAGACGGCCGAAGGCGAGAATTACAGCGCCAACGCGCGAAAGAACCGCCACAATCAGGACGGCACCATTCCGCCCTACGGCAACCTTTTGCAATAGCCCGGAACCGCCCTCCCCTGAACAGCGTGACGGCGGCCGGTGGCTTGGGAATCCGGTGCCACGTGCCGCCGTCGTTTTCTCCTGCTCTGGAAACCTGCCAGCCCAAACGGTATGTTGGTAAGCATGCTGATGATTTTTACCGACTCATCAGCTTCCCGGTAACAAAGCGAAGGAGACGTTATGAGCACGAAGGTGGAAAAACGCATTCTGGTGAACGTACCGGTAAGCACCGCTTACAACCAGTGGACCCAGTTCGAGGAATTCCCGCACTTCATGGGCGGCGTCAAGAGCGTTACGCAGCTCAGTGACGACCGGTTGGAGTGGGTGGCCGAGATCGGCGGCATCCGCAGGCAGTGGGAAGCAAAGATCCTGGAGCAGGTCCCCGACCGCAAGGTTGCGTGGGCAGCGACGGAAGGCGCCACAAACGCCGGCGCCATTGAATTTGAAGACATCGGCGGCGGCCAGACTTCCCTGCTGCTGACGCTTGAGTATGAGCCCGAGGGCATCATCGAGAAGGTGGGCGACAAGCTCAACGTGGTGGACCGGCAGGCCGAGGCGGACCTGCAGCGGTTCAAGGAATTCATCGAGGATGAGGGTTACGCCAGCGGCGCGTGGCGCGGCAGCGTCAGCTCCGGAGCACCCGCAGGCACGCCCGGCGTTGAGGACGCAGCAGGATCCCGCGGCGATTCGGGCAAGGCAGGCATCTCCGGCAAGGTGGCAGCCGGCCTGGGCGTCGCTGCGGCAGCGGGCGCGGCAGCAGCAATGGCCGGGTCCAAAAAGGACACCACCGAGGGTGCCGATGTAACGGTGACTCCAGTGGTTCCCGGGGAGCCAGTCACCGTCACGCCGGTCCCGACGGACACGACCGCCACCACGGGCATCACAACGACAGGCACGACGGCGGCAGCCGGCTCTACCGGTTCAGTCGCCGACCTCGGCAATGACAGGGTGGGCCACGCTTTCGACCAGACCAACGGCCTGGTGGACACCACCGGCGAGTCTGACGAGACAGTGGAAGGCGAAAACCTGAGCGCCGGTGAACGGCGCGAAGGCGACCGCCGGCCCGACGGCGGCCTGCCGCCCGTCGGCGGGAACCTCGGCCAGCACTGACGGCAGCCTGACCGCTAAGCGGACGTCCGGCGTCGGACATTCATGACGGCCGGCCGCCCCTTGGACAGCAAACCAAAGCGCCGCCCGACTCCTTGTGGAGGCGGGCGGCGCTTCGCTGCGTCTGGTGCTACTGGCCCGTGCCGGCGTACTTCACCGACGGTGCGGGCGGAGTCTCCATGCCCTCGCCGATAAAGAAGCCCGGGTGCGGCGGCTGGTTGTACGCCACGTTCTCGCGGGCAACGGCGGTCCGGTAGGTTGTGTCGTGCATCAGGGTGCGGAGCCGGACCTCGGTGGGTGAGGTGCTGGTGTAGATCCGCAGCTCGGTGCTGTCCGACGACGGGAAGGCCAGTTCCTCGCGCCAGTCACCCAGAAGGTCCGCCTGGAGCGACGGGTTGCCCTTGGTGTGGTTGTTGGTCCTTGCGCCGGTGGCGGTCAGGAGCCGGTCACTGGATTCGGTTTCCCAGTTCCACTTTGAAATGGTGGGGACACCCACGCCTGCTGCGGCGTCGAACTCATGGTCAACAACTTCGCGGAGCAGGTCGCCGTCCCACCATGCCATAAAGTTGGCGGCCGGGATCTTCCCGGCAATGCGCTCACCCTTTGCGGACATCAGGTATCCAACCGGGGAGTTCCAGGCAGCGTCGCCACCAACTGCCCAGCCTTCAGCGCCAGCGTAGCGGGGATCGATGTCCCCGGCAGCGCCACGGCCGGTGTCCCGGGTGGCGGGAATGCTCCATAGAACTTCGCCGGTGGCGGCGTCGCGGAACGTGGCGCCGCGGTTGCCGCTCTGGCCCATGCTTTCGTGCACGGCGAAGGTTTCCAGGCCCGGGCGGGACGGGTCCCAGTCGCTGGTGTGGATCGCGTCGCCGTGGCCCAGCTTGGTGTTGTAGAGCGGCGTGCCGTCGTCGTCGATGGTCATGGAGCCGAAGACAAACTCGTCCTTGCCGTCCTGGTCCACGTCAGCCACGGACAGGTTGTGGTTGCCCTGGCCCTTGTACTCGGCGCCGGAAATGTCCGAATCGAAGGTCCAGCGCTTCACCAGCTTGCCGTCCACCAGGTCATAGGTGACCAGCACGGCGCGGGTGTAGTAGCCGCGGCTGAACATCAGTGAGGGCTTCTCGCCGTCGAGGTAGGCGACGCCTGCCAGGAAGCGGTCCACGCGGTTGCCATAGCCGTCACCCCAGGCGCTGACACTGCCTCGCGGCGGGTCGTAGGGCACGGTGTCCATGATGGTGCCTGTGGCGCCATTGAACACTGTGAGGAATTCCGGCCCGGACAGGACGTACCCGCCACTGTTGCGGTAGTCAGCTGCCGCATCGCCGATGACAGTCCCGGCGGCATCCGTGGTGCCGTCCGCCGTCTTCATCGACACCTCGGCCTTGCCGTCGCCGTCGAAGTCGTAGGCGAGGAGCTGGGTGTAGTGGGCGCCGGCCCGAATGTTGCGGCCCAGGTCGATGCGCCACAGTTTGGTGCCGTCCATCTTGTAGGCATCAACGTACACGTTGCCGGTGTAGCCGGACTTCGAATTGTCCTGTGCGTTGGAGGGGTTCCAGAGCTGGAGGATTTCGTAGCTGCCGTCACCGTCGAGGTCCGCCACGCTCGCGTCATTGGCGGTGTAGGTGTAGGCCTGCCCTGTGGGGGTGACGCCGTCGGCCGGCTTATCGAGCTTGATGGCCAGGTAGTTCTGCGCCAGCGGGGTGAATTCGACGCTGAGCTTGTCCTGCCCGTTGCCGTTGCCCACCGCCTTGATGACGTACTTGGAGGCTGCGGTTCCCGCCGGGTCAACGTAGGTGGTGGTGTTCCGGATGGGCTCTTCTGTGAGCTGGACGCCGTCGCGGATCACATGGAAGCCGATGCTGTCCTTGTCCAGGCCCAGCATGCGCCAGCCCAGGGTGGCGCCCTGGTCCGTCAGCACGGCAACTGGTGCCCGGTCCAGGTTCTCCACCTGGCGCTGGAGGCCTGCTTTTCCTGACTGGTGTGGTGCAGTGGCGGGGCTGGCCTGCGCCAGCGGTAGGCCGGTAAATGCCAGCGCCGCAGCGGCGAGGGATGCTGCAGCAGCGAGCGGCGCGGCCCTTCGGCCGCCTGCACGGGAGGAACGGGAACATTTCGAGGGAAAAACCAAAAGAACATCTCCTTTGATGCGGCGGCAGCTGAGTCTGCCGCACGACAGTTTGGAACGTTTCACTCTTAGGCGCGACCAAGCCCCATTAAGGTGGCCTGGGCGGATCGAAGCAGGAGGGAAAACGCTTTCTGCCCTATTGGTTTATCAGTGCCGCGGTCGTCAGGTCAAGGGTCCCGGCGGTCCGACGTGGGAGAATTTGTTCCATTGCGTTTCGTTATGGGCGGGTAGCTTGGATTTAGTCAGTCACGTGCGGGAACCAGGACCACTTCGTGCGGGCTGGCCGGCCGGTTGAACTGTGCGTTCACGGCGGCGAGGGTATCGCCGAACCTGGCCACCGTCGTCGGAATGTCAAAGTGCTTGCTGGTGATGACGTCCCGGACCGTCCCGGACGAAAGGTCATTGGCAAGCTTGACGCGGGCGATCTGGTTGAGCATGTTCTGAACGGCCCACAGCGTGTTGCCCTCCACCAGGATCCCGTCCACAAACCGAAGGTCCAGGCCCTTGATCCTGCTGCTTTCGCCACTTCCCGGATTCACGGTGTAGAGGGCCGCATTCTTTGAGTGGGCCACAATCAGCACGCGGCCGTCCCTGGCAGACTCGATTCCGTTCAATCCAAAGTCTTCAGGCGCCAGGGCAGCTCCCGCCTCGCCCTTCACTGTCAGCGTCCTGACAGCTTTACGCACCTCACCCCAGCGGTTGGCCTTGACCTGGTACAGCTCGCCGTACTTCGAGTTCGTGAACCATGCGCCGTCGTCGGTAAGAACCACGTCATTGATGAATGAGCCCGCCTTGGTGGTCAGCGTGAGGTCGGCGACCGTGGCCTTGGTATCGGTGTTGTAGATGTATGCCTTCCCGTTGCCCCCGCCGGCCACGTACAGCAGGTTGTTGCGGACATCGGCCTTCATCCCGACGGCCATCCGCCCGTCCGGCACATCAATGAAACGTTTGGCCTTGTCGTCCCGAATGTCGCCACGGAAAATATCGCCGGTCATGAGCTCCCCGGCATAGAAAGTCCTCCCCTTGCCCGCCGCGATGCCCTCTGCGGATTTGGCACCGTCGAGCACAATAACGTCGTCCCGGGAGGGCGGCGAGGCGGCTGCCGGCAACGCAGTGGGTGATAGCAGGGCCAAAAGGGCGATGAATCCAACGGCGGTGCGGCGCTGTACTCGGAGCATGATGCTTCCTTGGGTTGGGCTGGTGCGCGGGGCCCAATCTGCGGCAGCTCCGCACGATGGTGTAGCCATTTTAAGCGCCTGCAGGATGGCCCGCCAGAGCTGATGCCCCCTTCATAGTCGCGGAGATCCACCTCGCCGACCACCATCGGATTCCGGAATCTGCTTACAATCGAAACCTCAATCAACTACTGAGGGACCCATGAAGAAACTCGCCACAGCCTTGATCGCCGCCGGACTAGTTGTCTCCGCCACGGCCTGCACCGCTTCGAACCAGCTCAGCACCGCGGAAACCTGCGAGCGCATCCAGACCGTTGTTTCCAACCCGGCCAACAACGCCGGGAAGACGGGCATGAACCGCTTGGCCAACCAGATCCGCCCCATTCACGCGGTCGCTTCCAATGAGCTTAAGCCGGCCCTGCAGTCGATCCTTGAATACACGGACGAGCAGGCGAAGGAAACCCCGGACGAGGCCAAGCTGACCGAACTCCAGGCCGGTTACGAGCAGGCCGGCACCACCTACAGCCAGTTCTGCAGCTAATCCTTCTTTGACCGGTCCCGGCCGCCTTCCCTAAAAAGCGGCCGGGTCGGTGTTGGCACCGCAAAGAACCACGGCAACGGTTTCATCCGGAGCCGGGACATACGCACCCGAAGTCAGGGCGGCGTACGCCGCGGCGGCGCCGTGTTCCACCACCATCCGGTAGTCGCGCCACAGGAGCGAACGCGCTGCGACGATGTCGTCGTCGGACACCAGGGCGCTTAGGACGCCGGTGCGGACCGCCACCGAGAAGCCGATGTCACCGATGCGGCGGGCTCCCAGGGAATCAGCCGCGACGCCGGAAACCGCCACGTCAACGGGTTCACCGGCTGCCAGGGCGGCATGGAGCGTTGGTGCGTTTTCGGGTTCGACGCCCACTACCCTCGCCCGGCCTTCGACCGCTGCGGCGATACCGGCCATCAGCCCACCGCCGCCCACGGCGACCAGCACGGTGTCCACCCCGGCCAGCTGCTCCAGCAGTTCCGTACCCACCGTTCCGGCTCCGGCGGCGATCTCGGGCTGGTCATACGCGTGGCAGTAAACAGCGCCGGTTTCCCGGGCATGGGCCACGGCGGCCTGGTAGGCCTCGGCGTATTCGGCTCCTCCCTGGACGACCTTGGCTCCGATGGCTTCGAGCTTCGCCACCTTGACCGGCGGTGCGGCAGCGGGGACAAACACCGTCGCCGGAACTCTCAACTGGGCTGCAGCATAGGCGTTGGCCAGCCCGGCGTTTCCACCGGAGGCCACCACCACTCCGACGCCTGGCTCCAGCTCCCCGCGCTCCTTGCTGGCAAGAATGCGGTTCAGCGCGCCCCGGGCCTTAAACGTTCCGGTGTGCTGCATGAACTCGCACTTGAACCACACGTCTCCCGGAAACGTCCCCGGGTCGGCCTGCAGGACCGGCGTCAGCCGGGTAAGGCCTGCCGTCCGCCGTGCCGCGTCATCCACATCGGCGCGGGTGATCATGTCAGACTTCGTCGTCCCAGGTTCCGGGCTCCTCAAGCGCTTCTTCCGGCTTGTGCTCCTGCGACGGTGCGCCGCTTCCTGAGTACGACGCCGGTACGGTTCCGGCTGCGTGGGCCTGCTGCTCCTCGCGGATGTTGCTTGCACCCGGCAGTTCGGGGTGCTGGCCGCCCTGCGGCGCCTCCGTCACCTGCTTGGCCTCGTCAGGGTCACCGGGCCCGCGAAGGTCTGCGGTGTTCCGGGGCTCCTCATTTGAAGTAGTCATGCTCCTGCCTTTCTCCTTGAGTAGCGGCTGTTCTCCTGGTCCGGGCTTACGGCCCAGGCCAAGAACTCCAGCCTACGGTCTGCAGTCACAATCGGGTTTTAGCACAGCACTACGCGCCACCACGGGCTTTCGCATTGTGGAAATACAATTTCCCCTTGCGGAAATGATGTGACGGGGGTTACTTTTGGCATAAGGCCCCGCACTTCCGGGGCGTCCCCCATTTGGATAGGTAAAGGTCAATGAAGATCCCCAACCCTGAGGCACTGAAGGCGAGTTCGGTGCCCGCGAAGAGGAAGCCGCTGTACAAGTCGCTCTTCTTCCAGATTCTGATCGCTGTCGTGGCAGGTGTCCTCATCGGACATTTCTGGCCGGACCTCGGATCACAACTGAGGCCGCTCGGAGATGGCTTCATCAAACTGATCAAGATGATCATCGCGCCGCTGATCTTCCTGGTGATCGTTACCGGAATCTCAGCCGTAGGCGACGTGAAGGCGGTTGGAAGGGTAGGGGTCAAGGCCCTTGTCTATTTCACGGCAGCCACCCTGTTCGCCCTGGTCTTCGGACTTGTGGTGGGCAACATCGTCCAGCCCGGAGCGGGCCTGAATATCGATCCATCCACCCTGTCGCAGGCGGACCTGGACGCAAAGACCGGCGCCGGCGCACCCAAGGACGCAGCGTCATTCATCCTGGATGTCATCCCGGCCAGCGTCATCGGCGCATTTGCCAGCAACAGCCTCCTGCAGGTGCTGTTCTTCTCGGTGTTCTTCGGCGCAGCCATCGTGGTCATTGGCCGCCAGCGGTGCATGCCGGTCATCAGCCTGATGGAAACGGTCCTCGAACTGATTTTCAAGATCATGTCCTGGATCATGAAAGTGGCGCCCATCGGCGCCTTCGGAGCCATGGCCTTCATCATCGGCCAGTACGGGCTCAGCACCCTGAGCACTTACGCCCTGCTGATCGCAGCCTGTTACGGAGCCGCCGTCATCTTCATCGGCCTGCTGTTTGTCGTTGCGTGGGCTGCCGCCCGCGTACCCCTCTGGCAGTTCCTCAAGTACACCCGCGAGGAATTCCTCCTGGCACTTGGAACCGCATCCACTGAAGCCGTAATGCCCCGCATCATGACCAAGCTGACCAATGCCGGCTGTTCCCGCGCCACCACCGGCCTCGTGGTTCCCACCGGGTACTCCTTCAACCTCGACGGCGCAGCGATCTACCTGTCCATCTCGCTGCTGTTCCTGGCGCAGGCCTTTGGCCACAATCTGGACCTGGGCCAGCAACTCGCAGCCCTCGGCGTACTCCTCCTGACCTCAAAGGGCATGGCAGGCGTCCCCGGATCGTCCTTTCTGGCGCTCTCAGCCACAGCCGCCGCCCTGGGCATCTTCCCGGTGGCCGGCGTGGCCCTCCTTCTCGGCGCGGACCGGCTCATGGACTCCATGCGAGTGGTGGTCAACCTGCTCGGCAACTGCGTTGCCACGTTCGTTGTCTCCAAGTGGGAAGGACAGTTCGACCGCAGCGTTATGGTGCGGGCCTTCAAGGGTGAGATCACCAATCACGACTCCGCCATCATGCTCGGCAAGGAGGAAGTTTTTGAGGGCCAGGAACTTCAGCGGCTCAGTGAAGGACAGAACCCGTCCCCCAAGTTCCGCGGCGGCCCAAACCCCGAGGAAATCCCCCAGTTCCAGATGAGTAAGTCCGCCCGCACCAACGCGGGCAGCACCCCGGTGGAGTAGCCGGGCAGGATGAGTGCGAAGGAGGGCAGGACCATCAGGTCCTGCCCTCCTTTAGCTCTCCTCCGAACAGGTCCTAACGCGAAGCGGTAGGCGACGCTGAGGACGTTTCGGCCTCGGTAGCGGTAGGCGACGCCGAACCGCCCGGTGACGAAGTGCTCGTGGAACCGGAAGTGCCGGTGGGCGTCGGGCTGGAAGTTGCGCTGCCGCCGTCGGCCTTCTTCAGCACCTCATTGATAAGGTCTTCGAGCTCCTTCTGGTCCGGATCGCCCAGGTTCGCGCCGCTCTTGGTGGCAACAACCAGCAGCCTGCCCTCGGCGGCGGAGACCTGCATCAGTTTCTGCTGGTTCCCGCCGCTGCGGGTGCTGAGGGTGCCAAAGGTCTTCCCGGCGTCCGTGCTGGCCTGGAGTTCCTCGCTGGTGACCTCGTACGTCTGGCCCAACGCCGTCACTGAGAATGTGGCACACTGGCCCATCTTGCCGCTGATCCCGTCCAGGATTTCGACGGCGCTCTCCCCTTCGCTGCCCGACTGTGCTGAAACGGTTCGCGGCTGGTCACCCTCTGAAAGCGCGACGGCGACCGCCCCGTTTTCCGCCGTGTCCAGCAGTCCTGCGGTAGCGATGTCCTTGCAGTCTGCGGGGTCCACGGTCGCCGTGCTCAAAAGCAGGTTGGCGATGTTGCCGCCCTGGTCCACCTGCTCCTTGGAGTACAGCTTGAGCTCGCTGCCGTCGTCGTCCTTCAGGCCGGAGATCAGCCCGCGGAGCTCATCCTCCGTGTAGACCTTCGCTTCGGCAGTCTGGCTGGCCGAAGCACTCGCCGTCCCGGTAGCAGTAGGGCTGGCAGCGCCACCACCGCCGCCCGTGCAGCCTGCCAGGGCAATCATTGCCGCAGTCATCAATCCAAGCGCAGGTACTTTTCGCATCAGATTCAACCTCTTTTGAGATAGGAAGCATGCTTAGTGTTCTTAACCCTAGAGGGTTTTCCCCGGTGCAGGGAATACCGGCGTGGCTACTTCAGCCGTTTGCCGGCCCGGAAGGCAGGGCCGCCTGAGGCTGTGAAATAATCCGAAGAGTGGTCCTTACCGGACCGCTCCACGATCGGAGGGGCCGCCTTGCCAGCCACAGCATCAACCCCGGGCACCGCTCCCGCGGCGAGCGCGGCCATCAATAATTCCCAGGTCCCCAAGCATGAGCAGCTGCGCCTGATTATCCTCAAGCTGGCCAAGGAGGACCTGGAGCCCGGCGCACGCCTTCCCAGCGAGCGGACCCTCATGGACTCCTATGGCGTCAGCCGCATTACGGTGCGGGCCGCCATCGGCCGGCTCGTCAACGAAGGGCACCTTGTCCGCGTCCCCGCGAAGGGCACTTTTGTGGCCGACTCGCCCGTGCAGTCCACCCTGCACCTCGCGTCATTTACGCAGGAGATGGAGGCCATGGGGCACGTACCCAGCACTGTTGTGCTGGTGGCAGAGTCCGCCCCGGCCCCGGATGACACCGCTGAAGCGCTCAGCCTGGCGCCGGGATCCGAGGCCATCCACCTCAAGCGCCTTCGGCTGGCGGACGGCCGGCCGGTCAGCGTTGACGATGCCTGGTACAACCCGGAGCATACCCGGGGCCTGCTGGATCTCGACCTGACGGGATCCGTGTACAAGGCACTCGCTGCGCAGCTCGGCCACGAGATCGACAGGGCCCGGCAAAGTGTCCGGTCCGAGGGCGCCCCGCCGGATGTCGGAGCGCTCCTCGGCACGGGAACGGGTGCCCCGGTGTTGGCATTCGACCGCGTTTCCTACTCAGGGCGCCTGGCCATCGAACACTCGCGCTCCTGGTACCGCTCGGACCGTTACGCGCTCAACATGGAAGTCAGGCTCTAGGAATTAGCCTTCGCGGCTAGTCGAGCGAGAACAGGCCGGCGCCTGCCGTCACAGTGCCGGACGCTAGCAATGCAGCTGTGTCCGGTTTCGTGTCAAGCACGACGACGGGACTCACCATTGAATACCCCGCCGCCAGCGCGGCGGTGGGGTCCACGCGCATAACGGGCGCACCGGCATCAACGGTGTCCCCCTGCGCGATCAGCAGCTTGAAACCCTCGCCCTTGAGTTTGACGGTGTCGATGCCCACGTGGGTAAGGACGCCGCGCCCGGATGACTCCACCACCACAAAGGCATGCGGCAGGAGCTTGATCACTTTTCCGGCAACCGGGGATACGACGTCGAACATCCCGCCCGCGGGAGGCTCGACGGCCGCGCCGGACCCCACCATCTGGCCTGCGAAGACGGGGTCCGGGACATCGGCCAGCGGAACCACCGTGCCGCTGATGGGCGCGTGGACAACAAGGGATTGTGCCACTAGAGGAGGTCCTCGATGTCTTCGGCCAGGTTGTCAGCCTCCGGTCCCACAATGACCTGGACAGCGGTTCCGGCAGCCAGGACGCCGTGGGCTCCGGCGGCCTTGAGGGTGGCCTCGTTGACGAGTGAGCCGTCTTTGACTTCCGTGCGCAAACGCGTGATGCACGCTTCGATTTCCACGATGTTGCCGGCTCCGCCGAGGCCTTCAATGATCTTTTCTGCTTTGGACATGGCTGCCCTTTCTGACGGTGCCCGCTCAGAGCACTTATTCACCACCGGAGCCGGCGGCTCAGGTGGGACCAATTATGGCTTCAGCGGCCGCGCCTTTTAATAGCCCGGCTGCTTAGCCCATGCCTTGACAGGCACTCGTGGGATGAATCACACTGAACTGGTCATAACCAGACAGTACCGGCTAACCCCATCACTCCACAACCCCCAACGAACCCCCGCAGAGGTGCAACCATGTCAACATCTGATACCGCCGCCCTGGCCCCGGAGAAGAAGCCAAACAGGGTTTTCGCGAACCTGCAGCGCCTGGGCCGCTGCCTGATGCTCCCCATCGCTGTCCTTCCCGCTGCAGGCATCCTCCTGCGCATAGGCCAGGCAGATCTGCTGGGAGCGATTCCCGGGTTTGAAGGGGGCGCAGCTGTCATCTCCGCCGCCGGCAATGCCGTCTTCACCTGGCTCCCGTTGATCTTCGCCGTGGGCATTGCCATCGGCTGGGCGAAGAAGGCGGACGGGTCAACCGCTTTGGCGGCAGTGGTGGGGTACATGGTGATCGACGGTGTCTTCAAGGCCATGTCACCGCTGGTCCTCGCGGGGCAGGTGGACTCCACGGGCAAGCCTGCGGTCATCAATTACGGTGTCCTCGCCGGCATCGTTGTGGGCCTCTTCTCCGCGATGCTCTGGCAGCGCTTTTACCGCACCAAGCTTCCTGACTTCCTGGGCTTCTTCAGCGGCCGGCGCCTGGTGCCAATCCTCACCTCCTTCACCAGCCTGGTGGCCGGCGTCGCGCTGGCCCTTGTCTACCCGTTCTTCAACGCAGGCCTCTCAGCCGTGGGTGAGGCCGTGGCGGGCAATGCCGTTGCCGGCGGCGGAGTCTACGGCTTTGCCAACCGCATGCTCATTCCTGCGGGCCTGCACCACATCCTGAACTCGGCCGTCTGGTTCCTGATCGGCGACTACACCGACGCCTCCGGCCAACTGGTCCGCGGTGACCTCAACCGGTTCTTCGCAGGCGACCCCACGGCGGGCATTTTTATGACCGGGTTCTTCCCCATCATGATGTTTGGCCTGCCGGCCGCCGCCCTCGCCATCTGGCGCCACGCCAAGCCTTCACAGAAGAAGATCGTGGGCGGCATCATGCTCTCCACCGCCCTCACGGCATTCCTCACCGGGATCACGGAACCGCTCGAGTACTCGTTTATGTTCGTTGCCTTCCCGCTCTACATCGTCCATGCTGCCCTCACAGGAACCTCGATGGCCTTGGTCAACGCACTCGATATCCACCATGGATTCACTTTTTCCGCAGGACTTATCGACTTCATCCTCAACTTCGGCAAATCGGAGAACGGATGGCTGCTCATCCCTATCGGCCTGGGGTATGCAGTGATCTACTACTTCCTTTTCTCGATCGTTATCAAGCGCTGGAACCTGCGCACCCCGGGCCGGGAGGACGACGAAGTCACAGTGGAAACTGACGCGGCCAAGTAAACCGCCGGCAATCACCCGTCCAAAAAACAGCAACCGAAAGCACCCGAACACCATGGAAATCGTGATCCTTCCCGCTCCTGCGGACGTAGCCCGCACGGCTGCTGATGTCATCGAGCAGCAGGTCCGCAGCGGCCCGTCTGTCCTTGGGCTGGCCACTGGGTCCACGCCCCTTGGCACCTATAAGGAACTCATCGAGCGCCACCGCAACGGCGGACTGAGTTTCGCCGGAGCGCAGGCCTTCCTCCTCGATGAGTACGTGGGCCTGCCCAGCGGACATCCGCAGTCCTACCATTCGGTGATCCGGGACGAATTCGTGGACAGCGTGGACTTCACACCGGGCGCAGTCCACGGCCTGGACGGTGTGGCGACGGACCTCGAAGCTGAAGCAGGCAGGTACGAGGCCTCCATTGCAGCAGCAGGCGGGGTGGACCTCCAGATTTTGGGGATTGGAACTGATGGCCACATCGGTTTCAACGAGCCGATGTCCTCGCTGGCCTCCCGGACCCGGATCAAGACGTTGACCCAGCAGACACGGCAGGACAACGCCCGATTTTTCGAGGATCCGGGGGACGTTCCGGACCATGTGCTGACCCAGGGTCTGGGCACCATCCGGGAAGCCCGGCACCTTCTGTTGCTGGCCATGGGTGAGGCCAAGGCAGAGGCGATTGCGGCAGCCGTGGAAGGTCCAGTGGCGTCAGTCTGCCCGGCCTCCGCGCTCCAACTCCATCCGCACGTCACCGTCCTGGTGGATGAGGCCGCGGCGTCCAAGTTGGCGCACCGCGAGTACTATCAGGACACCTTCGGGCGCAAACCAGCGTGGCAGGGACTTTGAGCGGGCATCGGTTCCAGATGCCACAGCTTGAGCTGGCAGTGGAAAGCGCCGAGGGCGTGCGGCTCGCGGCCGCCGTGGGTGCCGTGCGGGTGGAACTTTGCGCCGCCCTCGCGGAGACGGACGGGATCACGCCGAGCATCGCCGCCGTCGAACAGGCATGCCGGGTGGGCCTTCCGGTCCACGTGCTGGTCCGCCCGCGCCCCGGCAGCTTCACCTATAACGCCGAGGAGCTTGAGGTGCTGGAGGGCGACGTTGTTGCGGCCCTGGGTGCCGGCGCCGCCGGTGTGGTGGTGGGGATGTTGGCGGACGACGGCGGACCTGACGTTGCAGCGCTCCTCCGGGTTGCGGAGGCGGCACGCAGCCACAGTCCGGCCGCAGAGGTGACGTTCCACCGGGCCTTCGACGCGGCGCTGGCCGCGGGGGTGGACCCCGCTGAGGCCTTAATCCGGCTTGAACGCGCCGGGGTCAACCGCGTACTCACAAGTGGCGGCAGCCCGGACTGCACCGCCGGACTGCCGATGCTGGCGCGGTTGGTGGAGCTGGGCCGTGACCACGCGCCGCAGTTACAGATCATGGCCGGAGGCGGAGTCCGGCTGGAACTGATGTCCGCCCTGGTCCGCAGCGGAGTTCATGCCGTGCACACCTCCGCGCGGAACCACAACCATTCCACCGGGACCCGGACGAGTGCCGCCGATCCCTTACTCGCAGCCGGAATGGCTGCGGCGCTGGCAGCAGGAGGCTGACGAGGCATGAGCGGGGAACTGATTCTTCGGGGCCGTATCCTGTCCGGGAGCATGGACATCGAGGATGGCCTGCTGGCGGTCGACGGCGGGCACATCACCTACGCCGGGCCGGCGTCGGACTTTCCGGGGGAGACCAGCCTTCGCGGCGACCCCGGCAGCGCAGGGGACCTGAGTTCCCCCGACGCGCGCGGCCGCATCCTGATGCCGGGTTTGGTGGACCTGCACTGCCACGGCGCCCATGGCTCAGATTTTTCCGAGGGCTCGGAGGAAGGCGCCCGCGCTGCAGCCCGCTATCTACACAGCCGCGGCACCACCACGCTGCTGGCAAGTTTGGTCACGGGAGCCCCGGCGGACCTCATCCGGAACCTCAAGGCGCTGCGGTCGGTGGCTGAGGAGGGACTTATTGCCGGGTCCCATCTGGAAGGCCCCTTCCTCTCTCCCGGGCAGTGCGGCGCCCATGACCCCGCCTTGCTGCTGGACCCCGACGCTGGACTGATGAACGAACTGCTGGAAGCCGCAGGTTCGTCCCCGGCGTCCACGACTCTGGCCTCCATGACCCTGGCCGCCGAACTTCCCGGCGCCAACGGGCTGGCGGACCTGCTGGCTGCCCGCGGGGTCATCCCATCGCTGGGCCACACCGCAGCAGATCACCCGGCCGCCGATTCGTTCCTGGCGCGGGCAGCCGCCGGGCTGTCCGCAGCACCCCACCCAGCGGGCGGCGCGCGCGAGGCGCGGCGTCCAACGGTCACCCATCTCTTCAATGCGATGCCCGGCCTGCACCACCGCTCCCCCGGCCCCGTCTCCGCCTGCCTCAGTGCCGCACGCGCCGGGAACGCCGTCGTCGAGCTCATTGCCGACGGCGTCCACCTCGCCCCTGAGACCGTGAACACTGTGTTCGAACTCGTCGGGGCGGACAATATAGCCCTGGTGACGGACTCCATGGCTGCTACCGGGTTGAGGGACGGCCACTACAAGCTGGGCACGTTGGCCGTGACCGTCGATGGCGGGGTGGCCCGCGTGGACAGCACGGGCGCAATCGCTGGCGGAACGGCCACCCTCCTGGACGTTGTCCGGTCAACCGTTGCCGCCGGTGTTTCCCTGCGGGACGCGGTCGCGTCTGCGAGTGCGGTCCCGGCGTCGGTTCTGGGACTGTCGCGGCAAACGGGGGATTTGCGGGCCGGGATGTTGGCCGACGTTGTTGTGGTGGACCTCGATCTGAATCTGGCGGGAGTCCTGCGCCGGGGTGAGTGGGTGACGGGGCTGTAGTGGTCCGTGTGGGTTGCATGGATGGCGGCAGCGCAGAACGGCCGCCCAGGTCCGCCGTTTCGACCGGCCCCGCACGAATTGTCAGTGTCTCGATGGATGATGTTGGTATGAGAAAAGGCGGAGGCGGACCGGCAGCGATGGAGGGCATTCATGCTTCTGTTGCGGGCCTCGATGTGCTGTTCCTCGAAGAGGCCGCCCTGGATTCCGGTGCCGGCGACGGTGCTGATGTTGATGTGCTGCAGCGCCAGTACGAGATCCGCCTGGAGCGGATGGCGGCGGTGAAGCAGTTGGAAGCGCAGCTCGCCGCGGTCAAAGCCCAGGACGCGGCAGAGGCCCTCGGCATCCAGCACGCCATCACCCCACCGGACGCGCCCGTGCATGAGCGCACCTATGCCGAGATGTCAGCGGTCGAGGAAATCGCCGGGGTCCTCACCATCAGCTACCCCGCTGCTGGGGCGCTCGTCAGCCAGGCCCGTCAACTCTGCGCACTGCCTCTGGCCGTGGCCGCCCTGTCGGCCGGGGCCATCTCCTGGCAGCACGCCCGGATCATCGCCGACGAAACTGAAGGCCTCGGCCCCGCCGGCGCCGCGGCCCTGGTGGCGCACTTTTTCGACCCGGACGCACCCCGCCCGGCCCGCGGAGCCGCGGCCGGGGAACTCGTCCCGTCCCGGTTCCGCGCCAAAGTCCGCACCTGGCGCGAACGCCACCACCCCGACACCCTTGAGAAACGCCACACCAAAAGCGCCGCCGACCGGCGGATGGAATACACCCCGGACCGCGACGGCATGGCCTGGATCTCGCTCCACCTGCCCGGCGACACCGCCTGCGCCATCTGGAACCGCACCACCGCCCTCGCCCGCGGCCTCCAAGGCCCGGACGAGCCCCGGACCATGACCCAACTACGCCCCGACATCGCCGCCAGGCTCCTCCTTAGCGCACCCGCCGCAGGAAGCGCCCGCCACGCGGACACGGGCCTAGGTGCACCTGCAGAAACGGACACTGCAGAACGTGACTGCAGAAACGGGCACTGCAGAACGTGACGCTGCAGAAACGGGCACTGCAGAACGTGACGCTGCAGAAACGGGCACTGCAGAACGTGACACCGCAGAGAGGGCGGCGGCCAACGGAGCCCCGGCTAACGACGGGATTGCAACCCTGGGACAGGTCCCGGTGCCCAAGGCCGATGTTCTCGTCACCGTCCCGGTGTTCGCCCTGCTCGGCCTGACCGACGAACCCGCCAACCTCGACGGCTACGGCCCGATCCCGGCCTCCATGGCCAGGAAACTCGTCGCCGACGGCGCAAGCTCCTTCTACCGGGTCCTCGTCGACCCCCGCGACGGCGCCCCACTGGAAATCGGCCGCACCAACTACCGCCTCACCCCAGCCATGAAAAAAGCACTCCGGCTCCGCGACGGAAAATGCACCTTCCCCGGCTGCAACAACCACTCCCCCGACAACGACACCGACCACCTCAAAGCCTGGCAACACGGCGGGACCACCGGCATCAGCAACCTGGCCCAGCTCTGCCCCAAACACCACCACCTCAAACACAACAGCCCCTGGACCCCAACCACGGCCACCAAAGACCAACCACCCGGCTGGACCTCACCCACCGGCAGACACTACAAAACCGAACACCACCACTGGGAACCACCCCACTGGCCACCCGGGTCCTTGCCAGCGGAAACACCAAGGTCCCTGCCATCGAAGAAAAGCCCCTTCGAAGACGCCCTCACTAACCTGCTAACCGGCTGAAGCGCGCCGCCGCGTGGTTGGGCGAGGTGCTGTGCCGCCGCCTGGGTAGCTGAAGCACGCCGCCACTTGGTCAGCTAAGGTGCGCCCGTTTGGTTGGGTGAGGTGCGCCGCCGCGTGGTTGGGCGAGGTGCTGTGCCGCCGCTTGGTTAGCTGGGGTGCGCCGCCGCCAAGAAGCTCAGCCTGCGCCGGGGAGGTTCACCTCCACGAGCCCGCCGGTGACACGTGTCTCGAACCGGGGCTGCCGGGCCGTGGCTGGCCCTGCCTGCACTTCGCCGGACCGCAGCGAGAAGGTGCTGCCATGCCACGGGCATACCACGCAGGGTTCGCCGCCATCGCCTGTTAGCCCACCGCTCAGACTCGCGCCCTTAAGCTTGCCCTCGTGCAGCGGACCGGACAGGTGGCTGCAGACATCGGACAGCACGTTCACGGTGTCCGCCTCCCGGAACACCACCAGCGGAAGCCCTGCCACAGCGCGTTTGTGGAGCTTCCCTTCCGGTAGGTCCTCCAACGGCGCAAGGGCCTGCCATCCGCTCGGGAACCGGTGCGGGATGTCCTCGCTGTGGTTGACGCCCGCGGCCTGCCGGTAGCTGAGGTGGCCGCCCAGGAAGCCGCCAAGACTGACAGCTCCGAGACCCAAAAACGCGAGGACCTTGCCTGCGCCCTGCTGCTTGTTTGTCCGCGCCACCAGCGACGCCGTATAAAGGCTCACCGCAGTGATGTTGGCGGCGGCGTGGACCAGACCCACCCGCTGCTGCTGAGGGTGCAGCTGCGACCAGTCCATAAAACCGGCCACCGCGGACGGCACCGCGGATGCAGCTCCGACACCGACCAGTACGGTGGCAGCCCGATTGTTGCCGGGAAACGCATCCAGGATGGCCGCGGAGATCCACGATCCCATCGGAACCTGGACCGCCAGCGGATGCACCGGGTGGCCTATAGGCACCCCGTGCAAGATGTCGCGGGCCCACCGCGGGCGGACCGTCCGCTTTACTACCTTCCGGACCTTTTTCGCCACAGGATCCAGCCACTCGGCATCTTCCAGGCGGGTAACAAGCTCAAGTGCAGGCAGCGGTTTCAAGTGTCTCCCTTACCCCGTCCGTCAGTGTGCAGACGTTAGTGTCCAGTCGATGCCGGTCAGCCTAGCTGCTGGCGGGCGGAAGAGACAGGGGTGCCGGCGGGAGCGCGTTAGCGGAGCGGGGACCCGAGCACCGTGAACTGGTTGCCGGCCATCTCGCCCGAAAGGAGCGGCATCGCCTCGGCGATGGCTGCGCGAACGCTGTCCAGCTGCAGCGAGGCCTGGTGCGCTTCCGGCGACTCCCACAACTCGGACACAAACACAGTGTCCGGCGCAGCATCATTGACGCCCACTTCGTACAGCAGGCAGCCGGCCTCCTTCAGCCCGTCCATGGGCCGGAGCAGGATGGACACGACGGCGTCGCGCCGGCCGGGCTTGGTTCCGAGACTTCCCACATTCGCAAAGGTCATGGAGACAGTGTGCAGCACGGTGGTGACAGAACTGCGAAGGCAAGGCCCGCCGTCGTACGCCTGCCCGCCTTTCCCGAAGAACTGGAACCCATATGGTTCGATGGTGTTCTTCGGATTGGGAGGCAGGCATGGAAGTCTGGACGGGGAGCCCCTATCCGCTGGGCGCCACTTATGACGGCAGCGGCACGAACTTCGCGGTGTTCAGCGAGGCGGCGAGCGCCGTCCAGCTGTGCCTCTTCGATGAGGACGGCGCGGAACAGCGGATCAATCTGGAAGCCGTGGACGCCTTCGTCTGGCACTGCTATCTCCCGCATGTCCTGCCCGGCCAGCTGTACGGGTACCGGATGGAGGGCCCCTACGATCCTGCGGGCGGCCTCCGCTTCAATCCGCACAAGCTGCTGCTGGACCCCTACGCCAAGGCAACCAGCGGCGAGATCACCTGGGGCCAGCCCATGTTCTCCTACAATTTCGGCGATCCCGCCTCTTTCAACACCGAAGACTCTGCCCCCAACACCATAAGATCGGTGGTGATCAGCCCGTTCTTTGACTGGCAGCATGACCGCCCGCCGCGAATTCCCTATAGCGACAGCCTGATCTACGAAGCCCATGTCAAGGGCCTGACGATGACCCATCCGGAGGTGCCGGAGCGGGAACGCGGCACGTACGCGGGCATCGCCCACCCGGCCATCATCGAGCACATGCAGAAGCTTGGTGTGACGGCGATCGAGCTGATGCCTGTCCACCAGTTCGTCCAGGACAGCACGCTGAAGGACAAGGGGCTGAGCAATTATTGGGGCTACAACACCATCGGCTTCTTCGCGCCCCACGAGAGCTACAGTTCCAGCACCCGGCCGGGGCAGCAGGTGCAGGAATTCAAGGCGATGGTCCGCTCCCTGCACGCCGCCGGCATCGAGGTGATTCTCGACGTCGTCTACAACCACACGGCGGAAGGGAACCACCTCGGCCCCACCCTCTCCTTCAAGGGCATCGACAACCAGGCGTACTACCGGCTGGTTGACCACCAGAAGCAGCATTACCTGGATTACACGGGCACCGGCAACACCCTCAACGTCCGCCACCCGCACGCCCTGCAGCTGATGATGGATTCGCTGCGGTACTGGGTGCTGGAAATGCATGTGGACGGGTTCCGCTTCGACCTCGCGTCCGCCCTGGCGCGGGAGTTTTACGAGGTGGACCGGCTGTCGAGCTTCTTTGACCTTGTCCAGCAGGATCCCGTGGTGTCCCAGGTGAAGCTCATCGCTGAGCCGTGGGATGTTGGTCCGGGCGGGTACCAGGTGGGCAACTTTCCGCCCCTCTGGACGGAATGGAACGGAAAGTACCGCGACGCCGTCCGCGACTTTTGGCGCGGCGCACCGGCCACGCTGGGGGAATTTGCCTCCCGCCTGGCCGGCTCCTCCGACCTTTACGAAAGTTCAGGACGGCGGCCCGTAGCGTCCATCAACTTCGTCACTGCCCACGACGGGTTCACCATGCGCGACCTGGTTTCGTACAACGCCAAGCACAACGAAGCCAACGGGGAGAACAACAACGACGGCGAGTCCCACAACCGCTCATGGAACTGCGGCGTGGAAGGGCCCACCACCGACAGTGATGTCCTTGCGCTGCGTGCCCGCCAGCAGCGCAACTTCCTGGCCACGCTCCTCTTATCCCAGGGCGTCCCCATGGTGCTGCACGGCGACGAACTGGGCCGCAGCCAGCAGGGGAACAACAATGCCTACTGCCAAGACTCGCCCCTCGCGTGGATCAACTGGAACGAAGCGGACCAGCCCCTGATGGAGTTCCTTGCCGCGGTCACCAGGTTGCGCCGGGAGCACCCCACCTTCCGCCGCAACAGATTCTTTGAAGGCAAGCCCGTCCTGCGTGGTGTGGGGCAGCCACTGCCGGATATCGTCTGGCTGGACAAGGACGCTTCGGCCATGGTTCCCGAAGACTGGGACAACCCCCTGGCGCGGGCCCTCGGTGTGTTCTACAACGGGGTCGGCGTGGGCAAGGACCACCGGGGCCGCGTGATCCACGACCAAAACTTCCTGCTGTACTGCAACTCCGGGGATGAGCCGGTGGTCTTCACCCTGCCCAGTGCCGAGTACTCTGCCAGTTGGGAACAGCTCATCGATACTGCGGGTGAACACGCGGACACCGGTTTCCTCCATGCCGGTAACACCGTGGAACTGGCAGGCAAGTCCCTGCTGGTGCTTCGGTCCTACACCAGCCCGCCGGAGAAGCCCGACCACTCCGTTTCGGCCTCGCTGGCATTGCTGGCTACCCCGGAGCCCGCCGTTTTGCCGCAGGCGAAGGAGCTGCCGTGAACCATGCCAGGCCTGGCCGGCTCAACCCACAATGCTTCAGATCAGCGCGTGCATCCCGTGGCTTCGCGGCCTGCCGAACGAGGCGGCGCCGAGGAATTCGACGGCGACGAACGGCTGGTCCCCCACCACCCATTCGTCGTGGCCGGGTGGGAGCGCATAGGTGTCGTTCGCGCGGATGGTGGACCGCCCGCCGTCGGCCATTTCAATGTCCAGCTGCCCTGAGATGCAGTAACCCAGGTGGTGGTGCTCGCAGAAGGCCGTCAGCTCAGCGGGCTTGGCAAACTCGGACCAGCGCCAGCCCGGCGCCAGGATCAGCCGTGCCACGGAATGATCATCCACGGTCACAAGGTCGAACTCCGCCTTGTCCGGGCAGCGCTTCCTGTCAGGAACATCAAACGATTTAACTGCCAGGGCTCTGATGAAATTTGCGGTCATTCGGACACAGCCTAGGGATCGTGACGGGACGCCTGGCCGCGAACCAGACGATGGGTTCGGATACCGACGAGCGGTTAAGAGTATCGAGACCTATAGCCGTTTGCGCCTTTGCCCCCGGCGCACACGCGTTCGCCAACGCTGCTGGCGTACCTATAACCGTAGCCCTACCGCATCTGAAGTCAAAGGGGGGATACCCCGGCAAGAAGGGTAGTTTTGGCCCTAGCGTCAGACCAAATTGCAGGCGCAACATATTACTAACCGGGCCCCAATCAGAACGAGCCCGGAGTCACGCCGCCCGCTCAACCGGGCGTGCTGCTTGAAAATGGGACGGGCAGGCTGCGGCCGCCACACTGATCAATCGCGACGAATGCTCAGTCGCGCCGGTTTCAGGCTGTCCAAAAAAGGGAATCGCACCCCACAAAAAATGGTGAAAACGCATCCTACAGGAGCAAAGAAATGTCCATCTCTACAACAAGAACCCGCTCAATCAAGGCAAAGATCGCCCTGGTTCCGGTTCTCACATTGGGCCTGCTCGGGGGTTCCGTAGCAATAGCTGCCCCGGCCACGGCCTATAACGACTACCGGCACGGCTGTAATGTCGACCCGCTGAAGCCTACCGATCTCCGCGGCAACAGAGTCGACTTCAGGATCAAGGTCCATTGCTACGGCGAAAAGACGGTCCAGATCCGTCAACTGCGCTACGAAGACGAGCGTGGCCCGCGGCGCAGCGATGACTTCCTCGGTGGTTCCTACTTCAAGGAAAATTTCAAGAAGCACCACAACGACCATAGGTACATCCGCAGTGTTGACCGCGTGCGCAACCTGGACCGCAGGGGTGCCGAAGAGGTCTACCATCTCACATCCTTCCGCGTGAAGAACGAACGAGGGCACTGGTCAGGCTGGACCCATTGGGAGAAGAGCGAAGTTAAGGAACTCCGTCGGTAACGCGTAGAACATCACGAACGTTCATGCGCACGGGAGCCAGGGGCACATGCCCCTGGCTCTTTTCCTGCGCCACGTCCACCAGGGACTTCACGTACTGAGGGGTTGCAATGCTGGCTGCCGATATCCGTCAACTGTTTCCTGGGCTCGAAAACACCATTTACCTCAATACGGCCACCATGAACGTGGGCTGTGCTCCAGCCCGGAAAGCGTACGAGCAGGCGGTGGAACGCTGGACTGCGGGCCGCTTTGACTGGACCGAGGCGGAACAGGACGGGGAGGATGCCCGTGGCATGTTCGCCGAAATCATCGGCGCCACGGCCGGGGAGATTGCGATCGTTCCGTCGGTGAGCGCGGCGGCCGGGATCGTTGCCGCCAACATGCCGACGGCGGTGCGCGGCGAGAGCGTCGTGGTAGCCGAAAATGAGTTCGCATCAAACTACTTTCCGTGGCTTCTGCTCCGCGAGCGCGGCTACGAAATACGCAGCATCGCGCCGGCCGGAGAAGGGGTGTCGGCAGCGGAGTTCGGCACGGCAGCCGACGGCGGCACCCGCCTGATCGCGGTAAGTGCTGTCAGTTCAGCAAACGGCTATCGAGCCGACCTGAATGCCATCGGCCGGGTCGCTGCAGCCTCCGGAGCCTGGTTCTTTGTGGACGCCTGCCAGGCTGCCGGAGCGGTCCCGCTCGACGTCGTGGGTGCCGGCGTGGACTTCCTCGCCTCGGCGGGCCACAAGTTCCTCCTCGGCTCACGGGGCATGGGCTACCTCTACGTCCGTCGGGACCTGCTGGACAGCTTCCACCCTGTGGGGCCCGGGTGGAAGGCAGCCCGAAAGCCGGCAGAAAGCTTTTATGGGCCAGCAATGGACCTCTCGCCCACGGCATCCAGGCTCGACACCTCGCTGGCGTGGTTTCCCGCATTGGCGGACCGGGCCGCACTAAATATCTTCCGCCAATTCGGCACCCGCATGCTCCTGGAGCGCAATGCCGAACTGTCCCTTCGCCTCCGGAACGCGCTTACGGCGCGCGGCCAATCCTTCGAACCCATTTCCAACGATCACAACTCCACCATCGTCTCCGTCCAGGTCGATGATCCAGGAGCGGTCATGGAGCGGTTTCGTGAGGCCAACGTGGTGGCCTCACTCCGGGCAGGCAGGATTCGGCTGGCGGTGCACTTCTACAACCTCGAAGAAGAACTCGATCGGGTGGCGCAACTGATAGCCCATCCGTGAACTACTGCCCCGTCCGCAGCTGCCCTTGACTCACCAACCCTTCCTTCCCTACACTTTTCATAAAGCAGAATCTAAATTCCACAAAGCGGAAACGGCGAAGGTGCCAAAGAAGCGAGGGAAGATAGATCAAAGCCCCTCCTTGGAAGGACCTACGATGACGTACACAGTGAACTGCTCCATCCTCCTCACGGAGCTGCCCTTGCTCGAGCGCCCCGCCGCAGCCAAGGCAGCCGGCTTTGACGCTGTCGAGTTCTGGTGGCCCTTTGACAGCTCCGTCCCCTCGGATGCAGAAACGACGAAGTTCGAGAACGCCATCAAGGACGCCGGCGTTCAGCTCACCGGCCTGAACTTCAACGCCGGCAACATGCCCGGCGGCGACCGGGGCCTGGTCTCCTGGAAGGGACGCTGCTCCGAGTTCAAGGACAACATCGATGTTGTCGCCGGTATCGGCGAGCGCCTTGGCTGTAAAGCCTTCAACGCCCTTTACGGCAACCGGCAGGACGAATTCACGCCCGGAGAGCAGGACGAACTGGCGCTCAAGAACCTCGCGGCAGCAGCGGAAGGCGTCGCCCGGATCGGCGGCACAGTCCTCCTCGAACCCGTCAGTGGCGCACCCAGGTATCCCCTCCTCACGGCGGATGACGCACTCAAGGTCATCGCCCGGGTGAAGGCGGAGGCCGGCGTCAGGAACATCAAGCTCCTCGCCGACTTCTACCACCTGTCCGTCAACGGCGACGACGTCGAATCCGTCATCGAAAACCACGCCAAAGACTTCGGCCACATCCAGATCGCCGACAACCCTGGCCGCGGCGCCCCCGGCACCGGCACCCTTCCGCTCGGCGAGTGGATCGCCCGGAGCCGCGAACTCGGCTACGACGGGTACATCGGCCTCGAGTACAAGCAACCGCAGGAAACGGCTTTCAGCTGGGCCATCCGCGAACACGCCTCCCGCTGATCCCCGCCCCCAGCCCAACTGACTGGCAGTAGATGTCGTTTAGAACCCCCAAAACGACAATTACTGCGACCTGGTTGGGTCCGTCCACCAGGAATCACCCCGAAGACTTCAGAAAGAGAACCATCATGAGCAACGTTGCAGTTATCGGACTCGGAATCATGGGCCTGCCCATGGCCATCAACCTGGTCAAGGCCGGCCACACGGTCACCGGCTTCAACCGCAGCCAGGACAAGATCGACAAGCTCGTCTCCGAGGGCGGCAAAGGTGCCACCAGCATCGCGGACGCCGTCAAGGATGCCGACGTCGTCATCACCATGGTGCCGGACTCCCCCGATGTTGAGGGCGTAGTCAGCGGCAACGACGGCGTCTTCGCCAACGCCAAGCAGGGCACCTTGTGGATCGACGCCTCCAGCATCCGTCCCGACGTCGCCAAGCGCCTGTCCGACGACGCCCGCGAAGCCGGCATCCGCCCGCTGGATGCCCCGGTCTCCGGCGGCGAACAGGGCGCCATCGATGCTGTCCTCTCCATCATGGTGGGCGGTGACAAGGAAGACTTCGAAGCAGCGCAGGACATCCTGAACGCAGTGGGCAAAACCATCGTCCATGTGGGCCCCTCCGGCTCCGGCCAGACCGTCAAGGCTGCCAACCAGCTGATTGTCGCGGTCAACATCGAGGTCCTCGGCGAGGCGATCGCCTTCCTTGAGGCCTATGGCGTGGACACCGACGCAGCCCTCAAGGTCCTCGGCGGCGGCCTGGCCGGTTCCAAGGTCCTTGACCAGAAGGGCCAGAAGATGCTGGACCGCAACTTCGACCCCGGCTTCCGCCTCGCCCTGCACCACAAGGACCTGGGCATCGTCACCTCCGCCGCCCGCGAAGCCAACGTCGCCGTCCCACTCGGAGCCGTCGTCGCACAGCTCGTCGCCGCCACCGTCAACCAGGGCGACGGCGGCCTGGACCACTCCGGACTCTTCAAGCAGGTCCTGCAGCTCAGCGGCAGGAAATAAGCACAAGCGCCAAAGGCGCGTAAGAAACACGAGCAGGCCATTCGCCGTCGGACATAAAAACGACGGCGGTCCCCTCACCACACCCAAAAACACCCAGAGTTCGCCCCCAAGGGGCACAACAAGGAGCACACCATGAGCAAGATGCGTACCGTTGATGCAGCGGTGGCCATCCTGGAAAAGGAAGGCGCCATCGAGGCGTTCGGCCTGCCAGGCGCCGCGATCAACCCCTTCTATTCCGCAATGCGCGCCCACGGCGGCATCCGCCACACGCTGGCCCGCCACGTTGAGGGTGCCAGCCACATGGCCGACGGTTTCAGCCGCGCCAAGGACGGCAACATCGGCATCTGTATCGGCACCTCCGGCCCCGCCGGCACGGACATGATCACCGGCCTCTACGCCGCCTGGGCCGACTCCATCCCGATGCTCTGCATCACCGGCCAGGCCCCGGTGGCCAAGCTGCACAAGGAAGACTTCCAGGCCGTGGACATCGAATCCATCGCCAAGCCCGTCACCAAGATGGCCATGACCGTCCTGGAACCCGGCCAGGTTCCCGGCGCCTTCCAGAAGGCCTTCCAGCTGATGCGCTCCGGCCGCCCCGGCCCCGTGCTGCTGGACCTGCCCATCGACGTGCAGCTCGCCGAAATTGAATTCGATATCGACACCTACGAGCCCCTCCCTGTCGAAAGGCCCAAGGCCTCCCGCAAGCAGCTGGAAAAGGCCCTGGACATGCTGACCGCCTCCCAGCATCCGCTGATCGTGGCCGGCGGCGGCATCATCAACGCCGGCGCCTCAGCCCAGCTGGTGGAACTGGCCGAGACCCTGAACATCCCCGTGATCCCCACCCTGATGGGCTGGGGCACCATCCCGGATGACCACCGTCTGATGGCCGGCATGGTGGGCCTGCAGACCTCGCACCGCTACGGCAACGAAAACTACCTGCAGAGCGACTTCGTGATCGGCATCGGCAACCGCTGGGCCAACCGCCACACCGGCGGCCTCGAGACCTACACCGCCGGCCGGAAGTTTGTGCACATCGACATCGAGCCCACGCAGATCGGCCGCGTGTTCTCGCCGGACCTGGGCATAGCGTCCGACGCCGGTGCGGCGCTGGCCGGGCTGGTTGAGCTCGCCAAGGAGCGCAAGGCGGCAGGGACCCTGCCGGACTACAGCGCCTGGGTTGCCGAGTGCCAGGACCGCAAGGGCTCCCTGCACCGGAAGACCCACTTCGAGAACATCCCCATCAAGCCGCAGCGCGTGTATGAGGACATGAACAAGTCCTTCGGCCGCGACACCACCTACGTGTCCACCATCGGCCTGTCGCAGATCGCCGGCGCGCAGATGCTGCACGTCTTCGGCCCGCGCAAGTGGATCAACGCCGGCCAGGCAGGCCCGCTGGGCTGGACCGCCCCGGCAGCCCTCGGCGTCGTCCGCGCCAACCCGGAGCAGACCGTGGTGGCCCTCTCCGGTGACTACGACTTCCAGTTCATGATCGAGGAACTGGCAGTGGGCGCCCAGTTCAACCTCCCGTACATCCACGTGGTGGTGAACAACTCCTACCTGGGCCTGATCCGCCAGTCCCAGCGCGGGTTCAACATGGAGCAGAACGTGTCCCTGGCGTTTGACAACATCAACTCCCCCGAAACCAACGGCTACGGCGTGGACCACCTCAAGGTGGCCGAAGGCCTGGGCTGCAAGGCCGTCCGCGTGGAGGACCCCAACGACCTCGCCGCAGCCTTCGACAAAGCCAAGGCACTCATGGGCGAGTTCCAGGTTCCCGTGGTGGTGGAAGTGATTCTGGAAAAGATCACCAACATCTCCATGGGTGTGGAAATCAACGCCGTGAACGAGTTCGAGGAGCTGGCGGAAACCGCCGCAGACGCCCCCACAGCCATCCTGGCCCTGCAGGCCTGAACCCTGCGCGCCTAGAACAGGAAAGACAGCCATGCGCATCGTCATTGCCCCGGACAAGTTCAAAGGGTCCCTCTCAGCCCCCGAGGTCTGCAGCCACCTGGAAAAGGGGCTGCAGCGCGGGGCCGGCGGGAACCTCGAAGTTCTCCGGATCCCGGTAGCCGACGGCGGTGAGGGCACCCTGGACGCCGCCATAGGCTCCGGCTTCACCCGCCGCAGCGCGGTGGTTGCCGGACCGACAGGCGAACCGGTCACCGCCGACTTCGCCGTCCGGGGCAATGAGGCCGTCATCGAGATGGCGGCGGCCTCGGGCCTGGCCCTGCTCCCCGCGGGGGCACTGGTTGGGGGACGGCCAGGCCCCGCGGCGGCGCGAACTGCCACCAGCCTGGGCACCGGTCAGCTCATCGCCGCTGCCCTGGACGCCGGCTGCAACCGCATCATCCTTGGCGTTGGCGGCAGCGCCAACACCGACGGCGGCGCCGGGGTCCTCCAGGGCCTCGGTGCCAGGTTCCTCGATCCCGAGGGCAATGAACTTCCGGGAGGCGGTGCCGCACTGGCCCGCCTGGACCGGATCGACTTCAGCGGGTTTGATGCCCGGCTGAGGGACACACGCTTTGTGCTGGCGTCCGACGTCGACAATCCCCTGCTGGGCGCCCAGGGCGCCGCGGCGATTTTCGGCCCGCAAAAGGGCGCCACACAACAGGACGTCGGCTTGCTCGACGCCGCCCTGGCCAGGTTTGTCGAAGTCCTGGCCAGGGAAATCGGTCACCGCGCCATCAAGGCCGCGGAAGCCCCGGGAGCCGGAGCAGCGGGAGGCGTTGGCTACGCTGCCATCGCGGCCCTGGCCGCAACGCGCCGCCCGGGCATCGACGTCGTCCTCGAATTCACCGGGCTGGTGGAGAGACTGGCCGGGGCAGACCTGGTAATCACCGGCGAAGGCAGCCTGGACGAGCAGAGCTTGCTGGGCAAGACGCCTATGGGCGTGGCCAGGGCAGCCGCTGCGCAGGGTGTTCCGGTGATCGCCGTGTGCGGTCGGACCACCCTTGAAGAGGGCCAGGCGGGCGCCGCCGGTTTCGAGGACGTTTACGCTTTGACCGAACTCGAAAGCAATGTAGACAGGTGCATAACAGAGGCAGCGCCGCTTCTGGAGCAGCTGGGCACGCAGATCAGTGGAAGGCTGGCAGCGAACGAGCTGTCCCGTTCCGCAAGCACCAAGGAGGACCTCCATGTCTGAAGAACGCTACGACCTCGTGATCCGGGGCCGGCGCATCCTCACCACCGCCGGCCTGGCCCCGCGTGAAGTGGGTGTCCGCGGCGGAAAAATCGTTGCCCTCGAACCGCTGGGCAACGCCCTGGCAGGGGCGGAGGTCATTGAGCTGGCCGACGACGAAACCCTGATCCCCGGCCTGGTGGACACCCACGTCCACGTCAACGAGCCCGGCCGCACCGAGTGGGAGGGGTTCGCTTCCGCCACCCGCGCCGCAGCCGCCGGCGGCGTCACCACCATCATCGACATGCCGCTGAACTCCGTCCCGCCCACCACCACCGTGGAAAACCTGAAGCTCAAGCGCGAGGTGGCCGAGGACCAGGCGTTCATCGACGTCGGCTTCTGGGGTGGCGCGATCCCCGGCAACAAGGGCGATCTGCGCGCCCTGCACGACGAAGGTGTGTTCGGTTTCAAGTGCTTCCTCCTGCACTCGGGCGTGGACGAGTTCCCGCATCTGGACGCGGACGAGATGGAGGAGGACATGGCCGAGCTGAAGTCCTTCGACTCCCTCATGATCGTCCATGCCGAGGACTCCCACGCCATCGACCGCGCCCCGCATCCCGGCGGCGACCACTATTCCACGTTCCTTGCCTCCCGCCCCCGCGGTGCCGAGAACAAGGCCATCGCCGAGGTGATCGAACGGGCCCGCTGGACGGGTGCGCGGGCGCACATCCTGCACCTCTCGTCGTCGGACGCGCTGCCCATGATTGCAACGGCCAGGCGCGACGGCGTGAAGCTCACCGTGGAAACCTGCCCGCACTACCTCACCCTCATGGCCGAGGAAATCCCCGACGGCGCCACGGCCTACAAGTGCTGCCCGCCCATCCGCGAGGCCTCCAACCGGGAGCTGCTGTGGCAGGGTCTGCTGGACGGGACCATCGACTGCATCGTCTCGGACCACTCCCCCTCCACCCTGGACCTGAAGGACCTGGAGAACGGTGACTTCGCCGTGGCGTGGGGCGGCGTTTCCTCACTGCAGCTGGGCCTGTCCCTGATCTGGACCGAAGCACGGCACCGCGGTATTCCGCTGGAGCAGGTGGTGTCCTGGATGGGCGAAAAACCCGCAGCCCTAGCCCGGCTGTCCAACAAAGGCCAGCTCGCCCTGGGCTACGACGCTGACTTCGCCATCTTCGCCCCGGACGAGGCGTTCGTGGTGGACGTGTCCAAGCTCAAGCACAAGAACCCCATCACCCCCTACGACGGCAAGGCCCTCTCCGGAGTGGTCCGCAGGACCTTCCTGCGCGGCACCGTGGTGGACGGCCAGACCCCCACGGGCAAGCTGATCCGCCGCGGCGGAGTCTAAGGACGCGCCATGGCAGTGGAAGCCCATTACCCGAGGACGGCGGCGCGTCCCGGATGTGCACGGCCCGCTTTGACCTCCGGGGCTGCCGCCCGCGGCCTCGCCGTGTGGGTGGTTCCCGGGGAAGGCACCAGCCCCGAACACCTGGCCCGCGCCGCCCAACTGGTCCTTGCCCGGGCCCTTCAAACTGCTCCGGAGGCGGAAGTCCTCTGGCCTGCCGCCGGAGCCCCCACGTCCGGGGTCTCCGCCACGGAAGGAGCCGCAGACCACTCCTCCCGCACTCCTTCCGCGGCGGAGAACCCCGGCGCACGTCCCACGGCACCCGGTGGAGGGGCACTAGGCGAGGACGACGGCGGCACCCGCCTGCCGCCGTCGGCCGGCCCCGTGAGCCGGGTCGCCGTGGACCTTGCCGCCGACCAGGTCCTGCTGGACGGCCGCCCGGTGCCGCTGACCGGCGTCGAGTTCAAAGTGCTCCGGTACCTGGTGACCCACCTCTCCCGCACTGTGGGAAGGGAGGAACTCCAGGAGTTCCTGGATTCGTTTGAAACCCCCGGCGCCTCGGCCCGGTCCATCGATGTTTACGTGGGCCGGATCCGGCGGAAACTGGGCAATGCGCGCCATGCCGTGGCAACGGTCCGCGGCGGCGGGTACCGGTTTATGCCGGGTTCCTGCGCAACTGTCCGGGGCCCGGCGGAATACTGCATATGACGCCGGAGTTGTATGACTAAGCGGCAAGCCGCTTCACTTGATGTTTGGCCATTAATGACCGAGTCTTCCAAAGGAACACCATGAGCCCCACCCTGACCACCAAGCTGCAGCCCGGAACCGAGGCCCCTGACTTCACCCTTCAGGACGCCCAGGGCCGCGAGACTGCCTTGGCCGACTACCGTGGCAAGAACGTCATTGTGTACTTCTACCCGAAGGCCGCCACCCCAGGCTGCACCACCGAGGCCTGCGACTTCCGCGACAGCCTGGCCTCTCTGCAGGGCAAGGGCTATGAGGTCATCGGCATCTCCCCCGACGCCCCCGAGGCGCTGGCCGGCTTCACCGGGGACTTCGCCCTCACCTTCCCGCTGCTCTCCGACCCGGACCACGCCGTCGCCCTGGCCTACGGCGCCTGGGGCGAGAAGCTGGTGAACGGCGAAATTGTCGAAGGCATCGTGCGCTCCACCGTGGTGGTGGACCCCGAAGGCAAGGTCACGCTGGTCCAGTACCAGGTGAAGGCCGACGGCCACGTCGCAGCGCTCAAGGAAGCCCTGGGCATCTAACCCTCCCCCGGACGCTCTCGCACGTCCTGCCGCTTTCCACCTGACGCTCTCGCACCTGCTGGAGCGTCCGGGCGTTAAGCGTCGGTGTCCGCTGTCGCCTTAGCCTCCGCCGCTGCCTCCGCATACTCAGCCGACACTTTGCGGTAAACGGGCGTGAGGAATGCCAGCAGCGCAGCGATGACCATAATGATCCCGGCCACCAGGAACACCAGGGCAATGCCCCGGGAGGTGCCCTCGCCGAGCAACGGGGCCAACTGGGCCGCGCCGTCGGCCGACCGCGCGTAGGGGATGATCCAGAACTGGGCGAGGGGCGCGATTACGAACGAGGTGACCGGCGCCGCCGCGGACTCGAACGCCATGGCGAAGCCGAACACCCTTCCCTGCCGCGGCAGCGGAACCACCTGCTGGATGACCGTTTGCTCGGCCGCCTCCACAACGGGCACCAGCGTCAGGTACAGCCAGATCCCCACGATATACAGCCAGGCCCACTCGCGCAGGGTGAACACCGCGCCCAGGACCCCCATGGCCACCACCGCAATAAGCAGCGTGCGCAGCGGGTTGGACCCGAGGCCGAACTTGCCGATCAGCGCCCCGCCAACAAGGAATCCGCTGGAGCCCACCGCCAGGAAGATCCCCCACAGCTCCACCGGGAACATCTCCAGGCCGTAGGGATCCATCAGCGCCATGTAGACGCCGCCAATGAAGTTGTTGAACGTGGAAAACAGGATCAGCGCGAACAGTCCGGAGATGGCCAGCACGGCGGCGTAGGAGCCGCGAAGATCGAACCCGCCGTGCGCATCCGTGGCCGCGACGCTCACTTCCTCGGGCATGCGGAGGGTGAGCAAATGTGCAAAGGCCAGCGCCGTGAGCACGATGGCGACGGCGATGGTCCAGCCCATGCCCAGCAGCCCCACCGACAACCCGGAGAGCACGGAGGTGATCAGGAACATCAGCCCCTGCACCATGCCCACCAGCCCGTTGGCGTTGGCTCTCCGGTCCGGCTCGATGAGGATCGTGACGGTGGTGGAGAGCGCGATGTTGCGCATGTTCTCCACCACCGCGCCGATCAGGATGACCAGGGTGAAGATCCAGAACCACGGCTGCGTCAGGTCCAGCAGCTGGGAAACGGGGGTCAGCAGGAACACCACCCCCGCCAGCACGAACATCACCAGGGTAAAGACGGCCGCGAACCGCATCACGGCCAGCTTCCGGTAGCGGTCCACGAAGGTGCCAAAACTGATGCTGGAGAGGGCAATCAGCAGCATGTAGGCGCCGCCCACCACCCCGGTGGCGATCACGTTGCGCGTCTCCAGGTACACCCAAAACGTCAGGGCAAACCACAGGTAGCTGGTGGTGATGTTGGCGAGCGCAGTGTTCACCAGGATCCCGGCGAAAGTACGGGATCTTTCCGCCGGACTGCGCACTGAGGTGTCGACGGCGTCGCTGTTAGTCAGTTGCCTGGCCCCGCCGGCCCCAGCGGGATTGGCAGTCACGGTGCGGTCCTCGCCAGGTCCCGTGCCGCCGTCGGAAGCCGCAGCAGCCCTGCCCCGGGCCGGTTCCTGCTCGGTCATGCGTCCCAGTGTAATGAGAACCAGCAAGAGCCGACAGGGTTTAGCAGGGCCGTCCTTCGGGACCCGTGAACCGCCGCACCAGAGGCGTAGTCACGCGTCCGTATGACGGTACGCGGCAATAATTTCGTGCCGGGTCGCGTTCCGCCTATTACCTACAACCTCAAGGACGCCAATGTCTGCCTCAAAGCATGCTGCCCTCGCTGATGCCCGTGACCGTGCCCTGGAAGTGCGCGCCCTCTATGAGATTCTCGAGCAGCGCCTGAACGGGAAGGTCTGGTCGGACCATGAGCTGATGTTGGGGTTCAGCAATGACGTGGGCTACATCGGCCGCCTTCTGCTGGCCCGGGAAGGAACATGGGACATTGACGGTAACCCCACCTCGGAGCTGGAGCACAAGCTGTCCGAATCTCTGTGGTGGATCTTCGTTCTTGCCGATCGCCTGGGCATCGACATGACCGACTCTTACAACAAGACCATGGACAAAATCCAGGCGGGCCTGGCCAACGCCGTTGCCTGACTCCCGGGCCGGTGACAGGATGGCCGAATGGCGATCGAGGTCCGTCCGGCCACCGGCTTCGAGGATGTCCGGACGATGGTGGGGCCCAAGCGGCCCGATGCCAATGTCTGCTGGTGCCTGAGCTACCGCATTCCGTCCAAGCAGAACCAGGCGTTGCGCGGGACGGAACGCGGAGACCTGGTGAAACAGCTGGTGAAACAGGATCCTCCGCCGGGGGTCCTGGCGTACGACGGCGGCGAGGTAGTCGGGTGGGCAGGGGTCCACCCCCGTGCCGACACCAGTTTCGCCGGCAACCGCAAAATCCCGCACGTGGACGACCTGGACGTATGGTCCATCTGGTGCATCCGCGTGCGGCCAGGGCACCGCGGCAAGGGAATATCCCACCACCTGCTGAAGGGCGCGATCGAGTTGGCGAAAAAATATGGCGCGCCGGCCATCGAGGGCTATCCCGTGGACAACGGCGGGCGGAAGGTCGACCTCACCATGGCCTACGTCGGCACCCGGAAGCTCTTCGAGGACGCCGGCTTCACCAAGGCTGCGGACACGGAGTCGGTACTCAACGGTTTTCCGAGGGTACTGATGCGCCTGAACCTGCTGGATTGAACGGTTGCGGGACAGCGGCCGCAGAGGTCAGCCAGCCGCTGGGCCCATGGGCCATGTTTCTTTCGCCAGACGCCCCAGGTCCACACTCCTGAAAAGCGCCTCCAGCCTGTGATGCGCCTCGGTTTCAAGTTTGAGGCGGTGCGTCAGCTTCTCCACCTGAGCCGACATCTCTTCGCCCACCGGAAGCCGGTCCCCGGGCCAACTGGATGCCTCCCGTGAATCGGCCAGGGCCTGCGCCAGGGCATCGGCCGCAGCGCGCACCTTCCGGGAGTGGACGTAGACCCGAAGGAATGCCCTGCCCTTGTCCATGGCAGTGCGCAGCAGTTCGCCGGGCACCGCCTCCGCGGCCGTTCCTGCTGCGGCCAGTTCCGCAGCCGCCGCACCCGCAACGTCCAAACCCGCAGAGGCGGCGGCATCCGCCGTCGTCCGGTCCTTGGTTTCGACGCATCCCATGGCTGCTCCCCTCCTGCAGGCCGTCCAGCCCACTGACGGGTCGTCTTTGACCCTCGCCTGATGCAAGCTGTTCCTGCCTTCGAGTGTCCCGCCCCTTCCTCAACATCCGGACAAGCAGGTGCCAGGATTAGCGCAAGATCCGGCCGAAGCGCCTGCCGGCGGGCCGTGTTCCGCCGTTGCAAGCCAACAGGCAAGCGAAATGAAGCAAGCCCTGCGACATGCCCTGTTGCGGTTAATACGGTAGAAGTAGAGCTATGGTCTCTCCCCCCGAAACCCGTCGTGCCGTTGTCATCGAGGATGACCCGGATATCCGCGGCCTGCTGGTCCGCGTCCTGGTCAAGCAGGGCTTCGACGTCACCGAGGCCGCCGCCGGCCTGCCGGGCGTCAAAGAAGTCCGCCGCCACCAGCCGGATCTCATCACGCTGGACCTGAATCTGCCGGACATCGACGGCCTGGAGGTCTGCAAGCTGCTCCGCGAATTCTCGGACGCCTTCATCGTGATGCTCACCGCCCGTGCCGACGAACTGGACAAGCTGACCGGCCTGGACAACGGGGCGGACGAGTACATCAGCAAGCCGTTCAGCCCCCGTGAGCTGCAGTCCCGCATTAACGCGCTGTTCCGCCGCCGCCCGTCCGCAGCCGCGGATTCGGCCGCACGCAGTGACCTGGAACGCGCCACCGAAGTCCAGCAGAGCCTCCTGCCCAAGGAGGACATCCGCGTCGAGGGTTACGACGTCGCCGGCATCTTCCGCCCCTCCCGCAGCGTGGGCGGGGACTTCTACGACTGGTACCAGACCCCGGACGGGCTTCACCTGACCTTCGCCGACGCCATGGGCAAAGGCATGGGAGCGGCGCTCATCGCCGCGACGGTCCGCGCGGTGATGCGTTCCACCGGCCGCCGCCAGGACCTCGACGGCGCCTTCGCCTCGGCCAGCAAGGCCATCGCTGCGGACCTGGACTCCTCGAACTCCTTTGTCACCTTGTTCCACGCGCGGCTGGACGCGGCGTCCGGGACAGTCAGCTATGTCGACGCCGGGCATGGGCTTGCGCTGCACGTCCGGTCCGGCGGGGCTGCTGACCGGCTCCCCTCCGGCGGCCCGCCGGTGGGCGCCTGGGCCGGATCGCAGTGGCCGCAGTCAGCGCTGGAACTCGCCCCGGGTGATTCCCTGGTGGTGGTCAGCGACGGTGTGCTGGACGTCTTCGAGTCGGTGGAGGACTTTACGGAAGCCGTCCGCGGCGCAGCCCAAAGCCATGATTCAGCCCAGGCAGCCAGCAGCGCCATTCTTGCCCTGGCGCCGGCAGAGACCGCGGAGGATGACGTTACGGTGGTTGTGGTCCGACGGCTGCCGGAGGAAGGGGCCGCGTGACGCGTTTCTGGACCCGGCTGGTGGTGGTCCTGACCATCATCACCGGCGTCAACTACATTGCCTGGCGCTGGGTGGCATCGCTGAACTGGGATGCCTGGTGGATTGCCGTGCCGCTGGTGATCGCCGAAACCTACAGCCTCATCGACGTCATGCTCTTTGGCATGACGGTGTGGAAGCTGAAGATCCGCAAAGCCGCCCCACCGCCACCGCACGATGCCACCGTGGACGTCTTCATCACTACCTACAACGAAGACCTGGACATGGTGATGGGCACGGCTCTGGCAGCCCAGAAGATCCGGCACCCGCACAGCACCTGGATCCTGGACGACGGCGCCCGCCCTGAGCTCAAGGCCTTAGCGGAGCAGCACGGCCTGGGCTATGTCACCCGCAGCGAGGACTGGACTTCCAACCTCCCCCGGCATGCCAAGGCCGGCAACCTGAACAACGCCCTGATGCAGACCCACGGCGAGTTCCTCCTGATCCTGGATGCGGACCAGATCCCCGAGCCGGACATCCTGGAAAAGACCCTCGGCTACTTCAACAACCGCCGGGTGGCGCTGGTCCAGACACCGCAGTACTTCAGCAACGTACCGGCGAGCGATCCGCTCGGCAGCCAGGCACCGCTCTTCTACGGCCCCATCCAGCAGGGCAAGGACGGCTGGAACGCCGCCTTCTTCTGCGGCTCCAACGCCATCCTGCGCCGCGAAGCCCTGATGCAGCTGGGCCTGGTGGGCTACGTCAAGGAAACAGAGAAGAGCATCCGCCGGGCACTGGCCGCCTCCCGGTCAGCCATCAGGCAGGCCCGCAAGTCGGCGGACATGGAGACACCCCTGGTGGCCCAGGTGCTCGACGAAGTGGAGGCCGCCACGCGCGAGGCCCAGCAGGAGCTGGAAGCCGGTGGGGCCCTGAGCGAGATTACCTACCGGGTGCGCCGCCGAGTGGACGCGGCCGTGCAGACCCTGGTGATGGCCGACGTCGAAGCCCTCCAGGCTGACCTCGAAGAGATCGCCGCCATGGAAATGGCCCACGTGGGCGAGTCCGGCGTCCCCGTTGTGGCGGACGATGCCGTGCAGCGCATGTCCGCCCGTGATTGGTCGCCGCTGGGCGCACTGGAGTCCGTACAGGCTGTCCTGGACGCGCTGTCCGTGGAACGCAATGATGAAGCGCAGCCGGTGATGCCGCTGGCCACCATCTCGGTCACCGAGGACATGGCCACCGCCATGCGCATGCACGCAATGGGCTGGGAGAGCGTCTACCACCATGAAGTCCTCGCTTACGGGCTCGCGCCGGAGGACCTGAAAACCATGCTTACCCAGCGCCTCCGCTGGGCGCAGGGCACCATCCAGGTGCTGCTGCGCGAAAACCCGCTGGTCCAGAAGGGCCTCAAGCTGGGGCAACGGCTGATGTACTTCGCCACCATGTGGACCTACCTCAGCGGCTACGCGGCCGTCATCTACTTCGCCGCGCCGATCATCTACCTGCTGCTGGGCATCCTGCCGGTGACGAGCCTGAGCTGGGACTTCTTCATCCGGTTCATCCCGTTTATGGTGGTCAACCAGCTGCTGTTCGCCGTCGCGGGCCGGGGCATCCCCACCTGGCGCGGCCAGCAGTACAGCCTGGCGCTGTTCCCCACCTGGATCAAGGCGTGCTCGACGGCGGCCCGCAACGTCTGGTTCGGCCGTCCCCTGGGGTTTGCCGTCACCCCCAAGGCCCGCCAGAGCGGCGGCCCCAGCTGGAGCCTGATCCAGCCACAGATTGTGGTGTCCGTGCTGCTTGCCGTGGCCGCCGTCGTCGGAATCATCCGGCTGGCCAATGGCCTCGCGGAGCCGCTGGGCACCTTGGTGAACGTGGCCTGGGTGATTTTCGACCTGGTGGTGATGAGCATCCTGGTACGCGCAGTGCTTTACAAGGGTTACGAACCGGCACCGGATCCCGCAGACCAAATGAACACAGAGAGGAATCCCGATGGAGTTTAGCTATGAGGTCAAGGACTCGTATGCGGAGGTCAAGGCGGACGGGCGGCTGAACATGGTCTCCGCGCCGAAGTTGCGCGAGTTTGTCACCGACGTGATCGCCGGCGGGTCCAACCGCATTGTGGTGAACCTGGAAAACACGGCGTTTATGGACTCCTCAGGCCTGGGAGCGCTCATCGGCTGCCTCAAGGCGGCGCGGCAGGCCGGCGGGGACCTTCGGATCGCCGCCGTCCAGCCGCAGGTGAAAATGGTCCTGCAGCTGACCAGCATGGACAAGGTCCTCACCGCTTACGGATCGGCCGAAGAGGCGTTCAGCAATGACTGAGGTCCTGGCGTCGCGCAGCTTCAGGGGGCTTGCGGCCGAGGATGCGATCGAATCCGTCCACAATGACCTGGACAGCCTGTGGCTCGACGTACCCTTTGTCCAGGACATGGACCAGATGACGTTTACGACGGCGGTCATCGAGTCGGCGTCGAACATCGTCCAGCACGCGGAACCGGCCGGGCAGGAACCCGTGGAGCTCGGCGTGGACATCTCCGTCAGGCCCACGCTCCTGCAGGCCCGAGTGAGCGCTTATCACGCCAGGCCGCCGTTCGGCCCGATGGAACCGGCGACGCCAGGCGAGGACGCCGAGTCCGGCCGCGGCCTGGCTTTGATCCAGGCGCTGGTCACCACCGTGACCTTCGAGCGCCAGGACGGCACCAACACGTGGGTCCTGTCCCGGACGTCGCAGGGCTGAGTGAGTTTTCGGACAGATACGGGGACTTGAAGGCTGTCAGTCCCCGTATCCGTCCAAAACTCCAGGGGATCAGGGCACTTGGGGGAACGTCACCGACACCGTGGCCCCGCCGCCTGGAGTGTCGCTGATGCTGAGCTCTCCGCCGTGCGCCTGCGCGATCCGGCGGCAGGTGGCCAGGCCGAGCCCTGTCCCGGGGCCGTCGCCCGGCCGGTTCAGCCGGACCAAAGGCTCCACGGCTTTCTTTCGGTCCGAAACCGGGATGCCCTTGCCGTTATCGGCCACCTTCAAGGTCATTCCCCTGGGCCCTGCCTTGGCGCTGACTGTGACGCGCAGCCCCTGCCCGGGGTTTTGGTAGTTCATCGAGTTGGCCAGCAGATTCTGCAGCAGCGTGCGCAGCTGGGCGCGGTCTGCCAAGAGCTCGGCGTCCTCGCACAGGATGCCGCTGGCAAGGCCCAGGTCAACACCCAGGTCCTGGGCCGCCTCGGCCGTTACTGCCAGCAAGGGGAGCCGTTCCCGATTGAGTTTTCCGTCCGCCCGGGAGTAGTCCAGGACGTCGTCGAGCGTAACCAGCATGCGCCGCCCTCCGCTGCCAATGTGTTCCAGGTAATCCACAGCCGGGTGGTCCGGGTGGATGTCCGGATCGTCTTCCGCCAGTTCCACATACCCCAGGATGGTGGTAAGCGGGGCCCGGAGATCGTGGCTGACCCGCGCGGCGAACTCAGCGAGCATGGTGTTGCTGCGCTCCAGCTCGGCCAGGGCTTCATTGAGCTGCAGGGTGCGGTGCTGCAGCTCGAGGAGCTCCACCATCTGGCGGGCCAGCACTTCCAGGAGGCTGAGCTGCTCGAGGGTGGGGAGCTCCGGGTGGTTGGAGAAAACACACAGGGAGCCCACCACCAGTCCCGAGGAGGTTTCCAGCGGCACCGAGGCGTAAAAGCGGACGTTGGCTATTTCCCCCGTGACGAAGGGGTTGGCAGCGAACCGCGGGTCTTCCGAGGCATCCCGGACCACTGTTGTCCCGCCGGACAGAAAGACCTTCGCGCACATGGAGTCCTGGCGGGAGCACGCTCCCGGGTCTATCCCGGAAGCCGCGATTTGCAGTTGCTGGTCTGAGGTGATGATGTTGACCACGCTGTACGGCACCCCGCACAAGGACGCGGCCAGCCTCACCAGGTTGTCCAGCGCACTCCTGGCCTGTGCGTCAGTCACCACGGGAGCCGTCCCGGCGGCAGTAGGCATCAGCCCGTACTCCCGCAGCCCACGCTCCCGCGCGGCATCCTGATCGGTCAGCATTTGCATAGCCGTGCCGTCCATATTCCTGTGCTTTCCCCAGCATTGACATTGAGCCTTCGGCTCTCCCGCGATAATACCGGCCGGGCCTGACAACTGCTGTAGCCTCTTGACACCACCGGATTGCTCCACTTCAATATTACGTATGCTGAAATAACAGTTCCATGATGCGGAAGCTGAGTGCCCGGTACGGCTGGTGACTCGGCGCCGGATAACCCGGCCTCCGCATAGCCGTCACCGTGGATGCCAGCATTTGTCACTGAGGAACCAGCCAGCATGAAGCTTGCCGAATTCAACACCGCAGACCCCGCAAGGGCCGCGGAAACCCTCCGGCCCTGCATCGACGTCCACCGCTGGGTGGAAACGGTTGCCGCCGCCCGGCCGTTCCCTTCCACGGACGCTCTCCTGGCGTTCGCCTCCGAGGCCGCCAACCCGTTCACTCCCGCCGAGGTTGAGTCCGCCATGGCGCACCACCCACGCATCGGTGAACGTCCGACGGCGGCCACCACCGAGGCGTCCATGTCGCGTTCCGAGCAGGCCGGGGTGGACCCCGCGGACGCCGACCTCGCCGAGGCCCTGGCCCAGGGCAACAGGGACTACGAGCGGAAGTTCGGCCGGGTCTTCCTGATCCGCGCCGCCGGACGCACCGCCCCCGAAATCCTGCAGGCCCTGAAGGAGCGGCTGGAAAACTCCCCCGCAGAAGAAGACACCATAGTGGCCCAGCAGCTGCGCGAAATCGCCGTACTGCGGCTTGAAGGACTGATCACCGAATGAGCGTCTCCCACGTCACTACCCACATTCTCGACACCGGCGCCGGACGCCCGGCGGCGGGGGTCGCCGTCGTGCTTTACAAAAACGACGGCGGCAGCTGGCAGGAACTGGCCGGCGCCACCACGGACGCCGACGGCCGCGCGAAGGACTTGGGCCCGGAGCAGCTGGCACCCGGCAACTACAAGCTCAACTTCGCCACCGGGAGCTACTACGCAGGCCTGCAGACCGCCACATTCTTCCCCGAGGTGGACCTGGTGTTCGAAGTCACGGGACCCGAGCACTACCACGTCCCGCTCCTCCTCAGCCCCTTCGCGTACTCCACATACCGCGGCAGCTGACCCCCTCGTTGCCCTATCACTTACGGTCCCCAAACCGGGGTTTTGACAGCCGTATCTGATAGGGCAACGGTGGAAAATGTAGGCTTAAGGCATGCCTTCTGAACAACCCCCTGCCGAGCGCCGCGAGATCACCGTCCGCCGCGCGCCCAAGTACGTGCCCTTCCTGATCCTGGGCGCACTGGTGGGTGTCGGGGTGGCCGCCGCAGTGGCCTACGGGCTGCCGGCGAGCGAGAGCTTCGACCCCGGCTCGGTGTTCGGATTCTTCCTGGTGCTGTTCGCCGGCGCCGGCGCCGTCCTGGGCGCTGTACTGGCACTGATCCTGGACCGGCGCAGCATCAAGCGGCAGCAGCGGGCCGTGGTGGAGTCCGTCCCGGACTCCGAGCCGGACATGGATTCGCAGCCTTAGCTCCGGTCACAAACGGGCCGCCGGAAAAGTCTTACCCCATGTCGTGAGATAATCGACCAGTGGCACGCGGCGATGGAAAACTTTCCCATGATCTTCTCCCTGGCGAAAAAGGCCCGCAGGACGCCTGTGGCGTTTTCGGAGTCTGGGCACCAGGTGAAGAAGTAGCAAAACTTACCTATTACGGGCTGTATGCATTGCAGCACCGCGGTCAGGAGTCGGCTGGTATAGCCACCAGCGACGGCAACCGGATCAACGTCTACAAGGACATGGGACTCGTCTCACAGGTCTTTGACGAGACCACCCTGAACACGCTCACCGGGCACCTGGCGGTGGGCCACTGCCGGTACTCCACCACCGGAGCCAGCCACTGGGCCAACGCCCAGCCCACCCTCGGCGCCACGAGCACCGGAACGGTGGCCCTGGCCCACAACGGCAACCTCACCAACACGGCCGAGCTCAACGCCATGATCCAGGAACGCAACGGCGATCAGCTCACCGGCGAGATGAAGCAGGGCAACACCTCGGATACCGCCCTGGTAACGGCACTCCTTGAGGGCGAGCCCGGCAAGTCACTCGAAGAGACCGCCATAGAACTGCTGCCCAAGATCAAGGGCGGTTTCTGCTTCGTCTTTATGGATGAGGGCACCCTTTACGCCGCCCGGGACACGTACGGCATCCGCCCGCTGGTCCTCGGCCGGCTGGAGCGTGGCTGGGTTGTCGCCTCCGAGCAGTCGGCGCTCGCCACCGTGGGCGCCAGCTTTATCCGCGAGATTGAGCCCGGCGAATTCATCGCCATCGACGAGCAGGGCGTGCGGTCCCAGCGCTTTGCGGAGCCGACGCCGGCGGGCTGCGTTTTCGAGTACGTCTACCTTGCGCGCCCGGACGCCGCCATCGCGGGCCGCTCCGTGTACGAGTCCCGTGTGGAGATGGGCCGCCAGCTGGCCCGCGAAAACACGCAGGTGGCGGACATCGTTATTCCCGTTCCCGAGTCCGGCACGCCTGCCGCCGTGGGTTACGCGGAAGAATCCGGCATCCCCTTCGCCCACGGGTTTGTCAAGAACTCCTATGTTGGCCGCACGTTCATCCAGCCCTCGCAGACGCTGCGCCAGCTGGGCATCCGGCTCAAGCTCAACGCCCTCGAGTCCGTAATCCGCGGCAAGCGCGTGGTAGTGGTGGACGACTCGATCGTCCGCGGCAACACCCAGCGTGCCATCGTCCGGATGCTCCGCGAAGCCGGCGCCGCGTCCGTGCACGTGAAGATCTCCTCCCCGCCCGTGCAGTGGCCCTGCTTCTACGGCATCGACTTCGCCTCCCGCGCGGAACTGATCGCCAACGGCGCCACCATCGAGGAAATCTCCCAGGCCATCGGCGCCGACTCCCTCGCCTACATCTCCGAAGACGGCATGATCGATGCCACCCGGCAGCCCCGCGAACGGCTCTGCACTGCCTGCTTCACCGGCAAGTACCCCATCGAGCTTCCGGGCGCGGACAAGCTGGGCAAGAACCTGCTGGAACGCACGGACCTTGGCGGCCTGAAGCCTTCGCCGTCCGCCCTTCCGGGAGTCACCGCGGCCCTGGCTGTGGACTCCGAGGAAGACCCGGCGGAAAAGGCCGGCGCCACGGGCTGCGATCCCGGACCCGACTCCGAGTTTGAGAACCTGCTGACCGAAGCCGACCTTGTGCCAGACGTACACGCCGCCGCCGGCGCTGACAAGAAAGAGTCCGTATGACTTCCGCTGCCCCCGCCTCCGGCAACACCTCCGGGAACACCGCCGGCATCACCTACGCCTCGGCAGGCGTCGACGTTGAAGCCGGCGACCGCGCCGTCGAGCTGATGAAGGGTGCCATCAAGGCCACCCACAACTCCTCGGTGATCGGCGGGGTGGGCGGGTTCGCCGGCCTCTACGACGTCTCCAGGCTCCTGACCTACAAGAAGCCGCTGCTGGCGACGTCCACCGACGGCGTGGGCACCAAGGTTGCCATCGCCCAGGCCATGGACATCCACGACACCATCGGATTCGACCTGGTGGGCATGGTGGTGGATGACATCGTGGTGGTGGGTGCAGAGCCGCTGTACATGACGGACTACATCGCCTGCGGCAAGGTAGTGCCTGAGCGCATCGCCGACATTGTCCGCGGCATCGCCGCAGCCTGCTCCGTGGCCGGCACAGCGCTGGTGGGTGGCGAAACCGCCGAGCACCCCGGCCTTCTGGGTGAGCACGAATACGACGTCGCAGGTGCCGCCACCGGCGTCGTTGAGGCCGACCAACTCCTCGGCCCGGACCGGGTCCGCGCCGGGGACGTTGTGATCGGTATGGCCTCCTCCGGCCTCCACTCCAACGGCTACTCCCTGGTCCGCCGCGTCATCAACCACGCCGGCTGGGCACTGGACCGCCAGGTCTCCGAACTCGGCCGTACCCTGGGCGAGGAGCTCCTCGAGCCCACCCGCGTTTACGCGGCGGACTGCCTGGACCTCGCCCGCACCTTCCCCGTCACCGGCGCTTCCGCCGTGCACGGCTTCAGCCACGTGACCGGTGGCGGCCTGGCCGCCAACCTGGCCCGCGTCCTCCCCCAGGGCCTCGTGGCAACCGTTGACCGCTCCACCTGGGAGCTGCCCGCCATCTTCAAGCTGGTGTCCGAACTGGGCAACGTGCCGCTGGCAGACCTGGAGCGCACCTTGAACCTGGGCGTCGGCATGGTGGCCATCGTCTCTGCCGACGCCGCCGATGCCGCGGTGTCCCGCCTGAACGACCGCGGCCTGCCGTCCTGGGTCATGGGCACCGTCACCGAGGATTCGGAATCGATCCTCAAGTCCGGCCCGGACTACGTACAGGGGGCCAAGGGCGTGGACGGCGGCGCGGTCCGCCTGGTCAACGGCTACGCCTAACCCCTTATCGAGTGCCCTGGAACTGCCCCTTCTGAGTGGAACTCACAAGGGGCAGCCTGGGGATTCCACTGAGCCCTCGTTCAGCGGGCGGTCACGGCCACAGTGCGGGTGGCGAGAACCTGGCCCGTAATCCAGTGCCGGAAATCTATGGCGATGGTGTAGTTGCCAGCGGCCGGCGGACGCAGCAGGAAGTCGAACTTTTCTGCCGCCCCGGACTTGAGGATGCTGGTCAGCAGCGGTTGCCCGGCCGCGGACGGCTGAACGGCCGGCCCTGCCGGGTCGGGGGTATTCCAAAACGGCCGGCCGTCGTGCCCCAGCAATTCGGCCATGGCCACGGGCTTTCCCGCGGCGTCCAAAAACCGCGTGCGCGTAGGGAAGTAGTCCACGTTCACCATCCGCACCAGCGTGGGCGCTTTAGTGGCGGTCACCACGTTCGCCTGCATTTTGGAGACGGCCCACACCCGGTCGCCCCGCGGCCGGGACGGGATGGCGCCACCCAGCAGGAAAAAGTGCCGGGGCTGGAACCGATTAAGGCCTGCGTCCTCACCGGACAGACCCTCTGCGTGGTTCATGTCATGCCATCGCGGATCGATTGAATACGGTGCGATCAGGGTTTCCGTGGCGATGTCATACTCAGGACCTTCGAAGGAGTGGCGGCGGGTTCCCGGCCTTGCCGGTCTTGCCGGGTTTGCCACGGGATCCACGACGACCGCCCCGAACATTCCCATCTGGACATGCAAGGGGGTGTTGACGTGGCAGTGGTAGAAGTACGTTCCTGCCGCGCCACGGTTCGGGTTGCCGGCTTCTGCAGCGTCTGGCCGCCACTGGTACGTGTAGCTGCCCGACACCTCGAAGGATGTATGGCCCACGCCGTCATTGCGGGGATCCGGCTCAAGGCCGTGCCAATGCAGGGTGTGGACTTTCTTGCTGGGCTTGATGGTCGCGTGAAAGACCTGCCCTTCCATCACCCGCACGATCGGCCCCGGCAACTGCCGCCCTGACTTGCCGTGCTCAAAGCTCCACACCTCGTGCTCCGAGCCATCCGGGAAGTCGAGTTCCCTGCTGAAGAAATCCAGTTCAACCGAGACATTCGGGCGGAGGCGGAATTCGGTCTCAGGGCTGCCCTCACTCGGCTGGTCCGAGGCGAAGTCCACCTGGCTCCTGAACGTGTGGTGGGCCTCGTCCTCCACCGTTCCTGGCAGTCCGGGCTCAGGTATTGGGCCAGCGGCGAGTGCCCAGTCAGACATGAGCCCGCCAGGGTAGAGGCCACCGGCTGCTGTCTGCGACGGCTCGGCGTGGCAGTGCATGGGGTACTTCCAGTCTTCCGTCCTGGCATCCCAGACTTCGTCGATGACCTCAGGTGGTCGCCGGACCGGCAGCATTGCTTCCTTCGTCTCAAGCGGCTGCAGCTGGACGGTGTCCTCCCACTGCTGAAGGATAACGTCGCCTTCGGGGCTGACCCTGCCACCGGAACGAGGGAAGTCCAAGCCGTTTGCGCGCACTGTCCAGACGTGGTTCCCGTGATAATGCAATTGGTGGTCCGTGATGCCGGCGTTGACCATTCTCATCAGCTGGCCTGTGCGGACCGCGCCTGCTTGGGGGGAAGCGCTGAAGTTCCGCACGTCTGTTTCCCGGGGAAACCCTGAGGGTAGCGTGTCCTCCTCCCGGTGCTCGTTAAACACCTCGTCGGTGGTGAGCGCCAGCGCCTGGAAGCCGGAATAGCCGTTCAGCGTAAAATACCGCGGGACGGCTGGGGTGGTGGCGGGATTTACCGTTTGCCCCCGGGACGCGATGCGCGCCCAGTTTGGATCGACGTCGTGGCACAGCCACAGCCATTGGCGCTCGAACTCGATGCCGCCGGGGCTGAGGCGCCACGCATCTCGGGGGTCGATCACCACCAACGCACCGTACAGGCCCAGAGTTCTTTCGACGGGCTCGTTGCCGGGGTCGGAGAAGAGGTAGGTTCCGGGTGCAGGGGCCGGAAATTCCAGTGTTATCGCCTGTCCCGGACCAACAACACCGCTGCGGATGTCCACCGCCCGGGCCTCACGGGGAGCGGCAGCAGGGGCACCGTGGAACCGCAGTTCGTGGGGCTGCGCCAAATTGTTGTGCAACCGGATGCTGACGGTACTCCCCGTTTCTGCAATCAGGGTCCGCTCCGGAAAGTAACTGGCCCAGTGGGCACGCCGGGGCAGAAACTGGCGCTCGAACGCCGGGTCACCGCTCAACGGTACAGGCCTGCCGAAGGGTGGCACAGCCGCATTGAGGGGGTAGTGCCTGCTTGGCACTACGTCGCCGGCGGCCGTGAAGACGTGCGGGCTGATCTTCAGCGCGGGGTTCTTGTCTGCTGTGGGCGTAGCCCTGTCACCGAACCCCCGGTGGTAGACCAGGGATCCGTCCACCATGGGAAGGAATCCGTCATTGATGTACATGTTCAGCGGGCTCATGAGAAGGCCTCCATCGTGGTTACCGGCGGCATGGCGAGCCGCAGAACACTCTCGTGCCCGCAGTCCGGGAACTCGGGTTCCAGGTGTTTGTTGAGGGTCCCGCCGGGCAGGGAATCCATGACCACTCTCCGAACTGACGGTATTTTGGGATACGGCCAACGTAGAGACTCCAAGTTGTGAAAACCTTGCACCTTACGCCCAGTTTCGTGCACGTGGCTAAATGCGAATGATTATTGATAACATGTGGCTAGTTCCGAAAAAGTCCTCCACGAAACGACGTCCCGATGCCTGCACCAGTCCTGTCCGTGAACAACCTTGCGCTCACGTCTGCCGGGCGGCAACTGGTGCACCCACTCTCGTTCTCCATCCAGCACGGCGAGTGCGTTGCCCTGCTCGGTGGCTCAGGATCAGGCAAGTCGCTAACCGCGGCAGCCCTCACGGGAACTGTTCCGGAAGGAATGACCGTCAGCGGGGAGATTTCCTTCGCCACTAGGCCTGCCGTCGCCGACAGGACGGCAGCAGGCAGGACGGTCGCCGGCTGGACCGCGGCCGGCAGGACGGCGGCGGCTCCATCGAACGCCGCACTCATCCACCAGGACCCCCAGACCTCCCTCAACCCGCTGGTTCCTCTGGGCAAACAACTCCTTATTCCCCTCCGCAAGGCCGGACTCAGCCGGGCGGACGCGCTGAATCAAGCTGCCCGGTTCCTGGCACAGGCCGGAATCGAGGAGCCCGCGGTGGTCCTGCCCCGCTACACCGGTGAACTCTCCGGCGGGCAGCTGCAGCGGGTGTGCGTCGCCTTGGCCTTGGCGTGCGGCAGCACAGTCCTTGTAGCGGACGAGCCCACCACAGCCCTGGACGCCGTCACCCGGCTCAAGGTCCTTACTGCCCTTCGCGCGTGGGGAACCAAAGGCCGCGGCCTCCTCTTCATAACGCACGACCTCATTGCTGCCGCCTCGCTGTGCAGCCGGGCACTGGTGATAGAGGACGGCCGCATTGTCGAAAAGGCAACCATGGACGAACTGCTGCGTAACCCGCGCCACCCCTTCACACGGCGGCTGATCCGTTCTTCCGCGGGTACAGCGCCGCTGGCAGTTCCGGCAGAGCCGGCCGACACGGAAACTGCGGTGGCAGCATGACGGACACCCTTGCCGCCACGGGAATTTCCTTCGCCTATCCCGCCCGCGGCGTGCGCAACAGGCAACCCGCGGAGACTCTCCGGAACGTCAGCCTGCGCGTTACGCCCGGCACCAGCACAGCGCTGGTGGGAAGTTCCGGCTCCGGCAAGTCCACCCTCGTGCGGATCCTGCTCGCCCTGGCAAAGCCCTCCGCCGGCACCGTTACGCTCGGTGCCCGGACAGTTGGGCCTGGCCACGTGAGTAAACTTCGCTGGTACCGCAAGGCGGTGCAGTACGTTCCGCAGAATCCGGCTGGCAGCCTCAGCCCCCGGATGACCGTTTCGCAGCTGCTGATGGAGCCACTGCGCCAGCTCCGGGTGGAGGGAAACCACCGGGCACTGGTCGGCCAGGCGCTGGAGCGCGTGGAGGTGCCCTCCGCCCTGATGGGGCGCCGCCCGGGAGAGTTGTCGGGCGGCCAGAACCAGAGAGTGGCCATCGCCCGGGCCCTGATTGTCTCACCTACCTACCTGCTGGCCGACGAACCTGTCAGCGGCCTGGACCTCCCCCTGCGGGATACTGTCCTTTCACTGCTGGACAGCCTGGTGCGCGATGCCGGCGTGGGACTACTCCTGGTAACCCACGATTTGGCGACAGCCGCCAGGATGTGCGGCACCACCGCCGTCCTGGCGGAAGGCAGCATCGTGGAACAAGGGCCAACCGATCAGGTGCTGGAACACCCGGCTAGCGCCGCCGCCGTCGAACTCGTGCAGGCATCGGTTGGCATGCAGTTCCCCCAAACCCTCCCGGCAGCCGCCCCGTGACCGCACTCAGCGCCACCGACCCGGCAGCAGCAAGGCTCCGTCCGGCCCCCGGCCTCCTCCTCACCAGCCAGCTGGTCTTCAACATTGGCTTCTATGCCGTGGTGCCGTTCCTCGCACTGGTGATGAGCCAGGACTTCGGCATGACGGCAACTGCCGTGGGTGTGGTCCTGGGCGCGCGCGTCTTCAGTCAGCAGGGGCTCTTCCTGGTGGGCGGGATGATCACCGACCGGTTTGGACCGAGACGGGCCATGCTGGCGGGTTGCCTGGTCCGGATCTCCGGTTACCTCACCCTGGCCATGGCCGGCAGCTTTCCGCTGTTCCTCCTGGGCGCGGTCCTCACCGGCATGGGCGGCGCGCTGTTCTCCCCCGCCCTGGAATCGCTGGTGGGCAGGGCGGAAGAACGACGGCGGAACACCAGCGGGAAGGCGCCGGGACTTTTTGCGCTCCTCGCCATCTGCGGAGAGATCGGGGCCGTGGCCGGTCCCCTGGTGGGCGCCCTGCTGCTGGGACTTTCCTTCAGCTGGGCAGCGCTGGCCGGGGCGGCGGTCTTTGCCGTGATGACAGGGGTGCTGTGGCGCAGCGTGCCAGCCGGTGCCCCACACCGGGAGCCAGACAAGGTGTCCATCCGCAGGCTGCCTGCCTTCAGGCGGCGTTCCTCCACGGTGCCGTCCTCCAAGCTGCCTTCCTCCACAGTGCTGTCCTCCAGGCTGCCGTCGTCCACGCTGATTTCCTCCGTCACGCCGAATGACGGGGTGGCGGCGATGCTGCGGGACAAGCGCTTTGTGGCCTTCGCCGCCCTCTACAGCGTGAACCTGCTGGCCTACAACCAGCTCTACTTCGGTCTTCCCATCGAGCTGACCAGGAGCGGTGCAGGACCGGAGGCGCTGGCGGTTTTGTTCGCCCTCGCGTCCGTCCTCACCGTAGCGCTGCAATGGCCCATCTCCCGGCTGACAAGCCGGGTGGGTGCCGGACGGGCCCTCACGGCGGGCTTCCTCCTCAAGGCCCTGGCCTTCGCCGCCATGGCTGTGCTCGCGCAGTTTCCGGCCACCGGCATGCTGCAGCTCCTTCCGCCGCTGCTGCTTGTGGCGGGGCTCTGCCTCGGGCATATGTGCATCGGGCCGGTGGCCATGCCATTGGTCCTGGACTTCGCCCGCGGCCGGCGAACCGGTATTTACTACGGTCTTCTCGCGAGCATGGGCGGCTGCGCGGTGCTGCTGGGCAACTTTGCCCTCGGACCGCTCTACTCCGGCGCCTCCCGGCCTGGACCTGAAGCCGTTTGGCCTTGGGCGGTGATGGCGGCACTGATGGTGATTCCCGCCGTCGGGCTTTCACGGCTGCTGCCAGCCAAGCGCTGAACCCCCCAACAAACCCAAAGCACTCAATCCGGCAGACAGCCGGCCATCTTCCCCATCGATCCCCGAGACAGGTCATCAACGTGCCCAAGAAACGACTTTCAACAGCTGCAACCACTCTCTCAGCCCTGCTGATCGCAGCCGGCCTGAGCGGATGTTTCGCCGGCGCCGGGCAATCGGCGGAAGGCGGCGACGGTGCCGGCAGGATCAAACTTGCCATGCTCCAGCCGCCCCGGTCGGGGCTTACTCCGCTGAGCGACGACGCCTTCAAACTGTCCCGCTGGAAGGCCGCCGAAACCCTGGTGGTGCTGAACGGGCTCGGCGAAGCCGAACCCGCGCTTGCCACCGGTTGGGTGCAGGTCGACGAGACCTCGTGGCGCGTGACGCTGCGCGACGGCGTGACCTTCCATGATGGAACGGCGATGACGTCGTCGGAGGTTGTTGCGTCCCTGACCGCCGCAGCACAGGCAAGCCCCAAACCGAGGATCCTGGATGGGGTGGAGCTGACGGCGGCCGCTGAGGGCCCCGGAGCCGTGATCATCAGGACCGCGACGCCTGATCCCCTCCTGCCCCAGCGTCTGTCGAGTCCCCAGTTGGCCGTCCTCGCAGCCTCGGCGTACAAGGAGGGCGGGGTGGTTGATCCCGTGAACGCCGGCACAGGGCCGTACCGGCTGGTATCGGTGGAGGGCACCTCATCGGCCCGGCTGGACCGCTTCGACGGGTACTGGGGCGCCAAGGCGGAGGCCGACGGCGTGGACGTCCAGTTCGTCCCGGACGGCACGGCCCGGGCAGCGGCGCTGAGGACCGGGAATGCCGACATCGTGGAAGCCATCCCTGTTGGCCAGGTGGCGCAGATCGACCCCACCTTGGTGCATGAAGTGCCGATGCCCCGGACCAACACGCTGTATCTCAACACGGCGTCGGGTCCGTTCACAGATCCCGCGGTCCGCGCAGCAGCCCGCGAAGCGCTTGATCCGGGCACCATTGTGGACCGGGTTTATGAAGGACGGGCAGACATCGCCGCGGGACTGCTGGGCCCGGCGCTTCCCTGGGCAGCAGCCGAGCGGGACAGCGAAGACTACACCGCGGCGCTGGCTGCCCGCGTTGCCGCAACCGCCGTCAAGGGGACGCCCATCCGGCTTGGGACGTTCACGGACCGCGCGGAACTGCCGGAGGTGGCAGTCCAACTGGAGCAGCAGCTGGAAGCTGCCGGCTTCACCGTGGAGCAGGACGTCCGCGAGTACCAGCACATCGAAGCCGACGCCCTGGCGGGCACATTTGATGCCTTTATCCTCTCGCGCGCCACAGTGTTGGACTCGGGCGATCCCGTGGCTTACCTCTACAGCGATTTCTCATGCGCCGGTTCCTTCAACATCTCCCAGTTCTGCGATCCGCTGGTGGACGCAGCCCTGGCCAAAGCTGCCGGCATTCCTGCCGGCCCGGAACGACGCGCCGCCATTGCCGCCGTCGAAAGCCTCATCCTTGCCCGGGACGCTGCCATCCCGCTGCTCCACGAACGCGTCATCCAGGGCGAATCCGCCCGGATCCGCGAAGTGGAGCGGGATCCGCGCGAGCGCGCGCTGATCACCGGCAAGACGGGGTTAACCGGCAGCGGACCCACTGACCCGGGCAGCGCAGGCTGATGCCCGCTCCTGCCTTCCTGAAAGTCACCGCCTCGCGCATCGCCGCCTTCCTCGGACTAGTGCTGCTGATCGCGATGCTGCCGTGGCTCTCGGGCCGTGGGGCCGAGTACACCATCCTCCGCGCCAGATACGCGGACCGTGAGCCCACACCGGAAGCCCTCGCTGCCATCCGGGAAGAGCTCGGCCTGGAACAGGGCCCGCTGGCAATGCTCGTTTCCTGGGTCCGGGGGGTCTTCGCCGGAGACTTCGGCACATCCTGGGTCAGCAATACACCGGTGGGGCCCGGTGTCGGGGCAGCGCTGGGCGTCTCGGTGACCCTGATGGGTTTTGCCCTCGCGGGGGCGGCAGTCATTGCAGTGCTGATCTGTGTGCCCGCGGTGGCGGAGGGGCTTGGGCAGCGTCGGAGGCCGGTGTCCGGGATCCTGTCCGCTGCGCTCACTTCACTGCCGGAGTTCCTGTTGGCCGCCATCCTGCTGGTGATTGGCGCCGTCTGGCTGCGGTGGTTTCCACCCTTCGGCTGGATGGCCCCCGAGCATGCCGTCCTTCCTGCCCTCGCCCTCGGCATCCCGGCAGGCGGCCTGATGGGGCTGCTCCTGTCCGACGCCATCCGCTCAGGGTTCGGGGAAAAGTGGGTGGCCACCTGGCGCCTGGCGGGCGCTGGACCCGGGCAGCTGGCGCGGGCTGTGCTGCGCCGGGCGCTGCCGTCAGTGCTGCCGCAGATCGGGCTGGTCCTCATCGGGCTGACCGGCGGGGCTGTCGCCGTCGAAAAGGTCTACGCCATCCCGGGGCTCGGCCGGGCGCTCCTCGGCGCCGCCAGCGCCCAGGACATTCCCACGCTCCAGGCCGGCATGCTGGCGCTCATGGCGCTGGCACTGCTGGCGGGAACGCTGACGACGGCGGGGCGTTACCTGCTGATCGGGCCGGCGGTCCGCTTCGGCACGCTTCCGCTGCCGGAGCCGGCGCGGTCGGGGAGCCGCCGCCAGCCGGCCGTGCCGGCAGTTACCGGCACGGCCTTGCTGGTCATCGTTGGGGCCGGACTGCTGCGTGATCCCCTGACCACCGCCCACACCAGGCTCGCAGTCCCCACGTGGTCCCTGCCCTTCGGTGCCGATGCCAGCGGCCGTGACCTCCTGGCCCGCGTGGGGCATGGTGCCGTGGGGACGTTGGGAACGGCACTGACGGTGGTGCTGGTGTGCCTGGTCGTGGGAATCACCGTCGGCCTGTTCCCCCTGGCTGCCACGGGACCTGTCGAGGTGGCCAACGCGGCGCCGCCCATCCTCGCAGGCCTGGTGGTCGCAGCCATCACGGGGCCCTCCGCGCAGGGTGCCGCCCTGGCAGTCGCTGCCGTGAGCTGGGCTCCGCTGGCAGCACACACCGCCGCGCTCGCCCAGGAAGCGCGGGCACAGTCCTACGTGCAGGTCCTCCCCGTGCTGGGCGTAGGCAGGGCGCGCATCATGCTCCGCTATATTCTCCCGGCTGTGGTGCCGCCACTCCTGCGCCATGCCATGCTCCGGCTGCCCGGCGTAGCCCTTGCCCTCGCGGGACTCGGGTTTTTGGGGCTGGGACCGCAACAGCCGTCGCCGGAGTGGGGACTGATTTTGGCCGAGGGCATCGGGTATGTTGAGCGCGCGCCCTGGGCGGTCCTGGCGCCGGCCTCCGCGCTGGTGCTGGCGTCGGTGCTGGCCGTGAGCCTTGCGGGCGGCGGGGCTCCTGTCTGGAAATCACCGCAGCTCTGGAAGTCACCGCAGCGGAAGACGGCAGACCTGCCGGCCAGTCCGCAAGGAGCCGGCCCGAGGGCGGCAAAGCCCTGACTCCAGGACAACAACAAGAAGCCCGCCCCGGCGCCGTTCACGGCGCAAGGGACGGGCTTCATAACTGAGGTCAGCACCCGGGATCCGACCGGATCAGGGTGCCAAAAGAAGCGCTGCACTGGTCCGGAACATAGACCAGGATCCAGGTGCTGAATCCTAAAGTGCGACGGCGTCACAAGGCTGTCCGGTCACGGCAACAGCGCATTGCGACAACTAGCCGATCCGACGGGTATCTACCTCGTCGTCGTCTTCTTCCAAATCATCCGCGTACTTATCCACATAAGCCGAATAGTCCGGTTCAACGGGCTCATTCGCGTAATGGCTCGTGGCACGACTGCTCGGGCCCGTCAGCTCGCGCTGAAGTGCCGAATAGTCAGTATTCGGGGAGTAGTACTTAATATCCCGAGCCTGCTTGGTAGCTTTTGCCTTTTGACGGCCGCGCCCCATGGCGTGACCCCCTTTTGTACTTGGACCGGAGGTGGTCACCTTGGCTATGGTGAGGCCCCGGAATGTTTGGTCAATTTGTCGTACACCTAGATTACATGCTTTCGACTGCCCCCGCTTGCCAGCCTCGGTACACGGCGGTCACGTGCAGTACCATTCCTGCCCTCCCAGGGCGGGAATTGGGCTTTTTTCTTCGGTAGAGTCACATAAGCGACTACCAAAACCGGCCGGAAAGCCGGCTGCCCGCGCGGACACAACGCAGGAGGAAGCACCCCCGTGAACCACCAGGACGTTCCGCCCAAACCCGCCTCTCCGCCCACCGCCGGCTTGCCCAAAGTTCCCGCGGCCGAGTACGGAGTCCCGGCAGCCGAGCCCCCGGCGCGGTCCCAGGGCCAGGCGCAGGGCGGGGCGGGGGACCAGGACACTTTCCCGCACGGAACGGAAGCCGGACGTGGCAGCGTTAATCAGCGGACACTGTGGAAGGCGTTCTTCGTCGTTGTGCTCCTGGCGGTCATCGGTTCGCTGGTGTGGCTTGCCCTGTGGCTGAACGACAACGGGAACCAGGAGGCATCCGCGGGCGCCGCGCCCGGCGTGCTGGAGACGGCAGTCACGCCCCCGGCGACCCCGCTGCCGCTGCCCCGCCAGGCAGAGCCGGCCAGCTATGCCTTGGGCGACTGCTTCAAGGACTTCAGCCCGGAGGCACTGAAATCCACCATCGTGCCGTGCGACACCGGCCATTCGGCGCAGCTGGTTGCCGTATTCCGCTACCCGGAGGGCGAGTCCTACCCGGGCGCCGAGGCGCTGAAGGCCAAAGCCCTGGAAGCGTGCCAGGCGGCAAAACTGGGCCCGGCCGCCAACGAGTACACCCTGAACTTCGAGCGCAGCTTCCCCAGTTCCACCAGCTGGGATTCCGGGGACCGCAGGCTGGACTGCTACGTCACCTCCCCCGGAGGGAACACCGTTAACGCCAGCGTGCTGCCCTAGCGCTGGAGCGCCAGGGCAGCACGGCTTGGGTCAACCCAGACGGACCTAGTCCTTCCGCCGGACCACCAGCCCAGTACCCGGGACGGCGCCGCCGTTCGGCCCGGCGAGCGCCTCCAGCCCCTCAAGGGTGAGTTCGTCGACGTCGGTGGCCGTGTCCACCAGCACGGTATCCCCGTCGGCTATTTCGCCGGACAGGATGGCTTTGGCCAGGCGGTCACCGATCTCCCGCTGCACCAGCCGGCGCAGCGGCCGGGCGCCGTAGGCGGAGTCGAAGCCGGACATGGCCAGCCAGGCCCGGGCCCCTTCGGTGACGTCGAGGGTCAGCCGGCGCTCGTGCAGCCTCCGGCCAAGTTCGGCCACCTGCAGTTCAACGATGTGGGCGAGCTCCTCCACTGACAGCGGATCGAACAGCACCACTTCGTCCAGCCGGTTCAGGAACTCCGGCTTGAAGGAGGCGTTCACGGTGGCCATTACGGCGTTCCGCTTGGCCTCGGCATCCAGCGAGGGGTCCACCAGGAACTGGCTGCCCAGGTTGGACGTCAGCACCAGGATCACGTTGCGGAAGTCCACGGTGCGCCCCTGGCCGTCGGTGAGGCGGCCGTCGTCGAGCACCTGCAGGAGGATGTCGAAGACCTCCGGATGGGCCTTCTCCACCTCATCCAGCAGCACCACGGAGTACGGACGACGACGGACGGCTTCCGTAAGCTGGCCGCCCTCCTCGTAGCCCACGTACCCCGGAGGCGCACCCACGAGCCGGGCCACGGAATGCTTCTCGCCGTACTCGGACATATCGATCCGCACCATGGCGCGTTCGTCGTCGAACAGGAAGTCCGCGAGGGCCTTGGCCAGCTCTGTCTTGCCGACGCCGGTGGGTCCCAGGAACAGGAACGAGCCGGTGGGGCGGTTGGGATCGCTGATGCCTGCACGGGCGCGGCGGACGGCGTCGGAAACCGCCGTGACGGCCTTCTTCTGGCCGATCAGCCGCTTCCCGAGCTCCTCCTCCATGTGCAGCAGCTTCTGGCTTTCGCCCTGCAGCATGCGGCCGGCGGGGATGCCGGTCCAGGCGGAGATGACCTCGGCAATGTCGTCGGCGGTCACCTGTTCCGCCACCATCTGCGAGGACTTGTCCGTGACAACAGCTTCGGCCTCCGCGGCAGCGTTCAGCTCCCGCTCCAGGGCCGGGATCTCGCCGTAGAGGATCCGTGACGCCGTCTCCAGGTCGCCTTCGCGGGCGGCCTTGTCGTACGTGGAACGGAGTTCGTCCAGCTTGGCCTTGAGGTCGCCCACCCGGTTGAGGCCTGCCTTTTCGGCCTCCCAGCGCGCGTTCAGCCCGGCAAGTTCCTCTTCCCTGTCCGCTTTGTCCGCACGGAGCGCTGCGAGTCGCTCCACGGACGCGGCGTCAGTTTCGCCTTCCAGGGCCAGCTCCTCCATGGTGAGGCGGTCGACGGCGCGGCGCAGCTGGTCGATTTCCTCGGGAGCCGAATCAATCTCCATGCGCAGCCGGGACGCGGCCTCGTCCACGAGGTCGATGGCCTTGTCCGGCAGTTGGCGTCCGGAGATGTAGCGGTTGGAAAGCGTCGCGGCTGCCACGAGGGCGGAGTCGGCGATGGCTACCTTGTGGTGCGCCTCGTAGCGCTCCTTCAGGCCGCGAAGGATGCCGATGGTGTCCTCGACGCTGGGCTCGCCCACGTACACCTGCTGGAAGCGGCGCTCCAGGGCCGGGTCCTTTTCGATGTTCTCGCGGTACTCGTCCAGCGTGGTGGCACCGATGAGCCGCAGCTCGCCGCGCGCCAGCATGGGCTTGAGCATGTTGCCTGCATCCATGGAGGATTCGCCCGTGGCACCGGCGCCCACCACGGTATGGATTTCGTCGATGAAGGTGACGATCTGGCCCTCGGAATTCTTGATCTCCTCGAGGACCGCCTTGAGCCGCTCCTCGAACTCGCCGCGGTACTTTGCCCCGGCCACCATGGAAGCGAGGTCCAGGGCGATGAGGGTCTTGCCGCGCAGGCTTTCCGGCACGTCCCCGGCCACCATGCGCTGGGCAAGCCCCTCGACGACGGCGGTCTTGCCAACGCCGGGCTCGCCGATAATCACAGGGTTGTTCTTGGTGCGGCGGCTGAGGACCTGGACGATCCGGCGGATTTCAGTGTCCCGGCCGATCACCGGGTCCAGCTTGCCGGACCGGGCCATGGCGGTGAGGTCCGTGCCGAACTTTTCCAGGGACTGGAAGGTGTTCTCCGGGTCCGGACTGGTGACTTTCCGGTCGCCGCGGACACCCGGCACTGCGGCGAGCAGGGCTTCATGGGAGGCACCGGCGTCGCGCAGCAACCTGCCCGCGGCATCACTGCCGGCCGAAAGGCCCAGGAGGAGCACTTCCGTGGACACGAAAGTGTCCCCCAGCCGCTCGGCCTCCCCCTTGGCGTTCTGGATGGCCTGCAGAGCGGGCCGGGACAGCTGTGCCTGCTGGCTGGATGCGCCGGAGGTGGCCGGCAGTGCCTTGATGGCACTGCTTGCCTGGACACTGACGGCATCCGGGTCCGCCCCCGTGGCGCGCAGAAGCGCCACCGCGACGCCGTCACGCTGGTCCATCAGCGCCTTCAACAGATGGGCAGGCTCCACCTGCGGGTTGCCGGCGGTGGAGGCATTCATGGCCGCAGCCGAAAGAGCCTCCTGGCTCTTGGTAGTGAATTTGACGTCCAAAGAGAGCTCCTTTCAGGGGAAGTTTTTCTGGGTTGAGTCTACAACGCTCAACTTTGGACCGGGTACTTTTTATTTCCTGTTTGCCCAGAGCGAACCAGCGCCCGCGACCCGCCCGGCCGTTTTCAACCGGCGCGATCCACCCTAGGATCGCCTTGTGACCGGGGAGCACAGTGCCGCCGGCGCAAGGGAGACGGGACAGGCAATGAAGAAGTTTGTTGTTCTTTACTTAGCAGAACAGTCGGCCCAGGCGCAGATGGCCGAAAGCTCGCCCGAGGCCGCCCAGGAGGGCATGAAGGCGTGGATGGCGTGGGCTGAGAGCGCCGGCGACGGCATCGTTGATCTCGGGAAGCCGCTCGGGGCGGGGAAGGAAATCACGTCAGCCGGCACCTCGGACACCAGCACGGGTGTGGGGGGTTACGGGATTCTCCAGGCCGAGGACCTCGCCGGCGCCCAGGCGCTGCTGGACGGGCACCCGCACCTCATGATGCCGGGCGCCAGCATGCAGGTTTACGAATGCCTGGACCTGCCGGGGATGTAGGCAGGGACAGCAGAAAAGTCAGGCAAAAAGAAAGCGGCGGGCGGCTCCCCGGCAGGCCGCCCGCCGGCTGGTCCAGCGCGCCGTCGTCAGGAGGCGCCGACGCCGGAAACGTTGGTGATCCAGCTGAGGTTACGGGCCACGGAGGCGTGGTCGTTGTAGTAGCGTGTGTAGCTTGACGGGTTGGACGCGGGCAGGATGCTCGACGTCGACAGGACGCCTGCCAGCTTCCCGTTCACGATGAGGGGCCCGCCGGAGTCACCGCCAAGGGTGTGCCCGGTCTGGGACTGTGTCCGGACGGAGGGGCCGCCGTAGGTGTCGATTCCCTGGCCGGCGACGGTGACGTTTGCCGTTTTCAGGTTGTAGGACATGGTGCCGGCGCCTTCGGTCTGGTCGCCCCAGCCGTAAACCTTGGCAGCAACGCCGGCGGCGGGGAACGAGCTGGAAAGCCCCACGTAGGAGCCGTAGTGCGGCGTGGAGAGCTTGAGCAGCAGGACGTCGCCGGCGCTGGAGGCGTACCGGGCGGCGACGGTCTTCACGGTGCCGCCGCTCTCCAGGTAGCTGGTGCCGAGCCGGACCGACTTCAGTGAAGTGGAGTTGCAGTGCTTGGCCGTGATGACCCAACTGGCTGATATCTGGCTGCCGGTGCAGCCCACGCTGGTTCCCGTGGAGTCGAAAGATATCTGGGCGGCGTAGGGCGCTGAGGCGATGCTTGTGGTTGTGCCGCCGGCAATGTCCGGACTGGCCGTGTCCCCGCCCTGAGCAGGAGCAGCAGTGGCAGGCTGCAGCGGGCCAAGCAGGGCGACTGCGGCGGTGGCAGCAAGAATCCTGGCGATTTTCAAGGCGGCGCTCCTTCACGAGTGACCGCCCACGGCTCCGTTGTGCGGCCCGCGGGGACAGATCCGATGGACGGGCGGCGACAGGATTTGCCATCCCCCATCGGGGACTTACAGACAAATGCGATGGTTGTCACGAGACATGACAGAACTTGTAATTGGCGCGGGCCTTCTGAAGCGCCTGTTGGATCAAGCCCGGTAGACGGCGACCGCCGTTGCCTTGACCACGAAGTACACGGTCAGGCCGGGGACCAGGCCGAGGTCCGCGGAAGCGGCCGGAGTAATGTCCGCAGCAAGCCTCCCCGCCCGTACCCGGATGAGGTCGCCGTGCGGCTCGAGGTCCGTGATGGTCACCTCAAAGTAGTTGCGGGGACTGCCGTGGGCGTCGTCGAGGAATACGGAAACGGCCGACGGCGGGAACACGGCCACCGCTGCGGGATCCCCCTCCCTTGCCGGACCGGGGTCCTCGACGTGGCCCGCGATGGCCTGGCCGCCAGCAGTTCTGAGCCCGTCGGCGGTGAGGATCCCGGGAATCAGGTTCAGCCCCGCCAGCCCCGCGGCGAATGGGCTGCGGGGCCTCTCGAGTACCTCGCGGGTTGGCCCTTCTTCCGAGATTCTGCCGTCTTCCAGGATGACCACGCGGTCCGCCAGCATCAGCGCGTCCAGGACGTCGTGGGTGATGATAATGGCCGGCCTGCCAGCAAGGACCCGCTTCAGCAGGCGGCGCAGCAGTGGGGCGGAGTGGATGTCGAGGGCGGCCATCGGCTCGTCCAGGAGGAGAAGCCCCGGATCCGCAGCGAGCGCCCTGGCTACCGCAACCCGCTGGGCCTGGCCGCCGGAAAGTTCCGCCGGACGGCGGCCCTGGAGGTCCTGCGCTTCCACCTCAGCCAGCCAGCGGACTGCTTCCGATTTCGCCTGTTGCCTGGTGGCCCCGGCACTCCGTGGGCCAAAGGCCACATTTTCAAGGGCGTTCAGGTGGGGGAACAACAGGGGTTCCTGGGCGAGCAGTGCGGTGCCGCGGTGATGCGGCGGCGTCCATCTGCTCCTGCCCGGCGAAAGATCAAAAAGCGCCTTCCCGCTAAGTTCTGCACGGCCGCTGTCCGGCCGAAGGAGGCCCGCGATGATGGACAGCAGCGTCGATTTTCCCGCGCCGTTCGGACCCATCACGGCTACCGTCTCGCCGGGACCCACCGTCAGGGCGACGTCGAATCCCCGCTCCGCCACGGCTGCCTCGATGCTGAACGTCACGCCGCGGCCCCGCCCGGTGCGGCAGCCGTCGTCGGCCGCGAGGCGGAAGCGCGCGGCCCACCGCCGCCGGGCCGCCGGTAGGCCAGCGACACCACGGCGACCGCCACGGCCACCAGCACCAGGGAAAGTGCGACGGCGGCGTCCGGGTCAGTTTCACGCTGCAGGTAGATTTCCAGCGGCAGGGTCCGGGTCACCCCTTGAAGGCTGCCCGCGAACGTCAGGGTGGCGCCGAACTCACCCAGGCTGCGGGCAAAGGAGAGCACGGCACCCGAGGCCAGCCCGGGCAGCACCAGCGGCAGGGTGACGCGGCGGAACACCCGTCCGGGCGAGGCGCCGAGGGTGGCCGCCACGGCTTCGTACCGTTCGCCGCCGGTCCGCAGGGCGCCTTCGAGGCTTACCACCAGGAACGGCATTGCCACGAAGGTCTGCGCCAGGACAACGGCCGTGGTGGAGAAGGCAATTTGAAGTCCAAAAACTTCCAGGGTGCTGCCCAGGAGTCCCTGGCGGCCAAACGTGTAAAGGAGCGCGATGCCGCCCACCACCGGCGGCAACACCAGCGGGAGCAGCACCAGCGAGCGCAGCAGCCCTTGCAACGGAAACCTGCCCCTGGCCAGGACCAGCGCCAGCGGCACCCCGAGCACGATGCACAGGGCGGTGCTCGCAGCGGAAGTCCGCAGGCTCAGCCCCAGGGCCGACAGGGCAGATTCCGAGGAGACCAGCGGAAGGAAGTTTGCCCAGTTGACCCTTGCGACCATGGCGATCAGCGGCAGGACCACCACCAGTGCGGCCAGGAGCGCCACCGCATGGATCCAACGCGGAACGCCGCTGTAGGCCTGCCGGTTCACGCTGTGCCTCCTAATGCTGACCACTGCCGAAGCCGGCAGCCGCCAGGACTTGCTGGCCTTCGGGGCTGGCCAGCAGTTCGAGAAAAGCGCGCGCAGCTTCGCTGTTCCGGCTGCCGGACAGTACGGCCGCCGGGTAGCTGTTGACGGCGCCGGAGGCTTCAGGGAAGGGAACCCGCTCCACCTTGCCCGCCGCGGACTGGACGTCAGTGGCATAGACCAGCCCGGCGTCGGCTTCCCCTGAGATGACTTTACCCAGCACATCCGTCACCGAGTTTTCCTCGCTGACCGGGGCGAGGTCCACCCCGGTGTGTTGTTCGACGGCGGCCGCGGCAGCGCCGCACGGCACTTGCCGGGCACACTGCACCAGCCGGATTCCCGGTGTGCCGAGGTCCGCGAAGGAGCGGATGCCGGCCGGGTTTCCGGGCGGGACTGCGATGGCAAGCGTGTTGGTGGCGAAGACCCGGGGTTCGCCGTCCACCAGCCCTGCTTCCTGAAGCTTTTCCATGTTCCTGGTGTCGGCAGAGGCGAAGACATCGGCCGGTGCGCCCTGATTGACCTGGGAGGCCAGATCCGCTGATCCGGCGAAACTAAGGGTGACGCTGGTGCCCGGATGACGGTTCTCGAACGTCTGTGCCAGTTCCGTGAAAGTGGCCTTGAGTGAGGCCGCGGCGAAGACGGTGAGTGTCCCGCCGCTGCCGCTGCCCGCGGCCTGGCCGCCGCTACCGCAGGCCGCCAGCGTGGCCGCCATCAGGACCGCCGGCAGCAAAGCCATCAGTTTCCGGTTCAATGTCACAGCGCCTTGCCCTGCGGTGTTTCAATGATGACGGTGGTGGCCTTGACCACCGCTGTGGCCACGGAGCCGGGTTCCAGCTTCAGCTCCCGCACCGCCTCGCTGCTCATCAGCGACACCACCCGGAACGGTCCGCACTGCAGCTCCACCTGCGCCATCACCTTGTCCGCTGTGATGGCGGTGACCAGCCCCACAAATCGGTTCCGTGCGGAGCTTCCGGTACGGTGCGGATCGTCCGGAAGCTGCGCAAGCTTCTGCGCATGCCGGGCCAGCTCCAGCCCGTCCACGGCGAGCCGGCCGCCGTCGTCCTTCACGGGGGTGAGGGATCCGTTGTCCATCCAGCGGCGCACGGTATCGTCGCTGACGCCCAGGAACCGGGCAGCCTCGGCAACGCGGATAATCGTCATGACGCCAGTATAAGGCGCAGATGCGGATGCAAGAGGGGCTCGGCGACGCGTATACGGAATCTAGTCCCCCGCGGCTGCGGCTCCGATTCCGGCTGGCAGCGGTCTAGACTTCCCCCATGGCCATCTACATTGACCCGCCACTCTGGCCTGCCCACGGGACACACTTTTCGCACTTGGTGTCGGACCTGTCGCTGGCGGAACTGCACGCGTTCGCGGCGGCCGCAGGCATTCCCGAGCGCGCTTTCGACGGCGACCACTACGACGTCGCGGAACGCCGCTTCGATGACCTGGTGGCGGCAGGAGCCATCCCGGTGGAGGCCCGGGTCCTGGTCCGCAAGCTGATCGCCAGCGGCCTGCGGATCCCTGCCCGGCAGCGGAACAAGTCGCTCAAGGTTCCGCTGTTCAACCGGTGGGACGCCATCATGCCCGGCCACGACGCGCTCTTCCTCGACCTCCTGGAACGGTGGAGTGAGCCGCACCGCCGGTACCACGGCTGCACCCATCTGCTCTCGGTGCTGGAATCCCTGGATTTGCTTACCGATCCCGTTGATCCTCCCCGCACCGTGCTGCTGGCTGCCTGGTTCCACGACGCCGTTTACCGGGGTGTGGCGGGCAAGGACGAGGAAGAATCGGCCCGCCTCGCGGAGGACCGGCTGCAGCACGCCGGCCTTCCGGAAACAGAGGTGGCTGAGGTGGCCCGGCTGGTGCGGCTGACCTCGGACCACCGCCCCGGGCCGGGGGACCACGACGGCGCGCTCCTCTGCGACGCTGACCTGTCAGTTCTGGGCGGCGAACCTGGCGAGTACGCGAGGTACGTGGCGGACGTCCGCCAGGATTATGCCCACATCGGTGACGCTGACTTCGCCGCCGGGCGTTCCGCCGTCGTACGCCACCTGCTGGAACTCGACCCGCTGTTCCACAGCGGCCGGGCCCGGGAGCTGTGGCTGGACGCGGCCCGCCGGAACCTGAAAGGCGAACTCGCGTGAACGCACCCGGCTCAAACCCCCTGCACACGCTGACGGCGAGTGCAGCCCACCGGCAGCTGCCCTACGCAGTGCGGCTGGAGTGGGGGCTCGACGGCGCCAGGACAGTAACGTCCGGGGCGGACCTCGCCGTGGTGGTGGACATCCTGTCCTTCAGCACCTGCGTCAGCGTCGCCCTGGACCGGGGCGCCGTGGTTTTTCCCTTCCCTTGGAAGGACACCGGCGCCGAAGGATTCGCCGCCCACCACGGCGCCCAGCTGGCCGGTCCCCGCGACGGCGGCGGGCTGAGCCTCTCCCCTGCCAGCATCCGGGCTGCTCCGTCGCTGGAGCGGGTGGTGCTGCCATCCCCGAACGGTTCCGCGCTGTGCCATGAGCTGGCGGGCGAGGTCACGCTGGTAGCGGCCGTGTCCCTGCGCAACGCGGCTGCAACAGCGGACTGGGTGGCGGCCAACCTCCCTGAGGACGCCGTGATCGCCGTGATCGCTGCCGGGGAGCGCTGGCCTGACGGCACCCTCCGCCCCGCCGTGGAGGACCAAATCGGGGCAGGCGCGTTCATCGCCGGCCTGGTAGCCGCAGGAAAGGGCGGCTACGAGCCCGAGGACGGCAGGCACGGTTACTCACCGGAGGCCGTGGCAGCCTTGGCAGTCTTTGAGGCCGCCGAGCCGCGGCTCCGGGAGATGCTGCACGGCTGTTCCAGTGGCCGGGAGCTGGCCGGCGCGGGCTACGCGGCCGACGTCGATATCGCCGCGGAGCTGGACGACAGCGGCGTGGTGGCCCTCCTGGTGGACGGCGCATTCAGCCCCCGCTGAAGGTTAGGATGCGCTGGCGGGTGGTGCGCCCGCCGCCGGGAATACCTGCCGGCTAAGCCTTTACCGGCGTCGTCCATGGATGTAAGACTGCTCGGATGACGCTGCGCATCCAGTCCCTTTGCATTGATTCGACAGATCCGAAAGTGCCCGCAGACTTCTGGGAGAAGGCGCTGGGGTGGCGCCGGACCTTCGAGGCGGACGACGAGATTGTGCTGGAGCCGCCGGCCGGCAGCCCCGAGGAAGGGGCAGCCCCCGACCTGCTCTTCCTCAAAGTGCCCGAGCGCAAGGAGATCAAGAACCGGCTTCACCTGGACCTGCGGCCCCAGGACCGGGACGCGGAGGTCGCCAGGCTTGAGGGTCTTGGCGCCCGGCGTGTCTCTGTCGGCCAGGGGCCGGAGGTCACCTGGGTGGTGCTGGCGGATCCGGACGGCAACGAGTTCTGCGTCCTGCGGGCACTTCAGCCCGAAGAGTCGGAGAGCTGAACGGGCTTCCCGCCGCCCTTGATCCGCAGCGTCCCTGTTCCGCGGCGCCTCTGTTTCGCTGGGCGCCGGTTTACGGGTAGGCGGTGACGAACGGCGCATTGGTGGGCACAATCTGTTTGCCCAGGGGCATCAGGGACACCGGGATGAGCTTCAGGTTCGCAATGGCCAGCGGGATGCCGATGATGGTAACGGCCATGGCAAAGGCAGTGACCACGTGGCCGATGGCGATCCAGATGCCCGCCACCAGGAGCCAGATCACGTTGCCCAGCAGCGAAAAAACTCCTGTGCCGCCGGGTTTGTCCACCACCGTCCGGCCGAAGGGCCACAGCGTGTACTCCGCAATCCGGAACGAGGCGATGCCCCACGGGATGGTGACGATCAGCAGGCAGCAGATAACGCCGGCTACGAAATAGCCCAGGGCAAGCCAGAATCCGCCGAAAACCAGCCAGATGATGTTGAGCAGTGTCTTCATTCGTCCATTGTGCCCCGGAGGCCCTGACAAAAGGATGGGGGCCTGCCCTGACCGGCCCCTGAAATCAGCTGCTAATCCGCTGCGGCGCTTTTCGCGGCGTGCACGAAGGCGCGCACCTTGGCCAGGTCCTTGACGCCCCGGGACGCCTCGACGCCGGAAGACACGTCCACGCCCCAGGCCCTGGCGGCCGTGGAAGCGGTACGGACATTATGAGGGTCGAGCCCGCCGGCCAGCAGCCAGTGGCGTCCCTGCAGTGCGGGCAGCGCGGCCACCGAGGCGTAGTCCCAGGCCTCACCCGAGCCGGGCACCGCGGCGTCGATCAGCAGAAGGTCCTCGCCCCAGTCTTCGAATTCGCCTGGAGCGGCTCCCATGGTGACTGCCCTGATCAGCTTCATGCCGGCGTCGTGCACTGTTGCTACGTCCTGGCGCGAGCGCGGGCCGTGCAGCTGGATCCATTCCAGCCCGGCAGCGCGGGCGATGGCCACGGCATCGGCCACGGGTTCGTGGCGGAAGACGCCGATGGGCGAGACTCCCGCAGGTACCTCCACCAGCAACGCCGACGCCTGGGACGGCGAGACGACACGGGGGCTTGCGGTGAGGACGAAACCGACCGCGTCCGCCCCGGCGTCCACCGCTTCACGGACGGATTCGGGCGTACTGAGACCACACACTTTTACAAACATTCCCGGCTCCTAGAGGCTGTTTTGTGTATTCCCCCCGGAGGAGAGTAGCAGGAAGGCTGCGACGCGGAGGCACCCGCGGCAATTAGGCTGGGCAGATGGAGATCATCCGCTTTGCAGACCTCAAGCCCGAGCCCTGGCGCAACAGGGGCGGGGTGACCCGCCAGCTGGCCAGCCAGCCCAAGGCCTCCTCGACACCTGACGGGGACTGGGACTGGCGGGTCAGCATCGCGGACGTCAGCAAGGCCGGTGACTTCTCCCCGTTCCCCGGGATGGAGCGAATGCTGACGGTAGTCGAGGGCGAACTCCTGCTCCTGACCGTGGACGGCGCGGACCATCCACTGGAGAAGTACCGTCCTTTCCGTTTCCCGGGCGGAGCCCAGACACAGGGGTCCCTGCCGACGGGCGATATCCGGAACCTCAACGTCATCACACGGACCGGAGGTTTCAAGGGCTTCACGTCCATCATCGAACTTTCGAAAAAGCGCGCGAAGCCGATTTTCGAAGGCCAGCTGGGGATTCTGCTCCAGGGGCAGGCCACCGCCGGTGTGGGGACGCAGGAACCCGAAACCCTGGCGCGGTACGACGCCGTGGTGGGCTCCGACGTCGACACCCCCGATGTCCTGGGCCGCGGCTTCCTGGCCGTCGTCTCAATCGATCCGGTCGTGGATTAAGCCGGCAACGAATAGGACAGCCTCGCCTTTGGAAAGCAGAGCCTTTCCACACTGGTCTCTCCCCGCGGCCGTCCCTAAACTCGGGCTATGACCACTTCATCTTTCAATGCGCTCCTGTCCACCCAGATCGGCAACGAATTCACGGCATCCCAGCAGTACATTGCCGTAGCCACGTGGTTTGCCAACCAGGACCTCCCCCAGCTGGCCAAGTACTTCTACCGCCAGTCCGTGGAGGAGCGGAACCACGCCATGATGATGGTGCAGTACATGCTGGACCGGAACATCCCCTTCACCATTCCCGGCGTCCCCGCCGTCCGCAACGACTTCGCGTCCGTCACCGAGCCGCTGGCCCTGGCACTGCAGCAGGAAAAGGAAGTCACGGGCAACATCGAGGACCTCTTCCGTGCCGCCCGCGGCGAGAACGACGCACTCGGCGAGCAGTTTATGCTCTGGTTCCTGAAGGAGCAGGTGGAGGAAGTCGCGTCCATGACCACGCTTCTGAACATCGCCGAGCGCGCTGACAACCTGTTCGACATCGAAAACTTTATCGCCCGGGAAACCATCGGCGACGGCGGCCGCGACTCCGCCGCCCCGGAAGCTGCCGGCGGCGCGCTCTAACGTCCGCCCGGCCCCATCCAGGTAGGGCCACGTGTCGCTTTGGCGCCTCACGACGACACTTGGCGCTACCTGTTTGCCGTGCAGATGGTGAAGTTGGGCACCATCGGTGGCCGGCCGGCGTCGGGCGTTGCTACGCTGGAAGCCAGGGCTCCGCGTGGGAGCCTCCGGACGACGGTTCAGTACCCGGCACGCGACAAGACTGGCCAAAGGATCTGTCATGTCGTGGTTAATACTCATTTTTTCCGGCGCCCTTGAGGCCGTGTGGGCCGCAGCGCTGCACCGCGCCTTCCAGGCGTCCGGCCGGCGCCGCATCGCCCCCGCCGTGTTGTTCCTGGTCTCCGTCGCTGCCAGCACCGGCGGCCTGGCAATCGCCATGCAGTCCATCCCCACCGGCACGGCCTACGCCGTCTGGGTGGGTGTGGGCGTGGTGCTGACCTCCGCGTACGCCATCGTCACCAAGGTGGAACGCCCGACGGCGGCACGCCTCCTCCTGCTCTCCGGCATCGCCGCGTGCGTGGTGGGCCTGAAGGTGGTGGCGTGATGCGGCGGCGTTCGATTCCATGGCTGGTGCTGCTGGCCTCGGCCGTTCTGGAGGCCGTTTGGGCTACCGCCCTTGGCCTGTCCGACGGCTTCACAAAACCCATGCCTACCCTGGTTTTCGCGGTGACGGCTGCCCTGAGCATGCTGGGCCTGGGTATGGCCATCCGCAGCATTCCGCTGGGCACCGCCTATGCAGTGTGGGTGGGGATCGGGGCGGCGCTGACGGTGGGCTGGGCGATGGCCACCGGCGTGGAACCGTTCAGCGTGCTCAAGGTGCTGTTCATTGCCGGGATCGTCGGCTGTGCGGCCGGGCTGAAAGTGCTCCCGGGCGGCGCCGACTCCCCCGAGCCCGAGCCTTCGGCCACTTCCGCTGCCACCCGCTAAGCCCCGTGCAGTTTAGGCTTTTGCCATGGATTCCCCCGAGATCACAGAGGCTGTCGCCGCCCTGCGGCAAACGCTGCACGGCGGCCGGCGGATACTCTTGGGCATCGCCGGTGCACCGGGTTCCGGAAAGTCCACTTTGGCTGCGTGGCTGCAGCAACAGTTCGAGCCCGGGCTGGCCGTGGTGGTGCCCATGGACGGCTACCACCTGGGCAACGCCATCATCGAGGGCACACCCTTGCGGCTGCGCAAGGGAGCCATCGACACGTTCGACGCCGGCGGGTACCTGTCGCTGCTGCGGCGCCTGGTCCGCCGGGATGAGCCGGTCGTTTACGCCCCTGAGTTCCGGCGCACCCTGGATGAACCCGTTGCGGCGTCCATCGCGATCCCGGCGGAGGTTCCGCTGGTGATCACCGAGGGCAACTACCTGCTGGTGGAGCAGGAACCCTGGAAGGACATCCGGGCGCAGCTGGATGAGGTCTGGTTTGTAGAAACCGCTCAAACGTTGCGGCTCCAGCGTCTCGCGGCACGGCACATGTCATTCGGCATGGACCGGGCCGCGAGAGAAGCCTGGGCCGCGGGCCCGGACGAGGCCAACGCGGTACGGATCCAGGCGACGCGTCCGGCAGCGGACCGGCTCATCCACTGGCTGTAGACCCCGGAATTCAGCCGGCAAATGGCTGCCCGGATGCCCCGGGGCAGATTCGATCTCTACTGCATGCACCGCCGTGACCTCCGCGTTCCGATTGCGGAAACCGTGGAGGCCATGGCGGAGCTTGTGCAGCAAGGTGAAGCACCCGGGGCTGTCAGGGGTGGCTGCCCGGGAGTCGGCAGATGCCCCCACGGTCCACCTCATTGCGGCGGCCGCGAGGAAGCGGGGACATGCAGCGGCGTCCCTAGACTGAAACCTATGGACTCACTTCTGTACGACCTGCCTGCCCTGACCATCCGCCGGATTTCCGTCAGCGGGATGGACAACAACGTGTACCTGTTGACCGCGAAAGCGAGCGGCGAGCAGGTGCTGATCGACGCCGCGGATGACCTGCCGGCCATCCAGCAGCTCCTGCGGGATTCCTCCGCGGACGCATCCGTTGAACCCCGGCTGGCCCTGATTGCCACCACCCACCAGCACTGGGACCACGTCCGCGCGCTGAAGGAGCTGACGGCGGCCACGGGTGCGGCCACCGCTGCAGGAAAGGACGACGCCGACGCGTTGCCTGTGGCGCTGGACCGTCCCCTTGAGCACGGGGATTCCGTTGCCGTGGACGGCTGTGAGCTGACGGCTGTGCACCTGCGCGGACACACCCCTGGCTCGATTGCGTTTGTGTACCAGGACCCGGAAGGGCCCACCCACATCTTCTCCGGCGACTCGCTGTTTCCCGGCGGCGTGGGCAACACCCAGAAGGATCCGGAGCGGTTCACCCAGCTGATCACCGACGTGAGCGAGCGGCTGTTCGGCGCCTACCCGGACTCCGCCGTCGTACACCCTGGCCACGGCAAGCCAACCACCCTGGGTGCCGAGCGGCCGCACCTTGAGCAGTGGCGCGCCCGCGGCTGGTAGCGCTCCGGGGGCGCTGCGCGTGGTGATCGGCGCTGGGCAAAATCCCGGGCGCTGGTGATATATCCGTAGCGCCCGGGAATTTGACTATCGCCAGCTAATTTGCGCGGCGAAAAACGCGTAACCTTTAGCGGCTGCGGCGTTCGTTGGACGCCGGAGCGGAAGCACGGCGGGGACCGCTGCGCGCGGGACGGCCTGAGCCGCCGCCGTTGCCCGCGGAGTAGGATCCGCCGGAGGTTCCACCCGTGTTGGAGGACCAGACAGCCTTGTTGCCACCGCTGGCTGCACCAGCACCGGCTGAGCGTGAACCGCCGCCGGTCCGGGCGCCTGCACCGGCACCCGCTGCGGCACGCTGGCCGGTTGCCGGGCGGCCGTTGCGCTGGCCGCCGGAGGAAGCGGGACGGCCTGAGGAAGCCGGGCGGCCGGTGCCGCCGCGGGGAGCGTCACTGCGCGTGATTCGGGAATCGCTGCGACCCTCAGATGCACGGCCGTCCGAACCGCGGCCGGCCGATGCACGGCCACCTGCTGCGGGGACGTCGTTGCTGTGGGTGGAAGCGGTGCCGCGGCCACGGGCGTTGCGGCGGGCAGCCGCTGCTGCGATGGCGCGGTCCTCGTTCTGCTCGCTGACGCGGTCGAATGCTGCCCGGGCTTCGGTGCGGCCTTCGAAAGCTGCTGCGCGGCGCTCGGCACGCGGAATATCGGTGCGCGTGGGTTCGGCGGAGACCCGGCCACGTCCACCGCGGCCGCCGCGTCCACCGGCGGTGGGTGCAGCCTGGCGGCGGGCGCGCTTGCGCTCGGCGTTGGCACCGGTGGAAGTGCCGCCACCCTGCTGGGCGGCTTTTTTGGCCAGCAATGCTGCGCGGGTGCGGGGGTCGATCTTCTCGGCCATTTCGCCCACGAGCTCGGCGACGATGGGCGAACCGGCGGTCACGCGCTCGAAGTTGACCTCGACGCCTGCGGCCTTCATCAGCTTCTTCACGTCGGTCTGCTGCTCGGGAAGAGTCAGTGTAACAACGGTGCCGTCGGAACCGGCCCGGGCCGTACGGCCGGAGCGGTGCAGGTAAGCCTTGTGCTCTGTGGGCGGGTCAACGTGGATCACCAGTTCGACGTCGTCCACGTGCACGCCTCGGGCTGCGACGTCGGTGGCCACCAGGACGCGCACGTCACCTGAGGAGAACTCAGCGAGGTTGCGGTCGCGGGCGTTCTGCGACAGGTTGCCGTGCAGGTCGACGGCGGGGATCCCGGCGTCGGTGAGGGTCTTAGCCAGCTTGCGGGCGTGGTGCTTGGTCCGCATAAAGAGGACGCGGCGGCCGGCGCCGGAGGCGAGCTCCACGATCAGCTGCTTCTTGACGGTCTGGTCGTTGACCACCAGGACGTGGTGCTCCATGGTGGTGACCGCTGCCTGCGGATCGTCCACGGAGTGGGTCAGCGGGTTGGACAGGTAGCGCTGGACGATCTTGTCCACGCCGTTGTCCAGGGTGGCGGAGAAGAGCAGGCGCTGGCCCTGGCTGGGGGTCATGTCCATGAGCTTCTTCACCACGGGCAGGAAGCCAAGGTCAGCCATGTGGTCGGCCTCGTCCAGGACGGTGATTTCCACGGCTTCGAGGGTGAGGATGCGCTGGCGGATCAGGTCCTCGAGGCGGCCGGGGCAGGCGATGACAATGTCAACGCCTGCACGCAGCGCCTTTTCCTGGCGGGCCTGGGAGATGCCGCCGTAGATCACGGTGGTGTTCAGGCCGGCGGCCTTTGCCAGCGGCTCGATGGTGGCGTTGATCTGGGTGGCCAGCTCGCGGGTGGGTGCAAGGACCAGGCCCATGGGCCGGCCGGGCTTGCGGAAATGCTTGGCTTCGCGCTCGGCCAGGCGTGCCACAAGCGGGATGGCGAAGGCGATGGTCTTGCCGGAGCCGGTGCGGCCGCGGCCCAGGACGTCGCGTCCGGACAGGGTGTCAGGGAGGGTCTTCACCTGGATGGGGAACGGCTCAGTGATTCCCTGTGCGGTAAGGGTGTCAGCAAGGGCTTTGGGCGTGCCGAGGGCAGCAAAAGTAGTCAAAGTCAAAGGTCTTTCAGGCGGTATCCGTGCGGATATCGGCCCCCGACGCCGGTTGGCCAAGGGGGTTCGCCGAAGAAAATTCAGGTGATCAACCGGCCTGCTGCCGCTTATACAAAGCGGCGGCCGGGACCAAATGGAACGCGTTCATCGACGCAGGATGTGCCTCTCACATGAAAAAAGCCCCGTCCCCTAAATGAAGGGGTACATGGGCATCACTGCACATCAAGTTCCACCAGTTTAGCATCCCGCACGCACTCCCTTTGTCCTCCCCCTCCCAACTGACTGGCAGCTGGCGCCGTCAAAACCCCTTTTTGAGTGCGTTACATGCCAGCCACTTGGTGGCGTTGCCATCACGCGGTGCGCGGGGCAGGGTTGAGGCATGACTGAACACGCGTCCCACCGGCATGAATCGAACCTGCCCGGCTCCCGGCAGGAAACGCACGACGGCGGCCCCGGCCTTTCCGGGGACAGCGGGGGCCAGGAAATCAGGGACGCGGCTTCCCTGTGGGACGAGCGATACCGCAGCAAACCACAGATCTGGAGCGGCAAGCCGAACCCCCAACTGGTCCGGGAAGCGGGCGGGCTGCGGCCGGGACACGCACTGGACCTCGGCTGCGGCGAAGGTGCCGACGCCATCTGGCTGGCGCAGCACGGCTGGACAGTGACCGCCGTCGACGTCTCCGCTGTAGCACTGGAACGGGCGCACGGACACGAGAAGGCCGCCCTGGCGCGGGAAAGCGTCCACGCAGCCGAGGGTGCCATCGCCAGCCGCATCCATTGGCAGCAGGCCGATCTCAAGGACTGGGAGCCTGATGAGTCGTACGAGCTCGTGACGTCACAGTTCCTGCACTCCCAGGAGCTCGCCTGGAAGCGGCCGCTCAAAACAGCCGCGGCGGCGGTCAAGCCGGGCGGAACCTTACTGGTGGTGGGCCACCATCCGCACCGCCTTCCGCCCTGGGGCGGGGCCCACACCCACGACGATATGTTCTACACAGCTGAAGACCTGGTCCGGGAGCTTGGCTTGGACCGCCCTGAATGGCAGCTGGAAGTACAGACCAGCCGGGAGCGGCCGGTGACCGGGCCGGAGGGCCAGCAGGCCACGATCGCCGACGTAGTGGTCCGGGCCAGCCGGCTGCCCTGACTTCCCTCGGAGTTGGACACGTATGAGGACTTCCGCAGCCTCCACGTCGTGGTGCGTGTCCAAAAAACTCACGGGGATCTGGCCGTGACCCGGGGCGCGATGGCGGCCCCGGCTGCTGCCAGCACGGCGGCAAGCGCGAAGACCCCGGCGAAGGATTCCGTCGTCGTCGCAAATGCCGCGAACACTATCCCTGTGGTGGCGAGCGCAAGCGCGCCGCCCAGGGAGTCCGAAATGGACATGGCTGAGCTGTTGAAGCCCTCGTTTTCCTTGGTGGACAGCGCCAGGGTCATCACGCTCAGCCGCGGATAGAGCAGGCCCATGCCACCGCCGGCCAGGACCCACCCCGCGATGACGACGGCGGGCGGCCAGTGCAGCGCGGTGGTCGCCAACGCCAGGAGTACAGCCCCGAGGACCATGAACGAGCCGATCCGGACGGCGCCGCGGTGGGACAACCGGCCACCGAGCCGGCCTTGGAGTGCCGCCGCCCCCGCCCACGCAAGCGCTCCGCCGGTGAGGGTGAGGCCCGCAAAAGTGGGCGGGAACGCATACTGCTCAATCAGCAGGTAGGGCAGGTAAACCTCGGCGCCGAAGAACCCGGCAGAGGCCAGCCCGCGCACCAGAATCACGCTGGGAAGGCCGCGGCGGGCGGCGAGCGTGCCCCGGGGCACCAGTGGGCGCACGGCCACAAGGGCGATGACGACGGCGGCCACCGCCAGGAGTGCCGGCGCTGCGGTGAACCCGGGGAGGCGGGCCTCCCGCGAGAGGTTGAGCCCCAGGACTGCGAGCGCCGCCAGGGTGGCCCACGCAAGCCGGCCGAGTGCCCACGAGGCAGGAGGCTGGGCCCTCGCTTGTTCCCCGGGACCTGGTTCTTCAGCGAACGGCATCCCCCGCAGCACCGGCACTATCATCACCAGCGCCGGAACGACGAGGCCCACCACGCCCAGGAACACCCAGTGCCAGCTCAAAACCTGCGCCACGATGCCGGCGGCAAACGGGCCGACCAGGGACGGGATCACCCAGGCTGCGGAGAAAGCAGCGAAGATTTTGGGGTGCAGCAGCGCTGGATAGATTCTGGCCACGAGTACATACAGCGCCACCGTCAGGGCGCCACCGCCCAGCCCCTGCACCAGCCTGCCCGCCACCAGCAGGGGCATGGATACCGCCGTGCCCGCGATCAGCAGGCCCATCACGAACAAGGCTACGGACGCGTAGAGCGGAGCAGTGGGGCCGCGCCGGTCAGACCAGTTCCCGGCCGCGACCATACCGATCACTCCGGTTGCCAGCGGACCCGCAAAAGCCAGGGCGTAAAGGCCGGCGCCGCCCAGTTCCCGGCTGACCACCGGCATGATGGTGGTCACCGCAAGGGATTCGAACGCGGCCAGGAACACCAGCGCGCAGGCACCGATGGTCACCCACAGGTACGGCCGCTGCAGGATGCCTGCGTTGGGGTTGGCGGCTGAAAGGGTTGTCTCGCGCACGCTTCGGGCCCGATCGGTTGCTGTTTGACGTGCTCCACAGCATAGCGGCCCCCACGGACAATGCCCGGGCTACTGACCGCCCTAGCCGGCAGTAGTGACCGCCGTGGGGACGATGGCCCGGCCGGTGGCCCTTCCCAACTGACTGGCAGCAGCCGTGCTTATGAGCGGTTATGACGACGCCTGCTGCCAGTCAGTTTCACCGACGAAGCGGTTCCGTCCGGCCCGGTAGCCGAACACCGCCGCCAGGAGCCCCACCGCCAGGAACAGAATGCCGGCCGCTGTGAACGTTCCGGTGGCCTGGTGCAGTTGGCCCACCATCAAAGTTCCCGTGGAACCGAGCCCGTAGCCCACGCCCTGCATCATCCCGGACAGGTGCGCGGCGGTGTGCCCGTCCCGGGTACGCAGCATGATCATGGTCAGGGCCACCGCGGTGAGGCTCCCCTGCCCCAGTCCCAGGAGTCCTGCCCACACCCACACCAGCTCCAGCGGGCCGAAGATGCTCAGCGCGAAACCCCCGCCGGTCATCAGCGCCACCATCGTATTGATGGCGCGCTGGTCCCGAAACCTCGCCGCCAGCGCAGGCGCGAAGAGCGAGCCGAGCATCTGCAGCACGATGCAGACGGACACGATCAGCCCGGCGGTCCCGCCGTCCACACCCCGTTCCCTCAGGATGGGCGCCAGCCAGGCGAAGACGCTGAACGACATCATGGCCTGGAGCACCATAAAGATCGTGACCTGCCACGCGACCGCCGAGCGCCAGACGTTCACACCCTCACGCGCGGCCTGGTGCCGGACGGGGTGCTGCCGTACCGCCACGGGCAGGAACAGGACAAGGACGACGGCGGCGGGCAGCGCCCAGAACCACAGCGCCAGGGTCCACTCCCCCGTCGCCGTGTACAGCGGGTACGTGAATCCGGCTCCCAGCGCGGCCGAGGCACAGATGGCGGTTGTGTACAGCCCGCCCATCAAGCCAAGCCTGTGCGGGAAGTCGCGTTTGACCACCCCGGGCAGGAGCACGTTGCACAGGGCAATCGCGGCACCGCAGGCAGCTGTTCCGGCCAGCAGCGCAGGCAGGTGCGCCGGCCCCGGCGTACTCCCAACCGACAGCCATGGAATCCCGGCAGGGCGGACCAGGAGCCCCGCGGTGAGGACCACCATCGCACCAAGGAGGACGCGCTCGGCGCCGAAGCGGCGTGCCAGGAACGGGGCCAGGGGAGCGAACACTCCCAGCAGCGTCACCGGGACAGTAGTCAGCACCACCACTGCCCAGCCTGGCAGGGCAGCCTGGGAGGTGATCTCGGGGAGCACGGCCGAGAAACTGGAGAAGACGGTGCGCAGGTTCAACCCGATCAGGACCAGGCACAAGCCCAGGTACACCAGGGCTTTCCGGCTTCCCACCCGGGTGGGTTCCGGCGCCGGAAGCTCATCAATTTCGGCGTCCACCACGTTGTCAGGCTGAGCCAGGTGGCCGGGGGGAAGCTTTCCCGTCCGCTCCCCGGGCTTCTGCTTCTTCGCCGCCGCGTCTGTCGCTTCCGTCACCTGCCCATTCTTGCAGGAGCCTATCTTGCAGGCGGGCTGGCGGCAGGCGGGCCAGCGGGCCGGCGGGCCGGCGGGCCGGCGGGCCGGCGGGCCGGCGGACCGGCGGACGAAGTTATCCACATAGCGCCACAGCTGCCTATGGCCACACCGGCCGTGAGTCCTAACTTTGGGGGCATGAACAACGTCCAACCGGCCAGCCCGGACCCGCCCCTGCAACCATCGGGGCCGTCAACCGGGACGGACCGTGGGGCCGTCGGAAGCCTGATTCTTGCTTTCCTTGCACCCATCAGCATCGGCGTCACTGGCCCCATCGGGATATTTACCATGCTGATGACAGCCGGCCCCTCCGCCCATACCCCGCTGACCTGGCTGGCCCCCGTCTTCTTCTGGAGCCTTCCCCTTCTGGTAGGAATCAGCTCTGTCTCCCTGGCCCGCTCCTCACTGCGGACGTGCCGGCGCGGATCAGGCGCGTGGGTGGTGGCGGTGATATCACTGTCATTCATGGGCATCTTTTTTCTGCTCGGCCTGATCGTCACGCTTCAGTTCATGATTGGATCGGGTTTCTTTGACGAGTCTCTGCAGCGGGCCTATTGACTGTCCGGCTTCCGCTCCCTCCGGTTGTCACGCACCGGTATTCTGGAACGGATGAGCGAATCCCCAGGAACCCCCGAGCCGCAGCATGTCCCCAGGCCGGTGACCCCCGGTACACAGGCCTCCTACGGCACGTACGGCGGCCGGCCCGTCAGCTTCGTCCGCCGCGGAACACGGCTGCAGGGACGCCGGCAGGCGGCGTGGGAACTGCATGCCGAACGGTGGGCTGTAAATGTCCCGCGGCACGTTGCCAATACGTCAGTCCACCCGGATTACACGTTCGATGCCATGGCGGAATTCGGCCGCAGGGCACCCCTGATCGTCGAGATCGGCTCCGGCCTGGGTGACGCCATCTGCCATGCCGCCGAAGCGAACCCGGACACGGACTTCCTCGCCGTGGAGGTCTACACCCCCGGGCTCGCGAACACGATCATCAAAATCAACAGCCGCGGGCTGAGCAACGTCCGCGTTGTGGAGGCCAACGCGCCGGAAGTGCTGGCCACCATGCTGCCGGAAGGTTCCGTCAGCGAGCTGTGGGTCTTCTTTCCCGACCCCTGGCACAAGTCCCGGCACCACAAACGGCGGCTCATCCAGCCCGAGTTTGCAGACCTCGCCGCCCGTGCGGTGAAAAAGGGCGGGCTGTGGCGGATTGCCACGGACTGGTCCAACTACGCCGTCCATGTCCGTGACGTCCTGGCGGACTCGAAGGACTTCGAAAACCTGCACACCGGCGAGCGCCGCGGACCGGAGAGCCCGCTGACGCAGGTGTGGCAGTCAGGCGTGGAATCGGTGGTGGGCGGAGCCCCGGTCCGTGAAGGCCGCGCTCCCGTCAGCACCGAACACACCGGGCCCAACGAGGGCGTGGACGAAACGGGCGGCTGGGCGCCGCGCTTCGAGGGCCGGATTCGAACCAGCTTCGAGGGAAAGGCCCACGAAGCCGGGCGACTCATTTTCGACCTCTGCTACCGCCGCAAATAGCTCAGCGACCCCCACTTTCAGCTGCTTCCTGTTCCCCGCGGCCTAAACCACATAGTCCTTGCGGACCACTGGCCCCGGGCACCCTGGCGTGACACGATTGCCCTTGTGCGGGGGCACGAAATATCAATGCACCGGCGCTGCAGAAAACCGGAGCTGGCATAAAAGGAACAGCCATCAAAAGAGAACTGAGACAGGCCGCTGATGCGGCGGAAAATGCCACCAACTCCCGCACGCTGGAGCTGCTCGCGCGGGCGGGATTTGCGGCCAGCGGGATCCTGCATCTGCTGGTGGGCGCCATCGCTATCCGCCTGGCGACGGGCGGGACGGGCAACGCTGACTTCAGCGGCGCGGTGGCTGAGCTCGCCAGCCAGCCGGCCGGGCCGTTCCTTTTGTGGGCCAGCTTCGCCGCCTGCGCAGCCCTCGCGCTGTGGCAGACCAGCGATGCCATCTTCGACTACAATCGGCTGCCCACCAAGGAGAAGGCCGGGAAGAAAGCCAAGGCGGCCGCGCAGGCGCTGGTGTTCGCAGGGCTTGCCCTTACGCTGATGTCGTTCGCAAGGGGCACCGGTTCGGGCGTGGACAACCAGCAGGCCGCGAGCGATCTCACAGCTTCCGTGATGAAGGCGCCGGGCGGCGTGGCGCTACTGGTCCTGCTGGGCGTTGGCATCGCCGTCACCGGCGTGGTGTACGGCATTCGGGGCCTGCGGAAATCCTTTGAAAAACACCTCACGATGCCCGCATCCCCCACCTCCAGGAAAGCAGTTACAGTGCTGGGCATGACAGGGTACGTGGCGAAGGGAATCGTGCTGCTGCTCACCGGCCTGCTGATTGCCGTTGCCGCACTCTCCGCGCATCCCGAGGAATCCACCGGACTGGACGGCGGTCTTCGCGCGCTCCGCGACCAGCCCTTCGGGGTGTACCTCCTGGCAGCGGTGGGCGCAGGACTGATCTGCTACGGCGCGTACATGATCGTCCGTGCCCGGCTCGCAAGAATGACCCAGTAATAGCGGCAGCCGCACGGTTACCAGGGCACCGGCATCCAAGGGTGGCACCCATGCCCCCGTACGTGCCGAACCCTTCATCTCCATGCCCGAAGGCAGCCATGCAGCACAATGATCGCGCGGACCTCACGGCACGGTGATCACGGCAACTGCCTGCTGGGTGCCGTCCCGCAGTTCCACGCTCGAGATGCTGGCCAGCTGGATGGGCGTGGCTCCCGTGACCTTGACCCGGCCGCTCGGCGTGGCCGTCCAGGCGCAGGCGCGGTCCTCTCCCCCGGCACGGTCCCGCACCCACAGCGACAGGGTCCCGTCGGAGGGCAGGCTGCTGCCGTTCACGGCCAGCTCGGTTCCCCAGTTCTTCCGGGCCATATCGATGCTGAACTGCAGCCCTCCCCCGGATTGCACGGAATATGTGGCGTCCGGCTGCGCGGGCCGGTTCAGGAGCGGCCCCACCGCCAGTCCCACGGCGAGGCACGCTGCGGCGACCGCACCTCCCAAAGCCCCCCACCGCCGTCGTGTCCTGCGACGGCGGTGGGCCAGTTCGGAAAGGAGGTGCACCGGGGCCACGGAGGGAGGGGCGGGAGGGGCGCCGGATCCCACCGGAACAACCGTGAGCGCCACGGCGTCCGGCACCGGAAGGGCGTCCAGCAGCACAGGCAGTTTCTCAAGGCGGGCAAGCTCGTCCCGGCATCTGGCGCATCCCCGCAGGTGCGATTCAAAACTCTTCACGTCCTCGGGTTCCAGACCGCCCAAGAGGTACGCGCCCAGCAAATGATGCTGCTCGAAAACGCTCACCGTTCCACCCCCATCTCGTCCAGGATGGTCCGCAACGCCCGAACGGCATAATAGGCGCGGGATTTCACTGTCCCGCTCGGGACGTTCAACTGCACCGCTGCCTCATTCACGGTAAACCGCCGGTAGTGCAGGGCAACCAGCACGTCCCGGTGTTCCGAGCTGAGGCGGAGCAGCGCTTCCTCTATCAGCACCCTGTTCAGCAACTCATCCACGCGTTCCACCGCCTCCGCACTGTCGGCAAGGCCGTCATCCAAGGTCTCAACCGGGCGGCGCTGCGCCCGGCGGTAGTTGTCGATCATAATGTTCCTGGCTGTCCGGAAGAGATAGCTGCGGAGGCTTCCGGTGACCTCCGGCGCGTGCTGCCAAACTCGGAGCACGGTTTCCTGGACCACGTCCTCTGCCAATTGCGGGTCCCTGGAGGCGCTGAGCACAAAGCGGCGGAGGGCCGGGCCGTGTTCACGGTAGATGGACTCCACAACGTCTTCGTCCAGCGGCATTTCAGGACCTCCCGACCCGGCCTGCAGCACGGCTCGCCTGGGTGCTGCTTCCGGCTGATACGACGTCCCCAGCCGGATTTTGGTTCATTTGAACCATTCTTCACCCGGAGACGTCGTAGTCGTTAGCGTCCGGTAATTAGGCGCCGGGCCCAACCAAGGAGCAACCCATGAAAAAGCATTTGGGAGCAGGCCTCGCCATCCTCGCGCTGTCGGCGGCCCTGACCGGGTGCGGCGGCGGCGGCGGAACCACCCCTGCAGCCAGCACCCCTGCGGCTACCACTGCCGCTCCCGCCACCTCGTCGGCCGCTCCCAATGCCACGTCCCCAGCGCCCACTGCAGCCGCGGGCGTCGACCTCATGATCGCTTCCTCCAGCCTCGGGGACATTGTGGTGGATGCCAAGGGGATGAGCCTCTACTACTTCACCAAGGATGTGAAGGATTCCGGGACCAGTGCCTGCACGGAGGGGTGCCTGACTGCGTGGCCGCCGCTCCTCACCACATCAGACGAGCCCAAGGTTGAAGGCGTAACCGGGACCGTGGGCACCATCACCACGCCGGAGGGCGCAAAGCAAGTGACGCTGAACGGCATGCCGCTGTACTACTACGTCAAGGACACCAAGGCCGGTGACATCCTGGGCCAGGGCGTCAACGACGTTTGGTACCTTGCGGATCCGGCCGGCGAAATGATCACCACAGCTGCCAAATAGTGTCCCTACGGGGACGGTAAGCCGGGGTGCCGGCGCCGGTCACGGGAGCGGGATTGCCGGCAACGTCGGCGGCAAGGGAACCTGTGAAGGAACCGGCACCTCCGGTGATCCACCCAGTTCTTCGGCGATGGGGCCGGGAACAGCTCCGGGCAGGGTTTCAGAAGCGGGGACTTCCCCGGGCTTACCCGGGGAAGTTGGCTGGCTTGTGGCGGACCCTTCCGCGGCCGGGGTACCCGACGGCGGACCTGCTGTCGGGTGCGTGGCTGCGGCGGGGTCCGCCGGGATAGAGGCCGGGTCACCAGGGGAAGATCCGGCCGGCGGGCCAACAGCGGGTGCCGAAGGCAGGGGTGCCGCGGGGTGTTTGGCCTGATCGTCCGCAGGTGCGCCGCCGGACCCGGTGATGAAGGAAGTGACAGCCTGGTTAAGCTGGGTAAACGAGTTCCGGATGGCCTGATCTGATGCTGCGGCAACAGCACCTCCGGCGCTCAGTGAAACCGCCACGGAAAAGGCCGTCAGGGTGACCCGGCGCTTTGCCCTGCGGCGGGCAGCCAGTTCGTCAGCAGGAGCTTCAGCTGGCTCGGGAGGCGCTTCAGCTGGCTCGACATGTGCTGCAGCAGCTTGCATTGCAGTGACGACGGGTGCCTGCGGGGCGGGTGCTCCATGCTCGGCGGGTGCGGTCTGCTCGGCGGGTGCTCCATGCTCGGCGGCGGCAGCGGCATATGCACCGGCACCGGTACCTGCACCGGCCAGACCGTTGCCACCGGCCATCAGGGCGAGCAGCTCAGCGGTTGGTTCGGGCGCAACAGAGCCCAGGGCCTGCATCTCCAGAAGAACGGGGCGCAGCCCGGTGTCGCCGTCCAGGCCTGCCTCCAACAGCAGCTGGTCAACGGACCCGTCGCGGCGGAATCCTGCGGTGTCACTCATGGTTTGCCTGGTTTCTTTTGAGCGTCTGTGCCTTGAGGTTCTGCAGGGCCCTGCGCTGGAGCTGTTTGACCGCCCCTTCACTTTTGCCCATGATGCCGGCCACCTGTTCGATGGAAAGGTCGGCCACGACCCGCAGGGCCAGCACTTCCTGGTGTTCGTCAGTGAGCCCGTCCAGCAGGGCGGCAGCCGCCCCGTTCAGCTCCACCGCACAGTGTTCCGCTGAGGGGGTGCTTCGGCTGTCTTCCAGCGGGTCGTACGGAGTCAGTTGGGGCCTGCGTTCCAGCCGCCGGTAGTGGTCCACCATCCGGGCGTGGGCAATGGAGAACAGCAACGCCTTGGCCCCCTGCAGCCCGCCTGTGAGGCCGCTGATCCTCGGAAAGAACGCCAGGAACACGTCCTGGGTTACGGCTTCGGGATCGTCGACGCCGCGTGCCTTCAGGTAACCCAGCACCGGACCCGCAAAGGACCGGTAGGCAACGCCGAACAGCGCAGCCGGGTCCGTTCCGGCTGCGTCGTCGAATATGTCGATCTCTTCTTGGGCCAAAGTGTCTTGCACCGGCGGCTCCTCCATCCCGGGACAAGGCAACGCCTGTCCCGGTTTTACGGTGCGGTCTACGGTCCTGCGCTTACTTCCCCCGCTGCCTTCCGGCAGGTGTCTCCGGGCTTAATTCCCGGACCGGCCTCCCGGGCCGGCAGTTTCCAGGCGTCCTGGGCCCGGAATCGGCGTACTGCGGGAAACGGACGCTGCGCCGTTTCCCGCAGTACACACTAGCCAAGGCCGCTTAGCGGACCGAAACGGCCGGTGCCTCGACGGCCGGGGTGCCGCCCTCGAGCGGGGCAGCCGGCACCTCAGGAACTGCCGGGATTGCCGGAACTGCGGGCGCGCCGTCGATACCCGGGACAGCAGGGATGGCGGGAACAGCAGGAACCTCGGGACGCTCAACCTCAACAGCAGCGGTGCCGGCAGCAGCGGCGCCAGCCTCGGCAGTAGCATCAGCCTGGGCTGCGACGTCGGCGCAGAAGCCTTCAATGTTTGCTTCACCCTGCGCTGCAATGGCCAGCGACGAGAAGCCTTCGGCGGAAGCGTCCAGGCCACCGTTGGTGAAGGCGGTGCAGAGGCCGATGGCTGCGGCGCCGGCTGCGTCAACGGCCGTGCCGGCAGCAGCGGAGGCGGAGGCCTTGGCAGCGACGTTGTCCCCGGAGATTGTGGCGGTTCCTGCGGCTTCGGCTCCAGCATCAATGGCGGTGCTGCCGCCGGCGACGGCTGCGGTGTCAGCGGCTTCCTGCGCGTCAGCAGCTGCTTCGTCCACGAGCTCCGGAGCCGGTGCGCCGAAGAGATCGTGGGCGCTCTGCTGTGCTTCCGCGGGGAGGACGCCGGAAACAGCAGCGGCGCCGGTTCCGCCGACGGCCAGGGTTCCGGCAGCGAGTACTCCCGCGGCGATCTTGCTGGTGGCGAGAACGGTGAACAACGACATATGACACTCCAAAAACCTAGACAACACGTTTGATTCGGGTCCGTCGGGCGGACCCATCACCTCCTACATCGCGGGGGACGCTGGAAAGGTTACGGGTGAGCGGAATCTTTTTTCACGGCGCTACGATCGATGCATGCCTGCCATCCCGGAGTCCTCAAAAAAGCCGAACACCTGGCAGTCGATGGTGGACAGCAACAGAGCACTGCTTGTCAGGAAGACCGGCGAGGACACGGCGTACTGGGTCGGGAAGGCGCTCGCCGCAGGAATCAAGACCGACGGCGAGCTCCGCGCCTGGATGCGCGATACCTTCGGGGTGACGGGGTACGCGCAGTACGCGGTGTCATGGGAAATGTTCGGCTACCCGGACTTTATGCTGCGCGACGCCGACGAGCTGATCAACGGGCAGTACGCCAGCCACCCGCATTTGAGGCCCATCGCGGATGCCATCCTCGCGTGGGCCTCGGCCACGGAGGGTGTGGAGATCCAGATGCGGAAGGGCTACGTGTCCCTGCACAGCCCGCGGCGGAAGTTCGCGCAGGTTACCCGGACCACCAACACCGCCGTGGACGTGACGCTACGTCTCGACGCCCCCGCGGAGGGCCGGATCGAAACCGTCAAGACCCGGGCCGATGACCCTTTTACCCGCAGGGTACGCCTTACCTCAGCCGACCACGTGGACGACGGACTGCTGGGCATCCTCAACGTGGCCCTGGACCAGAACAGCTGAGGGCACAGGCTACTAACGGCGGGAACAGCTGGGGGCGCCCCTGCGGACGCCCCCTCAGGACGGCTCCTAGGCGTCGGCCATCGCGGCGTCGGCTTCCTCGAACTCCACCGCAGCGACGATTTCCTGCGTTTCGGGGTTGATCATAAAAGCCTCGTCGTCTTCCTCGACCATCAGGAAGTCGCCGTGGTCAGTGGAGAAGTGCCACGCCAGGGTCTTCCCGCCGTCGTGCAGGTAGTTGGGGTCGCCCATGGTGATCTTGAGCAGCTCGTAGCCAGCGATACTGCAGAGTTCGCGGATGATGATTTCGAAGTCCGGGGCATCCTCAAGGGCCTCGGCGTCGGCCTGCGCCTGACGTTCCGGCAGGTCCGGGATCCGGGCCACGAGGCGCTCAATGTACGCGCCGATTTCCTCGTCGTCGAGCACCAGCAGTTCGGCCTGGCCGCGCAGCCAGGCGGCGTTTAGCGCGGTGATGTTCTCCGTCTCCAGCAGCTCCTCGAACTCGCCGTCAAGCTCCTCCATCCGGAGGACGCCGTCGGGAGTGTCCTCCGAGTCATCCAGGCCGCCGTCGAGGTACTGCTCTTCGTCCTCGTCGGACAGGTCATCGAATGCCTCGATGGACCGGTTGAAGAGGTCCAGGTGCGTGGTGGCTCCCATTCCCGCCATGCCTTCCCGGATGAGCGTGTCCGTTTCCGCCCTGTCGACGGCGGTGAAAACGTATTGCGCGAAGCCACCCTCGAGTGCCTGGGTGAGGTAGAAGTCCACGTAGTAGCTGCGGACGGCGACGGGTGACATTTCTTCGGTGCGGAGCAGGGCAGTGTGCATGGCATCCACGACGCTCACGTTGGCCTCTACGACGTCCTCGTCGCTGGATTCGATGCTGCTGCTGGTCAGAACGACTGGCTGCTGGCTGGTGGTCATGGCAATCCTCACTGCTGTAAGCGGGTGGTGCTCGAACACTTTTCACGCTACGGGCGCCAGACTGACACGGCGTTGAGGGGGAAGTGAACGTCCGGCGAAGATTGCGGGGCCAGTTCTCCCTGGCTGGAGGCAGGCGGCGGCACTGCCTTCCCCGCGGGCGAACTAAGATGGATCAGATAACCAACCACCGGCCCGGCCCCGCCGCGGCCTGCTGAAAGTAGCGCGCACCATGCCATCCCAACCGGACGAGAGTGCGGCACTGGCGATACAGACCCCCGCCATCAACGACCGTTCCCTGGCGGCCGGGCTGGCTTACGCCATGGGAAGTCGTGTCTCCGGCATTTCGTTCGACGCCGCCACCGGACTCATGCTGGGCAAGGTCCGCGGCGGCGCGGACCTGCCGTATTCGACCACCGCCAAGCTTGTCCGCAGGGGTGGCGGCTGGAGCTGCACTGTGGGTGTGTGCAGCTGCCCGGTCCGCAAAGACTGCAAACATGTGGCGGCGCTGCTCTTCGCGGCCGAGGACAACCCGGCCACGCGCGTGCAGTTGCTTTCACCCGCCACCACCACCCAGGTGTCCCGGGAACCATCGAGTGCCGTTTCTGACTGGGAACGGGCCCTCAGCCCGCTCATCTCCCAGCCCGGCATCTCGCCCTCCACCAACGGCGTCCCCCTGGCGCTCCAGTTTGAGATCGAGGAGCCCGCGCCCCACTTCTCCTACACAGGCCGCAGGGACCCGCTGCGCAGCGTCCGCCAGCTCAAGGCCCGCCCGGTGATCATGGGCGCCAAGGGCAAGTGGATCCGCGGCGACGTCTCGTGGAACACCCTGAGCTACCTGAACTTCCGGCGGGAGTGCAACGAGTCGCACGTCGAGTGGATGCAGGAGTTCCTGGCCGCCCACTCCGCCTCGGCCGGCCGGATGCAGAACTCATCGGGCCTTTGGCTGGGCCTGAACACCTACTCCGGGAAGAACCTCTGGAGCCTGCTGGCCGACGCCCACAAGATCGGCCTGGCTCTTGTTCACTCGCGCGGCACCGACCCGGTACGGCTCGCGGAGTCCCCCGCCGCCGTCGGCCTGAACCTCAGCCGTTACGGCTCGCCGCTTACTACTGAACCTTCCGCTGCCGTACCCGGCACGGCCGCCAAGGTTCAGGGGTCCGACGGCGGGCTGGAGCTTGCGCCCACGGTGACCGTCGAGGGAGTCGAGGTCGATCCGGCGTCCGTTGGGACCATCGGCCGGCCCGCGCACGGGATTTTTGTGACGTCCGGGGAGGCCGCCTTGCCCGGGGTTCCCGACCCCGACGGCGTCATTACGCTGGCACCACTGGAAAGCGGCCTGAGCGAGGAGCTGCTGGCGTTTGTGACCGCCGGCAGCACCCTTCACATTCCTGCCAAGGACGAGTCCCGCTTCCTCACCGGCTTCTACCCCAAGCTGAAGCAAACGGCCCGCGTCACAGCCCGCGATGAGTCCGTCGAGCTCCCCACGCTTGCCGTCCCCACGCTCTCCCTGCTGGCAAACTACGGCGCCGACCACACGGTGCGGCTCCACTGGGAATGGCATTACAAAACGGGAAACCTGGTCACCGCCCAGCCGCTGTGGCGGCACCCCGGCGACCACGGCTACCGCGACGACACCGCCGAAGCCCGGATCCTCGAAGGCATCGGCCAGCCCTGGGACGTGGTCCCGGCCCTGGGTGAATCCGCTACGGGCGGCTGGGGCACTCCCCGGCTCGCGGCGTCGGCAGAGCTGAAGGGCCTGGACACACTGGCGTTCACCGAGGAAGTACTGCCCCGCCTGCGCCAGGCTCCGGACGTGGACGTTGATACCGCGGGTGACATCGCGGACTATCGCGAGGCTGAGGAAGCGCCGGTGGTTTCCATCTCCACCAAAGCCACCGAGCAGCGCGACTGGTTTGACCTCGGCATCCAGATCTCGCTTGAGGGGCAGCCGGTTTCCTTCGCCGCTGTGTTCTCCGCGCTGGCGGCGGGACAGACCAGGATGCTGCTGCCCAGCGGTGCCTACTTCTCGCTGGACCTCCCCGAACTGCACCAGCTGCGGGCGTTAATCGAGGAAGCCCGGTCCCTGCAGGACAACAAGGATGCGCCGCTGCAGATCAGCCGTTTCCAGGCCGGCCTGTGGGATGAGCTTGCCCAGCTGGGGATCGTTGACGAACAGGCGGCAGCCTGGCGCTCGGCGGTTGGCGGTTTGCTTGAGGGCGGCGTGGACGGCCTGCCGCTCCCGGCCACCCTGAACGCGGAACTGCGTCCGTACCAGCAGGAGGGCTTCAACTGGCTCACCTTCCTGTACCGGCACAGCCTGGGCGGGATCCTCGCCGACGACATGGGACTCGGCAAGACCGTTCAGGCGCTGGCCCTGATGTGCGCGGCGAAGGAACTGGCCACCGCCGCTGCTGAAGATCCTGCCGTGGCTGGGGCTGCAGGTGCCGCGTCCGCCGCCGGCGCTCCCTTTTTGGTGGTGGCGCCCACCAGCGTCGTGGGCAACTGGGCCCTGGAGGCAGCGCGTTTCGCTCCCGGGTTGAAGATCCAGGCAGTCAGCGAGACGTTCGCCAAGAGCAGCCAGGTCCCGGCGGAGTCGCTCGCGGGAGTGGACATCGTGATCACGTCCTACGCCCTGTTCCGGATCGATTACGAGGCCTATGCCTCCCGCGAATGGGCCGGCCTGGTCCTGGACGAGGCCCAGTTTGTGAAAAACCACCAGTCCAAGGCGTACCAGTGCGCCCGCAAGCTCCCGGCGGCCTTCAAGCTTGCCATCACCGGTACGCCGCTGGAAAACAACCTCATGGAATTCTGGGCGCTCACGTCCATCGTTGCGCCGGGACTGTTTTCCAGTCCCAAGCGGTTCGCGGAGTACTACCAGAAGCCGGTGGAGAAGAACGGCGACAAGGGGCAATTGGACAAACTCCGCCGTCGGGTCCGGCCGCTGATGATGCGCCGCACCAAAGACCAGGTGATCAAGGACCTCCCGCCGAAGCAGGAGCAGATCCTGGAAGTGGTGCTGAATCCGCGCCACCAGAAGGTGTACCAGACCCACCTGCAGCGGGAACGGCAGAAAATCCTGGGGCTCATCGAGGACGTCAACAAGAACCGCTTCACCATCTTCCAGTCGCTGACCCTGCTGCGGCAGCTCAGCCTGGACGCCTCGCTCGTGGATCCGGCGCTGTCATCGGTCCGGTCCAGCAAGCTGGACGTGCTGTTCGAGCAGCTTGACGACTTGGTGGCGGAGGGCCACCGGGCCCTGATTTTCAGCCAGTTCACGGGCTTCCTTGGCAAGGTCCGGGAACGGCTGGACGAGGAGAAGATCGAGTACTGCTACCTCGACGGCGGAACCCGCAACCGGGCCGACGTGGTCAGCGAGTTCAAGAACGGCAGCGCACCCGTGTTCCTGATCTCGCTGAAGGCAGGCGGGTTCGGCTTGAACCTCACTGAGGCCGACTACGTGTTCCTGTTGGATCCGTGGTGGAACCCGGCCTCTGAGGCGCAGGCGGTGGACCGGACCCACCGGATCGGGCAGGAGCGGAACGTGATGGTCTACCGGCTGGTCGCCAAGGACACCATCGAAGAAAAGGTTATGGCGCTGAAGGCCCGGAAGTCACAGCTCTTCGCGGACGTCATGGAAGGCGACGCCTTGGCCGGCGGCTCCATCACGGCCGAGGATCTGGCAGGGCTGTTCCAGGAGTAGGGCAAGTGCCGTCCGTTCCGGTCCCTGCGCGAATCCGGTTCCGACCCGCACATTCGCTGACGCGGCCCCGATCCGGGTAGCGCCCGCGAATCTGCGTAGCGCAAGTGCCTTTACGAGTCGTCAAACACGAATATGCTGGGGTGCAGCCAAAAAACTACAACGTTGGAGGAGCATGCACGCACCAGAAATGGCCGAAGAGGGCATCGTCACGCTGCCTGCAACCACGGAACCAGCCCGGCCCCTCATTCCACTGCACCCGGACGCCTTCCGAACCCCATACCGTGACCCCCTCTGGGACGGCCCCACGGATCCGATCCTGGTTCCGGACCACCTCACCGGTGAGTGGGTGCTTTTCTACACCCAACGCCGCGCGACGGCACCGGGGCTGACCGGCGTCGAATGGGTCCACGGCACAGCCATCGGCGTCGCGAGGTCCTCCGACGGCGGACTCAACTGGAGCTACCAGGGCACCCTGGACGGACTGGTGCCCCCTGAAACGGAACTGCCCGCCACTCTCTGGGCTCCCGACGTCGTAAGAATCGGCGATCAGTGGATTATGTACCTGACCGTGCTGGGCGGGGTCAGGACGGACTGGACCGGCAACGCGTCCATCGTCCAGCTGGCCAGCCGGGACCTGGTGGCGTGGGAGTACCTCGGCGCAGTTGACCTGGATTCGCCCCGCGTCATCGACGCCGCCGTGGCGCGCTGCGGGGATGGCCGCTTCCGCCTTTGGTACAAGGACGAAGCCCGCGGCTCCAACACCTGCAGCGCCGTGAGCGACACACCCCAGGATCCGTCGTCGTGGACCCGGGAAGGACTGACCATCCCGGGCCGTCCCCACGAAGGGCCCAAGGTTTTCCGGCTTCAGGGGACCTACTGGATGATCGTTGACGAGTGGCGGGGCCAGGCCATCTACCGCTCGGACGATGCCGCCGGTAATTGGGTCCGGCAGGAGCACCGGGGCGGGCTCATCCTGACGCAGCCGGAGCAGGCGGACGGAAGGCCCGTCGTCGGACGCCACGCAGATGTGGTTCCGCTCGAGGCGCGGGAGGACGGGAAGGAACGGGCGCTGCTGGTCTACTTCACGCACCCGCACTGGGGCGGCGAAGACATCGACGCCATGACGCCGGACCCTAAGACCCATCTCAGCCACGTCAGGGCAGCAGTGCTGGAGGTCCGCGGCGGCAACCTAGTCTGCACGGAACACTGAACCCGGAGCACTGAACCCGCTGGATTGAACACGCAGCCCGCGGCCCGAACCACAACAAAGGGCCAAACCTTGGAACTATAAGCCAGCTGCTGCTGGCACCGGTCCAAGGGTTGGCCCTCTGCCTTACTTTGCATCCCGGGCGCCCCAGCCGCCCGGAATTCCTAGTGCCTGCTAGGCCCGCTGCGGCGAACCAAGCTCCACCGGATCCTCATCCGTGAGGTAAGCGAGCTCCGAGTGGGCAGCAAGGTCGATGCCCCGCAGCTCGTCCTCCGGCTTGATGCGCAGGCCAATTGTCTTGTCCAGGATCTTCGCCAGGATCCAGGTGATGCCGAATGAGTAGGCCAGGACGGTGACGGTTGCCAGCGCCTGGACACCGAGCAGTTCCACGCCGCCGCCATAGAACAGGCCGTTGACGGCGTTGGGTGCGGCGTCCGTAGCAAACAGTCCGATCAGCAGGGTGCCGAGGATGCCGCCCACCAGGTGAACGCCTACGACGTCGAGCGAATCGTCGTAGCCCAGGCGGAACTTCAGCTCGATGGCCAGGGAGCAGACGGCCCCGGCGATGGCACCGATGGCCACCGCCCCGAGTGGACTGACGGCACCACAGGCGGGTGTGATGGCGACCAGCGCCGAGATCAGGCCGGATGCCGCACCCATGCTGGTGGCTGCCCCGCGGCGAAGGCGCTCAACGAGCGCCCAGGCGAGGAGGCCGGCCGAAGCAGCAACGGCGGTGTTCAGGAAAACCACCGACGCCGACTGGCCTGCGGAGAGTGCGGAACCGGCATTGAAGCCGAACCAGCCCACCCACAGCAGCCCTGCACCGATCAGCACCAGCGGCCTGCTGTGCGGCTTGGCATGATCGACCTTGGGCCAGCCCGAGCTCTTGCCCAGCACCAGGGCCAGGGCGAGGGCGGCGGCACCGGCGTTCATGTGGACAGCGGTGCCACCGGCGAAGTCGATAGCCTTGATGCCGCTGGCGATCCAGCCGCCAACAGTGCTGCCGTCCGCGGCGGAGAAGGCGAACACCCAGTGCGCAATGGGGAAGTAGACAATGGTGGCCCAGATGCCGGCAAACAGCATCCAGGCGCCGAACTTCATCCGCCCTGCCGCTGCCCCGGCAACCAGGGCAGTGGTGACACAGGCGAAGAACAACTGGAACGCGGCGAACAGGACCACCGGAATCGAGGCTCCCTCATCCGCGGGCAGCAGCTGCGCCATGCCAGGGAATTCCGTGACGTCCCCGATGAGGCCCAGGCCGCCTACCGAGTTCCCGAAGGCCATTGAGTAACCGAAGAGCGCCCAGAGGACGGCCACCAGGCTGGCGCCGCCAAAGCACATCATCATCATGTTGAGAATGCGGCGGGACCCCACCATGCCCCCGTAAAACAGGGCCAGGGCGGGGATCATCATGCAGACCAGCGCGGAGCTGGCGAGAATCCAAGCGACATTTCCCGAGTCCATGGGAAACCCCTTTCGTGATGCGAAGAGAGAACGGTAGGTTGCCGTCAGAGCCGCTCCGTCAGGAGGGACGCGGGGTCAGTACCACGTTCAGCCGAGGGTGGCTATTGCCGTCGTGCTCCAACTGTATGGCTGCCATTCTTGGGTAGGTTTCCGGTGTGTTAAATGATGGTTTCGGAAATTCACATGTGAGTTTCACCTGCACCACTGGTGGCAGCAGGCATCCACGTACCAGGAGTAACCGGAGGGCGCCCCGGCACGATCCGGCATAGCCAAAGCGCCCGCTCATGCCTACTGTTTTGGGTGAGCGGGGAAGCGAAAGGAAAGACCCATGCGGACCGTGACCTATGGTGCGGCGTGCAGCCTTGACGGCTTCATCGCCGGCAGTGACGGCGCCATTGATTGGCTCCATTTCAGCCGCGACGTGGAGGAGGTCATGGCTGAGTACTGGTCCACTGTGGATGCCGTGCTGATGGGCCGGAAGACCTGGGAATTCGCGGCCGCCCAAGGCATGGGCGGAGAACCAGGCGGTGATCCAGGCGGAGAGCCAGGCGGTGATCCAGGCCCGGGCAGCCCCTCGGCAAGCAATGGGGGCAGCGGCATCCCGGCTGTTGCCACGTACCTCTTCTCCCGCACGCTGGCCGAACCCCCGCCAGGGGTGGAGATGGTCTCCGCCGACGCCGCCGGGTTCGTCCAGCAGCTCAAGGACCAGCCGGGCAAGGGCATCTGCCTGATGGGCGGCGGGGAGCTCGCGGGCTCACTCTTCGAGGCAGGCCTCATTGATGAGGTCAGCCTCAACGTGCATCCGGTGCTGCTCGGGTCCGGAGTCCCTTTCTTCCACCAAACGCGCCGCATTGACCTCGAACTAACGGAGTCACGCACCATCTCGGGCGGCTGCGTGCTGATGACGTACCGCGTGCGGAACTGAAGCCAACCCGACGGCCTCGCTAGCCGATGGCGCGTGCCTCGCCCAAGAGCCCGGCCAGCGAGTCTGCCAAGGCGACGGCGCCTGCCTCCGCGTCCCAGTCCTCCACCAGCTCGTCCGGCGAGTGCGAGACGCCGGTGGGGTTCCGGACGAACAGCATGGCAGTAGGGATATGCGAACTCAGCACACCGGCGTCGTGCCCTGCTCCGGTGTCCAGGACCGGCGCGGCGGGAAGCAGTTCCTGCAGCCGGTCCCGAAGACCGCCGTCGAAATGCACGGTGGTGCTCAGCGATTCAGTGGTCAGCTGGGCCTGGCAGCCCTCCTCCGCCGCGAAGATCTCGGCGTTCAGCCGGATGGCTTCCACCAGGGCTGCGGTGACGGAGTCCTCCGGGTGGCGGACGTCGATCCACAGATCCACCCGGGAGGCAATCACGTTGGTCCCGCCCGGGACCGGTTGGACCCTGCCCACCGTAGCCCGGGCATCCCGGTATTTCCTGGCGGTATCGCGAATGCTGACCATGATTTTAGCGGCGGCGATCATCGGATCCTTGCGGTCCGTCATGAGGGTGGTGCCGGCATGGTTCCCCTGCCCGCTGATGCTGAGCTTCCAGCGGCCATGGCCCAGGATCGAGGAGCCGATGGCCACGGGCTGGTTCAGGTCGATCAGTCCCCTGCCCTGCTCCACATGCAGTTCCACAAACAGGCCCAGCTGCCGGAGGGCCTTGTAATCGGCGCCGATCAGCCGGGGATCCTGCCCGTTCGCGGCCGCCACGTCGGCGTAGGTGTTGCCGTCCGGGTCCTTCAGCCTGCGGGCCTTGTCCGGGTCCAGCTCCCCCGTCAGGAGCCGGGAGCCCAGGCAGGCCACCCCGAACCGGGAGCCCTCTTCCTCCGGGAAAACAGCAATGGCCAGCGGCCGGCGCGGGCGCATCCCCCGGGCCTTGAGGATGTCGACGGCGACCAGCGCTGAGGCGACACCCAGCGGACCGTCGTACGCACCGCCGCCGGGGACCGAATCGAGGTGGCTGCCCGTCACAACAGCGTCCCTCCGCGTCCCGGCGGAGGTGTCCCACCAAGCCCAGATGATGCCGTTATGGTCCGTGTGGACGTCCAGCCCGCGGCGCCCGGCCTGCTCAATAAACCAGTTCCGCAAGTCCGTTTCCGCGGTTGAGAAAACCGGCCGCGAATAGCCGCCCCGTGACGTGTCCCGGCCGACGGCGGCGATGTCCTGCAGCAGGCTGGTTACGGTGGGGGCGCTTGTCCTGCCGGAAGGCGGGGCATCCGCTGTGGGTGCTGTCTGTTGAAGGCTCACTGGTATCCGTTCCAGGTGGTCGCAGGTATTGAAGACGCGGGGCGGAACCGGCCGGGAACGCTGCCGGTTCCGGTGGCCAGGTCCGCAGCCCACTGGCCGATCAGTGGCGCGAACTTGGCTCCATGCCCGGAGCAGGGCGACAGGACGGTGAGGTTCTCCACGCGGTCGATGAGGAAGTCCTCGTTGGGGGTGTTGGTGAACAGGCAGGTGGTCTCGGCGTAGGGTTCCGGGTCCAAGCCGGGCAGGTAGCGGCGGACGTAGTCCACCACACGGCGCCGGTTGGCGGGATCCACTGCGCCGGTCTGGTCAAAGGCGGAGGGGATCAGTTTCCCGCCGTTGTACTCGGCCACCTTCTGCCCTGCGAAGCCCGCGTCGCGTCCGCCGGGAAGGCCGTAGGCCTGAATGTCCGCGGCTTTGTGGATGAACGTGGGCCAGCCGGCGGCACCGGAAGCAGCGGCACCCACGCCTGCGCCGCCGTCGTCATCCCGGTACTTGAAGTGGAACGCCTGCTCCTGCCGGACGGTGATCTCCGGAAGCCCGGCAAGGAAACCCGCGGGCAGGGACAGCTGCCCCAGCAGCCCCGGCAGCCACCCGCCGGCGCTGACCACCACGTTGCCGGCGTCGAGCGTTTCCCCGGTCACCGAGCGCAGCCGGTAACCGGAGTCCGTGCGCTCCACGCCCTGCAGCTCCCAGCCGGTCAGCAGCCGGGCGCCGTGCCCGACGGCGAGCCCCACCATGGCGTTCACGGCGCCTTCGGCGTCGATAACCCCTGCGCCGGGGTGCCACAGGACCTCTGTGTCGAACGCGATCTGCGGCCAGCGCGTCCGGGCTTCGGCAGCGGACAGCAGCTCGTGCTCAATGCCTTCCTCCGCCAGCACCGAGGCCAGCAGCCGCGGATTGCGCTCCGGGCCGTAGTCCACCGCACCGAAGGGGGTGATCAGGGAGGTTCCGGAGGCTGCAGCCAGCCCGTCCCACAGCGCCCTGGTCTCCAGGACGGCGCGCGTATAAAACGGGTCCGGGTAGGCGTAGCGGAAGATCCGGGCGGAGCCGTGGGAACTGCCGTCGTGCGCGGCCGGGGCACTGCGTTCCAGCAGGGTGACCTGGTGGCCCCGGGAGGCGAGCTGCCAGGCGGTGGCGGCGCCTGCCAGCCCGGCGCCCACCACCACAAAGTCTGACGAGCCAGAAAAAGCGTCAGGCATCAAAAGCTCCCCTGGCCTGCGCCCGGGATCCAGCTGGTGCCGGCCAGCGGCACGCGGGCCATGGCCGAGGCCTCGATGGTCAGCGCCACGAGGTCCTCGGGTTCCAGGTTCCGCAGGTGCGACTTGCCGCAGGCCCGGGCGATGGTCTGGGCTTCCATGTTGAGGACGCGCAGGTAGTTGGCCAGACGGCGGCCGGCAGCTACCGGGTCCAGGCGTGAGGACAGTTCCGGGTCCTGGGTGGTGATGCCGGCGGGGTCGCGGCCGTCCTGGAAGTCGTCGTAGAAGCCGGCGGCGGAGCCCAGCGCCGAGTATTCGGCGGCGTACCGGGGATCGTTGTCGCCGAGCGCGATCAGCGCCGCGGTGCCGATGGCCACCGCATCGGCACCAAGGGCCATGGCCTTGGCCACGTCGGCGCCGGTGCGGATGCCGCCGGAGACAATGAGCTGGACCTTGCGGTGGACCCCGAGCTCCTGCAGCGCCTGGACGGCCTGCGGGATGGCGGCGAGGGTGGGGATGCCAACGTTTTCGATGAACACCTGCTGCGTGGCGGCGGTTCCGCCCTGCATGCCGTCCACCACCACCACGTCAGCGCCGGACTTCACGGCGAGCGCGGTGTCGTAGTACGGGCGGGAGGCACCGATCTTGACGTAGATGGGGGTCTTCCAGTCGGTGATCTCGCGCAGTTCGCCGATCTTGATTTCCAGGTCGTCCGGGCCGGTCCAGTCCGGGTGCCGGCTGGCCGAGCGCTGGTCGATCCCGACCGGCAGGGTGCGCATTCCGGCCACGCGTTCGGTGATTTTCTGGCCCAGGAGCATGCCGCCGCCGCCGGGCTTTGCGCCCTGGCCGAGCACGATCTCAATGGCGTCGGCCTTGCGGAGGTCATCCGGGTTCATGCCGTAGCGCGACGGGAGGTACTGATACACCAGGTGCTTGGACTGGCCGCGCTCCTCAGGCGTCATACCGCCGTCGCCCGTGGTGGTGGAGGTGCCCACCTCGGAGGCGCCGCGGCCCAGCGCCTCCTTGGCGTTGGCGGACAGCGCGCCGAAGCTCATGCCGGCGATGGTCACCGGGGTGGCCAGGTGCAGGGGGCGGGTGGCGTGCCGGTCACCGAGGACGACGTCGGTATCGCACTTTTCGCGGTAGCCCTCCAGCGGGTAGCGGGACATGGAGGCGCCAAGGAAGAGCAGGTCGTCGAAGTGCGGGACTTTGCGCTTGGCGCCCCAGCCGCGGATGTCGTAAACGCCGGTTTCGGCGGCGCGCTGGATGTCGGCGATGGTGGCGCGGTCGAACGTGGAGGACTCGCGCAGGCCCAATTCGGCCAGGTTCTGCACGGGCGCGGGCGTTGCTGTTGGTGCTCCAGCGGGTTGCGGTACTGAGGTGATGGTCATGGTGGGCTCCTAGTACGACGTCGAGTTGTGGACGCTGAAGTGGTAGAGGTTCCGGGCTGAGCCGTAGCGTTTGAAGTCGGCCGGTTTGTCGCTGCGTCCGGCGGCGGCCAGCAGCTCCGCGAGTTCCGCCCGGTGCTCGGCCTTCAGCGGTTTTTCGATGCAGTCGGCGCCAAGGGAGGCCACGGTGCCCTTGACGTAGATGCGGGCCTCGTAAATAGAGTCGCCGAGCGCGTCGCCGGCGTCGCCGCAGACCACAAGCCGGCCGGCCTGTGCCATAAACGCGGACATGTGGCCGATGTTGCCGCCCACCACGATGTCAACGCCCTTCATGGAGATCCCGCAGCGGGCTCCGGCGTTGCCGTCGATGACCACCAGGCCGCTGTGGCCGGTGGCTGCGGCGGACTGGGAAGCATCCCCGGTGACGTGGACGCGGCCTGACATGATGTTTTCGGCGAGGCCGACGCCGGCATTGCCGTTGATGGTGACGTCGCCTTTCTGGTGCATCCCGGCGGCGTAGTAGCCGGCGTGGCCTTCGATGGTCACCGTGACGTCCGCGTTGATGCCGACGGCCAGGCTGTGCTTTCCGCCGGGGCTGGTGACGGTCCAGGACTGTCCGTCTTCGGCGTTGTGGATGGCCTGGTTCAGTTCCCGGACGGTGCCGGCGGCGAGGTCCACCGTGGAGGTTTGCGCAGGGGCGCCGGTTTCACCCGTAGTACCAAGGGTGGGGGCTTCAGGGGCTGTCAGAGTGACCATGTGTAGACCTTTCCGGGTTCCGGTTCAAAGATGCGGGCGTTGTCGATGCCGGGGAGGCCGGCCAGTGCGCGGTATTCGGAGGCCATCGCCACGTAGTCGTCCGTTTCGGCGATGATGGCCGGCTTGCAGGCGATGGGGTCCCGGACCACGGCCATGCTGTCCGCGGTGGTGACCACCAGGGTGTAGAAACCGTCCAGGACCTTGCCCAGGTTCACCAGGGCTTCCTCGAGGGTGTCGCCCTGCTTCAGCCGGGAGGCGACGTAGCGGGCGCCCACCTCGGTATCGTTCTCGGAGTCGAACACCACGCCTTCGCGCAACAGGCCCCGCCGCACCGTGGCGTGGTTGGAGAAGGAACCGTTGTGGACCAGGCACAGGTCGTCGGCCACGGAGAACGGGTGCGAACCCCCGGCGGTGACTGCCGATTCGGTGGCCATCCTGGTGTGGGACAGCCCCTGGCTTCCGGCCATCGATTCCAGGCCGTGCTCTGCGGCGATCTCCATCGGGTGGCCCACGCTCTTCATCACTGCCACGTGCTCGCCGCGGCCAATGATGGTGGCGTCCGGCAGGGTTTCGCTGACTGCCTTCACCAACAGGTCAGTCCCGACGGCGGCACTCACCAGGGTGGTGTCGCCCACTACCCGGGCGGCTGCTGCCGCGTCCGAGGGGAGGAGTGCTGCGACGCCTGCGGTGATGGCCGCCGTCGTTATTCCCTGGTCCTTGCCCAGCAGGCTAAGGGTGGACGTTCCCGCACTGACGAGGCCGGGGGTGTTGTAGACGGCGAGGCCGGCTGAGTCCGGTCCGCGGTCCACGATCTGGCAGAGCATCGAGGACAGCAGGCTGCCCATCTGGGGATGCAGCGAGGGGTTGCGCAGCTGCAGCGCGGCGATTCCGCACATGGTGGTCCTTTACTTGGGTGGTGGTGGTCAGATGGAGGCGGGGCTAGATGGACGTCAGGTAGGTGCGGATTTCCCAGTCGCTGACCTGGTTGTGCCAGCTGAGGAATTCCTCCTCCTTGGCGTCCGCGTAGTAGCTGCCGATGGCGGGGTCGCCGCTGAGGCTGGACAGGATCACCGGGTCCTTCCGGAGCGCTTCCACGGCATGGAGCAGCGTGGCCGGAAGGAGATGCGCGCCGGGTTTGGACTCCCCCGGCCCTGACGGCAGGCCGGGATCGAGGGAGTTCTCCACGCCGTCCAGCCCCGCCGCGATGGCGGTGGCGATGGCGAGGTACGGGTTGGCGGAACCGTCACCGGAGCGCAGCTCGATCCGCTTGTTGTCCGGCACCCGGATCATGTGGGTGCGGTCGTTCCCGCCGAAGGATGCTTTTCGCGGTGACCAGGTGGCGCCGGAGGAACTGGTGGTGGCGCCGGTCCGCTTGTAGGAGTTCACTGTGGGGGCGAGGAAGGCCTGCAGTGCGGGGGCGTGGTCCAGGATGCCGGCGATGAACGAGTAGGCGAGGCCGGAGATCCCGAGGCCGCGGCCGCCGTCGTCCGCTCCCTCTGTGGGGAAGAGCGCCTCGGCACCCGACCACAGGGACAGGTGGAAGTGCAGGCCGGTGCCGGTGCGGTCCGTGAAGGGCTTGGGCATAAACGTGGCGGTCATGCCGCGCTGTTCGGCCAGGATGTTCAGGATGTAGCGGAGGGTGACCACGCGGTCGGCGGTGGTGAGGGCGTCGGCGTACTTAAAATTCTGCTCGAACTGGCCGGCGGCGTCCTCGTGGTCATTGGCGTAGTTGCCCCAGCCCAGGCCGTTCATGGCGTCGGAGATGGAGGTGAGGTGGTCGTACATTCGGGTCACGCCGCGGGCGTCGTAGCAGGGGCGGGGCGAATCATCCCGGTCGTCGGCGGTGCTCAGGGTCCCGTCGACGTTCTTTTTCACCAGGAAGTATTCGACCTCGGCGCCTACCTTTGCCTGCATTCCCTTCCCGGCCAGGCGGGCCAGGGTGTTCTTCAGGATCACGCGCGGGGCGTAGGGCCAGGGCTTGCCGTCAACGTGCGGGTCACAGTGGATGATCGCCAGGCCCTCCTTGATGAAGGGAACCGGGGTGAAGCTGGCCAGATCGGGCACAGCGATCAGGTCCGAGTCCTGCGGTTTCTGTCCCATGAGGCCTGCCGCATAGCCGGCGAAGCCCATGGCGCCGTTTTCCAGTTCGTCCGCGGCTTCAACCGGGACCAGCTTGGCGCAGGGCTTTCCTGTCATGTCCACAAAGGTGGCCAGGAGGAAGCGGACGTTGTTCGCCTTCGCGATGTCCGCGAGGGATATACGGCTGGCGTTCTGCGCCACTGGGGCATCTGTTGGTACTTCAGGTGTCGCGACACTTGTCATCGGAACTGTCCTGTTCGTTTGCGGTTGCTTCTTATGAAACCTTGTTGAACCACAGTAGTCAAAACCATGTTTCCGATGGTCGCCCGGTTTGTTAACTCTGGATGTCGTCGCAAGCGAGGGATCGCAACGGCGAGTTAACGTGCGGGAAACCCACCGTCGTTCACTGTCAGGAATCATGGTTTCACGTCGCTACTACATAGGAGAATGCGTGGAAACACTGACAGGAACCATCAGCAAGGCCGGATCGATCCAGAAGGTGGAGGGCGGCTACCTGGGTCTTCCGCCTATGAACGAACCGGGCGTTGACGCCGCCATCGGCGACTCACTGTCCAACCCCGGCGGTTCTGCGATCAGCGCGGGCTTCTTCGAGCTCAAGGCGTCCGAACCGCTGGTGTACGAGTACACCTACGACGAAATGAAGGTTGTGGTCCAGGGAGAGTTCATCCTCACTGACCAGGCCACCGGGGAAGTTACCCGTGCCAAGGAGCGCGATGTGCTGTTCTTCCCGAAGGGCACCACGGTCAAATTTGAGACGCCCGACTACGCCCTTGGCTTCTACACCGGCCACCGTTCCTTCGCCCCCTAGGACCTGCCAATGGAATCCGCAATGCCTTCCGGGGCCCCGGCGGCCGTCCGGCCGGGTTTCCGCGGCGTCCTGTGCGTGTCGTTCGGAAGAACCCCGGTCCCGGCAGCGGAAGGCTCCGGCCGGCCCCGGCAGGACCTGCAGTTCGAACGCGCGGACCAGGAAGCGCTGGGACACCTTCAGTCCGTGCTCTCCAATGTGCGCGTAGGGGTACGCCTCGTCCTGGCCGGTCCTTCGGCGGATATCCACGCGGCCGCTGCCGCCGCTGCCGGCTGCGGCCTGGTGGACGAGGAGATAGCCACCCACCCGGACACATCCGGACCCCACGGCGTGTTCTGCGGACACTGCCACGCCACCCTGCGGACGCTTCAGCAGCCCGGCTCCGAGGTTGCATGCCACGGGTGCGGCACCATTCTGGTCATCTCCAGCCACTTTTCCCGGCGGCATGCCGGCTACCTGGGCTATGCCGCCCACGCCGAGGAGGCAGCATGACCGCGGCCGTAGCTGAAGCCGGCATCAATCCGGCCATCCACCCCGCAGGCCACCCGGGTCCCAACCCGGAACTCCCTCCGACCGTCCACCCGGCAGTAGGGGGCGGCCTTGTGCTGGAGGTCGCGGAGGTCCGGGCCGAGACGGAATCGGTTAGCAGTATCGTGCTGAAAGACCCAACAGGTGCTCGGCTTCCTCCTTATGTGCCGGGGAGCCATTTGGTGGTGCAGTGCGGGGAAGGGGCCAACGCCTACTCGTTGACCGGTCCCGGCAGCAGGCCCGCGGAGTACGTAATTTCAGTGCTGGTGCCGGCGGTTCGTTGGCGATGCACCGGCTTGCGGCGGGAGACGCCGTCTACACCGCGCGGCCCCGCAGCGCGTTCGCACCGGTGGCAACGGCAAGGCATCACCTGCTGGTGGCTGCGGGAATCGGCATCACACCGATGCTCTCCCACGCAAGGGCCGCCGTCGAAAGAGGTTCTGACGCCTCCCTGCTCTACGCGTATCGCCCCGGCGCGGGCGCACACGTGGCGGAAGCCCGGAAACTGCTGGGGCCCGCCCTGACCGAGTGCACTGACCGCGGCCATTTCCAGGAGCAGCTGCGGGAGAAGCTCCATAACCAAAGGATCGGAACACACCTCTACGCCTGCGGACCGGCCGCCTTTATGGATGCCGTCCTGGAACAGGCCATGGAGCTGGGCTGGCCCAAGAGCCGGCTGCACTCGGAGCCCTTCGGCACACCGGAGCTGGACCAGGGCCAGCCGTTCACGGCGCACCTGGCCCGCAGCGGCGTCACCGTGGAGGTCCCGGCCGATATCTCCCTGCTGGAATCCCTCGAAAAGGCAGGAAAAAGCGTTCCCAATATGTGCCGCAAGGGTGTCTGCGGTGAATGCGTCCTGCCGGTACTGCGCGGGACCCCACACCACCGGGACCTCTACCTGGGTGACACCGAAAAGGCCGCGAACACCACCATGATGTGCTGCGTCTCGCGCAGCCTGGACAAGGATTTGGAGTTGGACCTTTGAGTACCGACGTCATTATAGTGAAGCGCCAAACCGGCGTCCTTCCGGAACGGATTGCCTGCTTCCCGTTCCCTTTTTCCAAGGACAGCTACCGGTACAGCGCCAACGTGGAACCCGCCCGCAAACCCGTGCAGACTGAGGCAGGTTCCTGGGGAATCCGCGTCCTGGATGTCGATGAGCACTACCTGGCGGAATTGCGGGAGCGCGAGGCCGTGCTGAACCGGGACTCCTCCCGGCTTCAGGTGCTGCCCCACATGCAATCGGCGGTGTGGGATGCCATCGCCACCCTGCTTCCCCTCCTGGCTGAGGAGCAGCCGGAAAGCTTCTCCTTTATAAGGGAAGGAAACACCTGCACCTGGCGGAACGCCCTGCAGGGGCTCGAACTGGAATTCACTTTGGGGGACGACGCCACCCTGCCCACGACTCCCCTGCGGTTCCTTGGCAGCCAGATCCAGGATGACATTGCACTCCTTGACCAGCGGGAGGACGCCCTGTGGCTCGACGCCGGATTGGTTACCTTCGCCGCCGACTGGTCCTTGGGGTTCGACGTAGGCATGAAGTTCCTGGAAGTCCACGGCCCTGTCCCCCGGATCCACGAAGAGCAAATTGCGTGCCGGGCACAGCAGTTCCTGATGCGCCTCCAGCCGGGGGAAATGTACCGCCGCACCAACTGGACCATGACCGTGGACCGGCGCCTGGACACGTCCACGGAAACGTATCCCGAATGGGCGCGGGACCGCAGCACGGTGGCGGCCTGCCCTGCCCTGCCGCAGCGGCTCCACCTGCGGGTGGAAGTCCAGCACCTCATCCGTCTTCCCCACTCGGGCGCCGTCCTGTTCCTGGTCCGCACCCACCTTCTGTCCCTTGCGGACATTGCCCAAGTCCCGGCATGGCGGGAACGCCTGGGCCACGTCCTGGCCGAACTTCCCGAGGACATGGCCGGGTACAAAGGCATCAGCCGCTACCGGAAGGCCGCATCCGACTGGCTTCTTGCCGGCTGACGCACCATCCCCTTCGACTTTCCGGCCGGATTTGGCCATATGAACTTTCCCTGATTGGAGCTCCCTTGAATTCTGGAGATGTTGCCTGGATCCTCGCTGCCAGTGCGCTGGTATGCATCATGATCCCTGCCCTTGCCCTTTTCTACGGCGGCATGGTGGGATCGCGCCGCATCCTGAACATGATGATGATGTGCTTCGGCGGCGTGAGCATCGTCGCCGTGCTGTGGGCACTGTTCGGCTACTCGATGGTCTTCGGTAATTCCGTGGGCGGTGCCGGGCTTGTGGGAAATCCCACCGAGTACTTTGGCCTGGACCAAATGCTCACCGAGGACCCTGAAGCGCCGCTGCCGCCGGCACTGTTTGCCGCCTTCCAGCTTTTCTTTGCCGGGATCACCACGGCCATCATCGCCGGCGCGGCGGCCGGAAGAATGAAGTTCGGCGCCTGGATGGCCTTCGCCGCCCTCTGGGCAACGCTCGTATACTTCCCGGTGGCGCACTGGGTCTTCGCTTTCAGCTCCTCCGATGGCTCCGTCACAGGGGGCTGGATCATCAACGGCCTCAAAGCCATCGACTTTGCCGGCGGAACCGCCGTGCACATCAACTCCGGAATCGCGGCCCTGGCACTCGCCCTCGTCCTGGGGCGCAGCGCAGGCTGGCCGCGCAGTGAACACACCAAACCGCACAGCCGCCCCCTCGTCCTGGTGGGCGCCGGCCTGCTGTGGGTGGGCTGGTTCGGCTTCAACGCCGGCTCAGCACTGACAGCCGGCCATTCAGCCTCCGTGGTGTTCCTCAACACCGCCGTGGCGGGCGCGGCCGGCCTGCTCGCCTGGGCCCTGATGGAGCGCATCAGGCTCGGCAGCACCAGCAGCATGGGCGCCGCCTCCGGGCTGATCTCGGGCCTGGTGGCCATCACTCCTGCCTGCGGTGCCGTCAGCCCGCTCGGGGCCCTCGCCATTGGTCTGATCGCCGGCGCCGTCTGCTCCCTGGCCATCGAACTGAAGTTCCGGCTCGGCTTTGATGATTCCCTTGATGTTGTGGGCGTACACCTGGTGGGCGGGATCCTGGGGACACTGCTGGTTGGCTTCTTCGCCACCGACGCCGCGCCCAATGGGGTCAATGGCCTCTTCTACGGCGGGAGCGCAGGACTCCTTGGGATCCAGGCATTGGCCACCATCGCCGTACTGGCCTACTCGTTCGTGCTGACGTGGGGCATTGCCAAAGCCATAGACATGACCGTGGGCCTGCGCATCAACGAGGCCGACGAGCTGCGCGGCATCGACATCGCGGCCCACGCGGAGGCCGCCTACCTCAGTGATGAAGAGCCCGTGGAGCTAGGCTCGCCCCAGCGCGTGATGTCCTGACCTGACGCACGGTCCCTACTTCGCGGCCACGGCCAGGAACTGGATGGGAAGCTCCTGGAGTTCGAGCGGACCGTGTGGCCCTTCCCCATCGAGCAGGAGCGAGTCGCCCGGCTCCATGGTGTATTCGTACTGGCCGTGGCCGTAGATCATCCTGCCCGCGAGCATGTAGATGAATTCCGTGCCAGGGTGCTGGAAGAGCGGGAACACGTCGGATGCATCCGTCAGCGTCACCAAGGTAGGTTCGAGCGCATCCGTGCGGCCCTTCAAAGTACCCAGCACGCGGTATTCATGCCCGTGCTGGGTACCGCTGCGTACAGTGAGGCTGCCTTGGCCGTTTTTGGTGAACGTGGCGTCCCGGTCCGTGTCCGCCCCACGGAACAGCGCCGTTACCGGGATCTTCAGCCCGTCGGCGAGGCGCTGGAGCGTGGTCAGTGAACAGGACGTGCTGGCTGTTTCGATTTTAGAGATCATCGCCTTGGACAACCCGGTGCGGGCAGCAAGCTCCGCGGAGGACAGGCCCTGGGAGGTGCGGTAGTGCCGCAGCTGGGCCGCGATCACCTGTTCGAGTTTTCCGGCGACCTCTTCCCGGGCATGTTCTGTCATATGAGCCATCATAGGTGGCAGGCTGCGGGTGACCGGGCGGGGCCGGGGGCCTGCTGCCAGGACGAACCGTGCCCGAACATGCCGACGGGTGGCAGCTAAGCTAGGGAAAACCCGCCGCAGCAACACGGCCCCGGCAGCGAAGACCTAAGCCGCTGGCCGCAGAAGGACAAGGCGGGTCGATTCCAAGCGCAGCCCCTCCTGACCGTCCACCGCCAACGAATAGGAAGCATCCGTGAAGAACGAGCAATCGTCCGGGCAGCAGTCCCCTGCCTCGCAAAAAGTGCCACAAGACGCGCCCGGACAAGAGCAGGCAACCGTACTGCGTGAAACGGGCCAGGAACTGCGGGTGGGCGTCGTCGGCATCGGCTGGGCAGGCCAGCAGCATCTCAAGGCCTATGATGCACTGCCGGACGTCCGCATTGTGTCCTTGGCAGGAATGGAGCAGGAACTCCGCGATTCGCTGCAGGCCGAGTACTCGATTCCGAACGCCTTTGCGGACTGGGAGGACATGCTGGACCACGGGGGCCTGGACGCGGTCAGCGTGGCGGTGCCTACCTTCCTGCACGCACCCATCGCTGTCGCCGCCCTCGAACGGGGAATCCACGTGCTGAGCGAGAAGCCCATCGCGCGCAACGCCGCCGAAGGCCAGGCGATGGTTGACGCAGCACGCACGGCGGGGCGCGTCCTGGACGTAGCCTTCAACCACCGCCGCCGCGGTGACATCCAGGCCCTCAAAGGCGTTATTGACGACGGCGGGCTGGGCCGGCCGTACTACGCCAAGGCATCGTGGCTGCGCCGCTCCGGCATCCCAACCCTGGGGAGCTGGTTCACCAATCCGGAGCTCGCGGGCGGTGGACCCCTGGCTGACATCGGCGTCCACGCACTCGACTACGCCCTCCACCTCCTCGGCGAACCCAAGGTGGTGGCCGTGTCCGCCGCCACCCATTCCGAACTTGGTCCGCAGGGGCGCGGTGGCGGAAAAGAGTACTCAGCCCTCGCCTCCAGCCACGCGTTCGACGTCGAAGACTTCGCCTCGGCGTTCCTCCGGCTTGAGGGTGGCGGAACATTGCTGATCGAGGCAAGCTGGGCCACCTACCGGGAAACGGACGACCTCCTGGACTTCACCATTTACGGCACCGACGGCGGCGCCGAACTCAAGGTGCAGGGCGCGCCCTTCCCACCCGTCGGCCAGCTCCGCGTGTTCACCGACAAGGACGGCGAATCCGCCGACTACGTGCCGCCTGTGTTGCCGGGCCGCGCCCATGACGCCGTAGTGGAAGACTTCATCACGGCAGTGCGCGGCGGCGAAGCAGTCTGGGGCGAGCATGACGGATCTCTGGCACTCTACCGGGCACAGATCATCGACGCGTGCTACCAGTCCGCGCTGGAGCAGAGGGAGGTTCGTCTCTAATGAACGACAAATTGAGGATCCGGGTCTGGAACGAAGGGGTCCACGAGGCCAACAACGAACCGTCCCACATCGGCGACATCTACCCTGACGGCATCCACGGCGCCATCGCCGCGGGCCTCCGCTCCTACTACCCCGAAGCAGAAATCACGACGGCGGTGCTCGCCACCGACGATGAGCACGGCCTTGACGAGGAGGTGCTCGCAGAGACGGACGTCCTGCTCTGGTGGGGACACATCGCCCACCACGAGGTGAGCGACGCCGTCGTCGAACGCGTCCACCGGCACGTGCTCGGCGGCATGGGACTGATCGTGCTCCACTCGGGGCACTTCGCCAAGGTTTTCACCCGGCTGCTGGGCACCAGCTGCTCGCTGGCCTGGCGCAACGACGGCGAGCGGGAGCTGGTATGGACCGTGAAGCCGACCCACCCCATCGCCGAAGGGGTGGACAGCCCCATCGTCATTCCCGAGCAGGAGATGTACGGCGAGCTGTTCGACATCCCGGACCCGGACGACCTGATCTTCATCAGCTCCTTCGCCGGCGGCGAGGTGTTCCGCTCGGGCGTCACCTTCACCCGGGGCAAGGGCCGGATCTTCTACTTCAGCCCCGGCGACCAGGAATACCCCGTCTACCACCAACCGCAGATCCAGCGGGTCCTGGCCAACGGCGTGAAGTGGGCAGCCCAGCCCGGCCTGGACCGTTCCGTTCCAGCCGTCACCAACCCTGCCCGGGACTGGTTCGGCGAGGGTTAGGAGCTCTCATGACAAGCGCCGCCTGGTGTTGCGGGATGTGGGACGAATGAGCATTCCCACCGACATTGATACGCCGGAAATCCTTGTGGACGTGGATGTCCTGGACCGGAACATTGAGCGGATGGCGCACGCTGTGCAGGCCAAAGGCCTGGCCCTGCGGCCGCATGCCAAGACCCACAAAATCCCTGAGGTCGCTGCGCGGCAGCTCGCGGCGGGCGCAGCGGGACTGACCGTAGCAACCATCGGCGAGGGGGAAGTGTTCGCAGCGGGCGGTGTGGACAACATCTTTATCGCCTACCCGCTGTGGCTCTCAGTCCAGAAGGTTGAACGCCTCCGTCGGCTGGCGGAGACGGCAGTCATTTCAGTAGGCGTGGACTCTGCGGCAGGGGCCGCAATGCTTGGGAAGAGCCTGGGCGCTGCGGCCAGTGACATCACGGTGCTTGTGGAGATTGACAGCGGCCATCACCGCAGCGGCGTCCTGCCGGAAGCCGCGGCAACGGTGGCCCGGGCAGCCGCCGGCGCCGGCCTGCGGGTGGGAGGTGTGTTCACTTTCCCGGGCCACAGCTACGCTCCCGGCATGCCCGCCGAAGCCGCGGCGCAGGAGCAGGCAGCACTGAAGGAGGCAGCCGGGGTCCTGGCCGGGGCTGGGTTCGAGACCGCGGTCCGAAGCGGCGGATCCACCCCGACGGCGCTGCTCACCCAGGGTTCCGCTGCCACTGAGGTGCGTCCGGGCGTCTATGTCTTTGGTGACGCCCAGCAGTTTGAGCTGGGCCGGTGTGCCCTCGAAGACATAGCCCTCACGGTGGCGGCCACAGTGGTCAGCCACCACGGCACTCCGGCGGGCACCCCTGCGCGCTTCATCCTTGACGCCGGCAGCAAGATCCTGGGCAGCGACCGCCCTTTTTGGGCAACGGGGTATGGCCGGCTGATCGACCACGCGGATGCACGGATCACCGCCCTTTCGGAGCATCACGCCACCGTGGAGTGGAACGACGGCGCACCCCCGCCGCCCCTCGGCACCAGGCTGAGGGTGATCCCCAATCACGTATGCCTGGCCGTCAACCTCGTGGACGAGGTCGCCGTCGTGCGGCAGGGACGACTCGTTGACCGGTGGACTGTGGCTGCCCGGGGAAAGAACAAATAGGGCGGCTTAGATCAGCCCCTGCGCCAGCATGGCGTCTGCCACCTTCACGAACCCGCCGATGTTTGCACCGAGCACGTAATCCCCTGGCGAGCCGTACTCCTCGGCCGTAGCAGCACAGACGTCATGGATTCCCACCATGATGTCCGTCAGCCGCTGTTCGGTGTGCTCGAAGGACCAGGAATCGCGGCTGGCATTTTGCTGCATTTCCAGGGCAGAGGTGGCCACTCCGCCGGCGTTCGCCGCCTTGCCCGGCGCGAACAGGACGCCGGCCTGCTGGAAGACGGCAACGGCGTCGGGAGTGCTCGGCATGTTGGCCCCTTCACCCACGGCGAGCAGGCCTTCGCGCACCAGGGCGGCGGCAGCAGCGCCGTCGAGCTCGTTCTGCGTTGCACACGGCAGCGCCACCGTGGCGCCGGCATCCCAGACGGACCCGCCGTCCACATAGGTGGCACCTGGCCTGCGGACGCCGTATTCCTTGAGCCTGGCCCGCTCCACTTCCTTGACCTGGCGCAGCAGCGGAATGTCGATGCCGGCCTCGTCAACGATGTAGCCGCTCGAGTCCGAGCAGGCAACCACTGTGGCACCCAGCGCCTGCGCCTTGGCGATGGCGTTGATGGCCACGTTCCCGGATCCGGAGACCACCACGCGCTGCCCGTCGAAGGTTGTTCCCCGGGTCTTCAGCATTTCCTGCGTGAAGATCACCGTCCCGAACCCGGTGGCCTCGGGCCGGACCAGCGATCCGCCCCAGGAAATTCCCTTGCCGGTCAGCACACCGGATTCATAGCGGTTGGTGATGCGCTTGTACTGGCCGAACAGGTAGCCGATTTCACGCCCGCCCACCCCGATGTCCCCGGCCGGGACGTCGGTGTATTCGCCGATGTGGCGGTAGAGCTCGGTCATGAAGGACTGGCAGAACCGCATGACTTCGGCGTCGCTGCGGCCACGGGGGTCGAAGTCGGAGCCGCCTTTGCCGCCGCCGATGGGCATGCCGGTGAGGGCGTTCTTGAAGATCTGTTCAAAGCCGAGGAACTTAACGATGCCAAGGTTGACCGAGGGGTGAAACCTCAGGCCGCCCTTGTAGGGGCCCAACGCTGAGTTAAATTCCACCCGGAAGCCGCGGTTGATCTGCACGCGGCCTTGGTCGTCAGTCCAGGGAACGCGGAAGATAATCTGACGTTCAGGTTCGCAAAGCCGCTCGAGGATGGCGGCTTCGAGGAACTCGGGATGGCGGTCGTGGACCGGGCCGAGGCTTTCGAAGACTTCCGTGATGGTTTGGTGGAATTCCGCCTCGCCGGGGTTCCGGGCCAGGACGGTATCCCTGATGGCCTCCAGCCGTGCATCCATGATTCTTCCTCACCGTGAGCTAACGCGGGACAGCCGCGGGGAGGCGGCACAGTCCCGGAAAAGTTTACGTTTCAACCTATCCGATTACGACCGGGCACTGTTAGGCGGACACCACCTCATCCGCTAATCTCCGTAATGTGACAGCTATATTTCGCTCTACGGAAAAGTACGCGGCCATTTTGTGCGGCTGGGAGGTGTCCTGATGCCGTATGTATGCCTCCTCCTTTCCGGCGCTGCGCTGCTGGTCAACGGCCTGGCGGCACTGGAGCTCTTGCCCCGCCGCGATGCCGCCGTGCTCAGCGTGTCGGTTGGAGCCATCCAGTTGGCTCTCGCGGTGGGATACCTTTCCAGCCAGGACGGCGGGACACCAGTGTTGTTGAGCGCTGCAGGAATGACCCTTTTTGGGTTGACATACATCTATTCGGGAATGGACGTCCTGCTGGGCCTGGGCTCCAAAGGGGTCGGCTGGTTCTGCGGAATGGTGGCGCTCGTCGGACCGCTTCTGGCGGCGGCGTGGTTGCAGGACGATCCGCTGCTGGCCGTTCTTTGGCTGTGTTGGTCCGTGCTGTGGGGGCTGTTCTTTGCATCGATGGCTATGGGGGTGGAGGGGCTAAATCCCTTCATCGGCTGGGCACTGGTTCTCACCAGCCAGGTGACGGCAACGGTTCCGGCCTTTCTCGGGCTGGCGGGCCTGTGGCCACACAGTCCAGCCGTGGCCGCGGCGTCCGCGGTCATCCTGACCGGGCTGTTCCTTGCTGCCGGCATCCTGGCGAGGCGCCCGCAGACACGATGCCTGCAGCCCAAAGACGAATATGGCCCCGCAGAGACAGAACATGGGGCAGGTCTACAGGGGCCTTGAGCCTTACAGGCTGGGGCGCAGTTCGCTAAGTTGCAGGATGAGCCAAGGGCTGAATGCCCAGGGGGCCGCCTCTGCAGCCGCCAGCAGATTGGCCACGGAAACCCATTGGTGTTCGCACACCTCTGACTGTCGGGGTACTACGGGATCGTCGGTCAGGGCTGTAAAGACGGGGCATAGCTCGTTCTCGACTATGCCGTTCGGGTCTACGGCCCGATACCTGAATTGCGGCAGCCTCTCCTCCAGGTTGTGGACCTCGATTCCGAGTTCCCACCGGCCTCGTCGGCGGATTGCGTCCACCATGTCTTCGCCGGGAACAGGATGTCCGCAGAAAGAGTTGGTCCATACCCCTGGCCAGGCGGCTTTCACGAGCGCGCGCCGCGTGACGAGGACGCGCCCCTTCTGGTCAAAGACGTAGCAGGAAAACGCCAGATGAAGCGGGGTGTTGTGATCATGAATGTCCTGTTTGGGGGCTGTTCCGCAGGGCTTGCCCTGGGCGTCCAGGAGTACCACCAACTCTTGATCTGTCATGGACACCTGACGCAGCTCGCCTTCCTGACGGTCTGGCAGCTGTCTATGCTCACAGCGCCAGCAAAACCGTAAGCATTCACAGGGCATTCCTTTCAGGTCCGTGCCTCAACGGAGTATAGCGAGGCTTGGCCGGGAGAAGAATCCGGAAATGCCGAAAGCCGGGCCCGCATGCAAACCGCAGGCTCCTGCCGCCGTCGAACGCTTCCCCCGGGGCATGGCGTGGCATACTGCCGTAACAGTGCCTGCCGGATCCGCCGGCCGGAGGTGGGAAGGGGCTTCTCAATGCAGGACTTCGTCGGCGTGGACGAAACGGCGCGGCAGCACGTCGTCGACGCCCTTGCAGGAGCACACCTCGGTGCAGGAACTGACTTTGAGCGGCGGTTCCAACGGCATTTCCCTGACCTGTGCCGCCTCTTCCACTCCTTGTACGGCTCCCGCGCCGACTGGCTGGAGCAGCTCACGGCGCTGGTGGTTCAAAGCGCCCGCTCCTGGCAGGAACGCCCGGCAGAGCTAAAAACCCTGGACGCCGAGCGCGAAGCGAACTCCGGCTGGTTCCTGGACAACACCATGCTCGGCGGCGTCTGCTACGTGGACCGGTACGCCGAAAGCCTCGAGGGAGTCCGCAGCCGCATCCCGTACTTCAAGGAGCTCGGCCTCACCTACCTGCACCTCATGCCGCTGTTCCTGGCCCCCGAACCGCACTCGGACGGCGGCTACGCGGTCTCCAGCTACCGCGAGGTCAACCCGAAGCTGGGGAGCATGGAACAGCTTCGTGGCCTTGCGGCTGAGCTGAAGGCAAACGGCATCAGCCTGGTGGTGGACTTCATTTTCAACCACACCTCCGACGAACACGGGTGGGCCCGGCGCGCAGCCGAAGGCGATCCCGAGTACAGCGACTATTACTGGATCTTCCCGGACCGCACCATGCCGGACGCCTTCGAACAGAATGTGCGGGAGATCTTTCCCGAAAACCATCCGGGGTCCTTTATCCAGATGGAGGACGGCCGCTGGGTCTGGGCCACGTTCCACACGTACCAGTGGGACCTGAACTACTCCAACCCGGACGTTTTCCGCGCGATGGCGGGCGAGATGCTGTTCCTGGCGAACCAGGGCGTGGACATCCTGCGCATGGATGCGGTGGCCTTCATCTGGAAGCAGCTCGGCACCCCGTGCGAGAACCTCCCCGAAGCGCACACGCTGCTCCAGGCGTTCAACGCGGTGTGCCGGCTGGCAGCGCCGTCGCTGCTGTTCAAGTCGGAGGCCATCGTGCATCCGGACGAGGTGGCCCTTTACATTGACCCCGCTGAGTGCCAGATCTCCTATAACCCGTTGCAGATGGCCCTGATCTGGGACTCCCTGGCCACCCGCGACGTCTCGCTCCTTGCGCAGGCACTGGAACGCCGGCACAACATTCCCGGGGGCACTTCCTGGGTGAACTACGTCCGGAGCCACGATGACATCGGCTGGACGTTCGCGGACGAGGACGCAGCGGAGCTGGGAATCAACGGCTTCGACCACCGCCGCTTCCTGAACTCCTTCTACGTCAACCGTTTCCCGGGCAGCTTCGCCCGCGGCGTCCCGTTCCAGGACAACCCCAAGACCGGCGACTGCAGGATTTCAGGCACGACGGCGTCCCTGTGCGGCATGGAGGTGGACCCGGCTGAGGCGGTGGAGCGGATCCTCCTGGCCCACTCGGTTGCCTTCAGTACCGGCGGCATTCCCCTGCTGTATCTGGGCGACGAGGTGGGCCAGGTCAACGACTACGGATACGACCGGGAGGAAGGCCACGAGACGGACAGCCGCTGGGTCCACCGGCCGCACTTCCCGGAAGAGCAGTACGAGCGCCGGCTTGATCCGTCCACGCCTGAAGGGGCCGTCTACGCCGGCCTGAAACGGATGATCCAGGTCCGAGGCACCACGTCCGAACTCGCAGGCACCCGGCTGGTCGGTTTCGCCACCAACAACCGCAGCGTGCTTGCCTACCAGCGGCCCGGCCAGCCCGGAACATCAGGCAAGGGCTCAGAGATCCTGGCACTGGCAAACTTCAGCGACCAACCGCAGGCCCTGGGCGCCGGAACCTTCGCCGGATACTCAGCAGCCGCCGTCGACCTCCTCTCCGAAGCCGAACTGCAGCTGACCGGGGGCGTCACGCTCCTGCCGCGGCAGTACGTCTGGCTGCGTGTCACCCCCGTCTGACCCACCCAATTGAGTCGCAACTAATGCACTGAAATTGCTTTTTCGGGACGTTAACTGCCACCCAGTTGGGTGGGCGGGCGCAGGGCGTGAAACCATACGGATCATGTCCCAGAAGATTGCGTACCAGGGTGAGCCCGGCGCCAACTCCAATATCGCGTGCAACCAGATGTTCCCCGGACTGGAAAGCGTGCCCTGCGCGAGCTTTGAGGACGCGTTTGAGCTCGTGTCCAGCGGCGAAGCGGACCTGGCCATGATCCCCATCGAGAATTCCATCGCCGGCCGGGTGGCGGACATCCATATCCTGCTGCCCCAGTCCAACCTGCAGATCGTGGGCGAGTTCTTCCTTCCCATCCACTTCGACCTGCTGGGCCTTCCGGGCAGCACCATCGAGGACGCCACCGAGGTCCACAGCCACATCCATGCCCTGGGCCAGTGCCGGAAACTCATCCGCGATCACGGACTTAAGCCCGTCATCGCCGGTGACACCGCCGGGTCTGCGCGGGAAGTCAGCGAGTGGAACGATCCGCGCAAGCTCTCCCTCGCTCCCCCGTTGGCCGCGCAGATCTATGGCCTGGAAGTGCTGGCCTCACGGGTCGAGGACGATCCCTCCAACACCACGCGCTTTGTGGTCCTGGCCCGGGAAACGGCGCTGCCGGCCCGGGACGAACTGCCCGGACCCGCAGTCACCAGCTTTGTGTTCCGGGTCCGGAACGTCCCGTCCGCCCTCTTCAAGGCCCTGGGCGGCTTCGCCACAAATGGCGTGAACATGACACGGCTCGAGAGCTATATGGTGGGCAACGAGTTCGCCGCCACCATGTTTATGGCGGACGTCGAAGGCCACCCCGAGGACCTGCCGCTACAGCTGGCCCTCGAGGAACTGGACTTCTTCACCACCGAGGTGCGGATCCTGGGCGTCTATGCAGCTGCGGAGTACAGGACGGCTCAGACCGTCAACGGCTGACCTGCCGTGTGGTGCGGCTTCAGCAGCGGTGCGAAAAATTCGCCCAGCTCGGCCGTCGCCGTCAGCGGCAGGACATTCGCCACGTACTGGTCCGGCCGCACCACCACCACCACGCCGCCGCGGTCCAGGCCGCGCAGGTCAAAGATATCGGCGGCGGGGTCGGTGGCGTACACCTTCTCGTAGTCGGTCAGCTTGAACGGGCCAACCTGCGGCTTGAACACTGCGGGAACAGCGCCGATGTCCACGGCGGTGTGCGGCTGCTGGTAGATCACCTTCACGTCGAACCAGGCGTCAGGATCAGCGTCCGACGGCGTTGCGGCCAGCGGCGAATGGGGCGAGTTCGCGATCCACCCGGCGAAGTCCGCAACACCTGAGGGCTCACCGGCAAGTGCGGCGTCCGCGAAGACGTAGATGCGCCAGCGGCCGTCCGCCGTCGCGTGGTGGCCCAAATGTATGGGATTGGTGTCGCCCACCCGAACCACCGGCGCCGACTTGAAGCGCTTGCCTACCGGGAAGCCCGTTGCCAGGTCTTGGTGCTTCGCCGCAGCCACCAGCACGGACGGGGCGTACTCGGTCATAAACCCGGCCGGGAACTCAGCGGTGCGGACGTAGAAGTCCTCCAGGTCCGAGGGGTGCTCGAACTCCTCAGGCTTCTTGGCCATCATGGTGGACCACTCCTTGTCGAAGTCGATCAGGTTCCTGGCCACTACCTGCCGTTCGGCGGAGTAGGTGGTGAGCAGGTTTTCCGGGCTGCGGCCCTCCAGCACGTGGCCGAGTTTCCACGCAATATTGAAGCCGTCCTGCAGGGAGACGTTCATGCCCTGGCCAGCCTTGGCACTGTGGGTGTGGCAGGCATCGCCGGTGATAAACACCCGCGGGGTCCGGGTGCCGCGGTCCTCCGGCAGGACGTCGTCGAACCTGTCAGTGAGCCGGTGCCCCACCTCGTAGACGCTGTGCCACGCCATGTTCCGCACGTCCAGGGTGTAGGGGTGCAGGATCTCGTTGGCCTTCTGGATGATCTGTTCGATGCTGGTGTTGCGGACGGCGTGATGGGTGGCCGGGTCCACTACGCCCAGATCCACGTACATCCGGAAGAGGTGGCCACCTTCGCGTGGAATGAGGAGGATGCTGCCTTTTTCGCCCTGGATGGCGCACTTGGTGCGGATATCGGGGAAATCCGTGACCGCGAGGGTATCCATCACGCCCCAGGCGTGGTTGGCCTGGTCCCCGGCCAGGTGGCAGCCGATCGCTTCGCGCACTCTGCTCCGCGCGCCGTCGGCCCCCACCACGTACTTGGCGCGGACAACACGTTCCTGTCCCTCACGTGGACCGGAAGTGTGGAGCAGTGCCACCGTGACAGGGTAGTCGCCCTCGTCCGCGACGGTCAGGGACTGGAACTCGTAGCCGTAGTCCGGCTTCAGGCGGGTAGGCGAGTTGGCGGCGAATTCGGCGAAGTAGTCAAGCACGCGGGCCTGGTTGACGATCAGGTGCGGGAATTCGCTGATGCCCATTTCGTCATCCACGGCCCTGGCAGCCCGGATGATGTTCGTGCGGTTGGCGGGGTCCGGTTTCCAGAACGCCATCTCGGTGATGCGGTATGCCTCGGCAGTGATCCGTTCCGCGAACCCGAAAGCCTGGAAGGTCTCGACGCTCCGGGCCTGGATACCGTCGGCCTGGCCGATGGCGAGCCGGCCGGGGCGGCGCTCCACGATGCGCGTGGTGACATTCGGGAACATGGAGAGCTGCGCTGCGGCGAGCATTCCGGCAGGTCCGGTGCCAACAACCAGGACATCAACTTTGTCCGGAAGCTCCTCGGGCCGGTTGATACCGACGCCCGCTGCCGGCTTCACCCGCGGGTCTCCGGAGACGTAACCGTGATGGTGGAACTGCACGGGATTCCTCACTTCGTTGTGTGGCTTTGCGATTCAATAGCTGTTCGATAATAGAACTTGAATTTCCATATGAGAAAGGACTGCCGTAGGAGCAACACTGTACGCCACCCGCTGTGCCCACAACAAGAGCCGCCGGAACGACTGAAGAAAGGGCTTGACGCCCACCGCGGGCCGCGAACTGCTCGGCTACGAGGGCGAGATCGCGCTGGTCATCGGCAAAGCCCGGCACTGATCCCGGCAGACGCCGTCGACCCCGCCAAGCTGCGCATCCGCACCTGGCACAACGGCGAACTCGTTCAGGACGACATCGTCCGGGTTGCTTGAACCCTCACAGGAAAGGGCGGGCACTGCTTTTCAGCAGTACCCGCCCTCACCGGACTTGTGGGGCTATGCCCAGAGGAATGGAACCACAAGGACCGCGAGCGTGATGACCGGTCCGATGATCACCATCGAAAGGCCCCAAATGGTCAGGTGCCGGTTGACCGTGGAGCGGTGTTCCTCCACGGTCGAGGCCACGATTGTGGCACCGGTTGTTCCGAAGGGTGCACAGTCCACCAGGGAGGCCGAGATGGCCAGCGCGTAGATGAAGCCGGTCATCTCAAGGCCGCCGCCGGGAATGAGCAGCGGAACCGCGAGCGGGATCAGGGCGCCGATGATGCCAATGGTGGAGGCGAATGCCGAGACCAGGGCGGCGATGACGCAGATGACGAACGCCGCGAGCAGCGGCTGGCTCACGGAACGGGCGGCCTCGCCGAGCTGGTCGATGGCGCCAAGGCGGGTCAGGACGGCCACATAGGTGATGATGCCGCCCAGGAGCAGTGTGGTGCTCCAGTCGATGCGGGCGATTGCCTTGCGGCCCACGCCCGGATCGACCAGGGCGATGATCACGGCGATGGTGAGCGCCACGACACCGAGGTTCACGTCGACGTCGAGCTGGTTGAGCGTGAAGAACCCGATCACGAGCACAAAGATCGAGACGATGACGAGCAGCTGGAGGGGCAGCAGCTTGGGACGCGGTGAGGCATCCACGCGGGCCTCGGTGCGGTCAAGCGTCAGCGTTCCCGCGGCTCCGGTGCGGGTACCTGAGCCGCCGCCCGTCGGCGAGGTGCCGCCGGAGGACCGGCCGGCGGCACCTGCCCGGGTGCGGGCAATGAGTTCGCGTCCGCCGAACATAAAGAAGGCCACCAGGACCACAAGCGCGTTCACACCGATGGAGAGTGCGAACATCAGCGCGGCGTTGTACGGGACGTTGGCCTCGGAGGCGACAGTTTGCACGGTGATGCCCACGATGCTGGTGGGGGCAAGCGCGCCGCCCACAATCGCCGAGCTCATGGCGATGCCCATCATGGTGGAGTTGATTTTGTGGCTGTGCGCGAGCGTCATGGCGATGGGGACGACGGCAAACGCGGCGTGCGAGGTGCCCATGCAGGCAACCGCCGAGGCAATGGCCCAGAGGCCCCAGGGCAGCAGGGCGACGCGGTCGCCGATGAGGTCGAGCGAGCGGTCCACCAGCCACTTGATGGTGCCGGTTTCGTGCGCGATGCGAAGAGGTAGGTGATGCCCACGAGGATGATCAGGGCGTCCACCGGGAAGCCGCCGACGACTTCCTTCAGGCTTTCACCCACCACGCCGATGCCGATGATGAACGCGGACACCAGGGCCAGGGCGCCCATATGGACGTTGCGCACCGAGGAGATGGTGAAGACCAGCGCCAGCCCGATCAGGGCGATGATTTCGGGGGTCATGCCGCGCACACAGCGGATGCGGGCACCGGGTGCGGGGCGGGGGAAGCAAAGTACGTCATTGATTTACTCCGATCAGGTTCGTATCGCGGGAGGCTCCCGCGAGGTAGAGGGCAAGGGCGCCGGCGTCAACGCCGTCAACGTCCTCGAGTCCGATGAGGTCGCCCTGGGCCACGGGGCGGGTTAGCCTGGCGCCGTCGAGCAGGTAGAACGGGAAGGCTTCGCGCTGCGAGGCGATCATCACCGGCGCCACCCCGGCAATCTCGTGGTGGTGTCCCGCCACGGCCAGTCCGGTGCCGGCGGGCAGTTCGCGGGTGGCGCGGCCGGCAAGGACCATGCCCGGCAAAGCGGCAGGAGCGGCGGCGCGGTCGACGGCGGCGTGCACCGTCAGCGGCGTCTCCACACCCATGTAGTGGTACGGCCAGTAGATGCATGCGTACTTTCCGTCACGGCTGACCACGTGGCCCTTGCCGCGAAGGATCTCCCAGGTCACCGGGTCGCCGGTGCGGACCACGGCGAAGACGCCGCCTGCGAAGCTGGCCTCGCCGGGCAGCCGCAGGGCCGAGAAGACGTCCACCACGCCGTCGTTGGTGATGATGCCGCCGTCGGCGCGTGCGGCGTAGATGTCGGCAAGCTCGTCGATCCGGGCCACCGGGTAGTGCATCGCCTCAACGTCGGCCATCATGCCGGTGCGCATGGCCACCACGGTCATTTCGCACGAATCGGCTGCGGCTGCCCGCTTCAGGGTGCTGACGGCTTCGGCCCGCTTCTGCAGCGTGGCGGCGATGTCGTCGCCGAGGCCCAGCAGCCTGGTCAACTGGGGTGCGTCGATGGTCTCGCCGGCCTGCGTGACGCGGCCGGTTTCCGGGTTGTACTGGAGGTCGTACTCGCCGGCTTTGCCGATGGCAATGATGTCGAGTCCGACGGCGCTGACCCAGTCGACGAGGCGCAGCAGGTTTGCCGGCTGGTCACCATCGCCCGGGAGGTAGCTGAGCCCCTTGGCAGCCGCCTGGGCGCCGAGTTCCACTCCCACCACGGTATCGACCTCTTTGCTCACCATGACCACGTGGGTGTTGTTGTTTAGTGCTGCCGCTGCGTAGGCCGAGCCAACGCCCACCCGGCCGCAGGCCTCGACCAGAACGTCGATGCCGGTCCAGTCCAGGGCGTCGGCTGACGCGATCAGGGCGGTCCGGCCATCCGCGACGATTTCCGCGGTGTGTGCAGGGTCGATGGACCCGGCCACGAGGTGCTCAGGGATGCCCAGTTCGGCAAGCATGCCCAGCACACCGTCGATATCGGGATCTATCAGTACGGCAGGGAGGATTTCGGGAGTGAGGGACAGCTGGGCGAGGAACGTGCGTCCGTAACCGCCGTTGGCCCCGGTGAGGGCTACGCGGATGGGATCTCGTCGTCGAGCGCGGTGAGGGAGGATCACGGTTGGTCCAAATCTTCGTGAGCGACGCCCGACCTTCGAACGTGCCGGGAATCACTGTGACACACATTCTAATTTCGTACAACAACTTACCAAAATTTAACATTCCTTCCCCGCTGGGTGTTACAGTCATTTCCGGCCACCGCCGCTTGGAGGCGGGTGGTTTAGAAAGGATCGAACGTGCTCGGAATCATCGCTGATGACTTCACTGGCGCCACGGACATAGCCACTATGCTCCGGCGCTCTGGTCATCGAGTGGCTGTCGTCAATGAGGACGGCACACTCTCCTCCGAACAGCTGGCCGCACTCGACGCTGTTGTCGTCGCACTCAAGAGCCGGTCCGGTTCACAAGCTGACGCCGTCGCCGCTTCCCTGGACGCGTTGGGCCGCCTTCAGGCCTGGGGCGCGGCCCGCTTCTACGTGAAATACTGTTCCACCTTTGATTCCACGGACGAGGGAAACATTGGGCCGGTGCTCGACGCCATCACGGAAGAACTCGGTGCGCAAAGCTGCGTAGTGGTGCCTTCGCTGCCGGCCAACCACCGCACCGTCTACAACGGCCACCTCTTTGTGGGCGCCGAGCTCCTCGAGAACTCGTCCATGCGCCACCATCCCCTCACCCCCATGACCCGCTCCCGGGTTGCCGACCTGCTGCGCCCTCAAACTTCCCACCCCGTGGGCGAAGTGCTGCGCGGAACGGTGCGGCAGGGGCCCGCGGCCCTCCGCTCAGCCATCAACGCGGCCGAGGCCCGCTACGTTGTGGTGGATGCCATCGACGACGAAGACCTCGCGATCATCGGTGCCGCCACAGCCGACGATGTGCTGGTGTCCGGCGGATCCGGGCTGGCCCTTGGCATTCCAGGCCCCGGCCGGACCGATGCCTCCTGGGCGCCCCCGCCCCGCGGACGCGGCGCCGTCCTGTGCGGGAGCGTTTCCAGCGCCACGCTGGCCCAGATCGCGCACGCGGCCCGCACCCAGCCGGTAAGCAAGGTGGACATCCACGCGGCCATCGCCGATCCCGGTGCGGTTGCCGCCGAACTCGCCGCCTGGGTCCTCGCCCAGCCCGCCGACGCCACCCCCGTGGTGTGCGCGGCACGCGACCGCAGCGATGTCCTCCCCAGGGTCGGCGACGTCGAGACTGCACCCGTCGTCGAACGGGTGCTGACGCAGACCGCGGCCCTGCTCCTGGCGGACTCAACAGTCTCCGGACTGATCGTCGCGGGCGGCGAGACGAGTGGCGCCGTCGTACGAGGCCTGAACGTCCAGTTCCTGCAGATCGGCACGGAACTGGCTCCGGGAGTGTGCTGGTCCTCCGCAGAAGCGCAGGGACGCACGGTGGCCCTGGCGCTCAAGAGCGGCAACTTCGGCGACAACGACCTCTTCACTTCGGCTTGGGAGCACTTGGCATGAGCGCACGGAAACAACTCATCGCGGCGGGACGTCGCCTCGTCGACATGGGCCTGAGCCCGGGAGCCACCGGCAACCTGAGCATCCGGGACGGGGAGACGATCCTCGTGACCGGGACCGGGGCATCCCTGGGATCGCTGACGGATGCGGACATTGCCGAAATCTCGCTTACGGGCGAACACCTCGGCGGCGCACGCGCCTCGAAGGAAACCCCGCTGCACGTGGGCCTCTACAACCGTGGCGTGGAGCACCAGGCCATCGTCCACCTGCACTCGCCGCAGGCCGTCGCCATGTCCTGCCTCAGCCCGTGGTCCGAACGCAACGCCGTCCCCCCGCTCACCCCGTACTTTGTGATGCGGGTTGGCCAGACTCCGCTGCTGCCATACCGCCATCCAGGTGACGCCGCGCTCGGGGATGACATCCGGACCGCACCGGGACCCTTCCGTTCCGCCTTGCTCGCCAACCACGGGTCCGTGGTGTCCGGAAAGGACTTGGGCGACGCCGTGGAGCGCGCAGCCGAACTGGAGGAAGCCTGCCGGATCGCCCTCCTGACCGAGAACTCTCCCCGCCGCGAACTCACCCCACAGCAGATCCGCGAGCTCGCTGAGAAGTGGGACAGCCCCTGGACGCATTCTCCGGTAGATTGACCAGGGAGGCACCATTGGCTAAGACAACATCGCTGATTCCGGAGCAGCGCAGGCAGCAAATTCTTCAGCACCTGCGCAGCCACGGCGTACTCAGCTACCGGGAAATTACAGAACTGCTCGGCGTCAGCCACATGACCGCCCGCCGCGACGTCGCAGCCCTTGCCGACGAAGGAAAGGTCCAGGTCACCCAAGGTGGCGTCCTCGCAGTGACAAAACTGCTGCAGGAACCGCACCGCTCCGTGAAGGAAGCAGCCGACCTGCCGGCCAAGGCGGCGATCGCCCGCCAGGCTGCCGAACTCGTGTCCGACTCCATGACCGTTTATCTTGACGCCGGCACCACCGTCCAGGCCATGAGCCCCTACCTGCAAAACCGCACGGACCTGACGGTCGTGTCCAACGACCTGGTCACTGCTACGGCCTTCCTGGATTTCCCGGGAGTGGACGTGATCTGCGTAGGCGGCAGGGTGGACCGGGACAACAAATCCATGATCGGCCGGCTCGCCGCGCTCTCCCTGGCTGAACTGTCCCTTGATATGGCCTTCCTTTCCTCCAGTTCCTGGGATCTTCAGCACGGCGTAACAACGCCGGTAGAGGCCAAAATCGACCCGAAACGCGCCGCCATGGCTTCCGCCGAGACCACGGTGCTGCTCGCGGACAGCAGCAAGTTCGGACGGTATGCGAAATACCGCGTACTCGCTCTGGAGGAGCTTGACCTCATCATCAGCGATGCAGGCCTGGATGAGGCAGCCGCCGGCCGGATTCAGGGGCTGGGCGTCGACGTGGTCCGGGCGGGCAGCCACCAGGACGCCTGACGGACCGGTGGCTGGATACGGCAACCTGGCAGCCGGAGCCCTCCCCCACCCGCAGCGGCTACCCCGTCGCAGGAGCGGCGGTCCGGCCGCCGAACTGCCGCCCGGCCCAGCGGGCGAGCTTCCTGCCCTTGCCCTTCCACCAGTTGTCCTCGTCCTTGTCATTGTGGAGCCGGAAGATGATGGCCATCAGCACGAACATGCCCATCACCACGTCGATCCACGAGGCCAGCACCAGGGCAACCAGCACCGTCAGCCCGTTGGCAACCACGGAGGGGATTGCCAACGTCCGGAAGACGGTACTGGCTACATAACGCCGGTGTGACCGCGGCACGGACAGGGCACGCACCATATCGAAGCAGACGCACACCACCACTATGGTCTGTCCGAGTGCCAGCAGCACCTGGCCGGGAATCGAGCCGCTGAAGGCGGCCACCGCTTCCATCCCCGGGCTCATCGGATGCCCGTAGGGTCACAACGAAGCGGATCGGGCGCCCGCCATTGGGTACCAAACATCAAAACCCCCAGGAACTTGGAACCACTGCTGCTGATCCAGCAGTGGTTCCATTCAAGTTTCCGGGGGCTTGACCGTCACGAGTAGTGGGTACTCTAATTTCCGGATCAGTAGATTTTCGTCCCCGTGTCTCAGATGAGCATTGCCTTCCGGACGCTGCCCGTCGATGCGGAACCACCGGGCCCGGAGGAGGAGACCCTTCCGGCGGAAAGCACGTAATAGCTGTCGGCGGCCTGCAGGGCAAAGCCGATGTGCTGCTCCACCAGGAGGATGCTCATTCCGTTGCGCTGGGACAGCTTGATAATGGTCGCCTCTATCTCGGCCACGATGTTTGGCTGGATGCCTTCAGTGGGTTCGTCGAGAATCAGCAGGCGCGGATCCGTGATGAGCGCCCGGGCGATCGCCAACTGCTGCCGTTGACCGCCCGACAGCAGCCCGGCCCGCCGGGCCAATAATGGCTTGAGCGCCGGAAACATGTCCAGGGCTTCCGCCACGCGTTCAGCGCCGTTCTTGCGGCCGTCCGCGATCAGCTGGAGATTCTCCATGACCGACAGCTGACCGAAGGACTGCTGCCCCTGCGGCACATAGGCCATGCCACGGGCCACCCGCTGGTGCGGGCGAAGCGCCGAGATGTTCTCCCCGTCCAGGGTGATGCGTCCGGCCATCGGTTTGAGCAGCCCGACGACGGCGCGCAGCAGCGTGGTTTTCCCCGCGCCGTTGTGCCCCAGGACAGAGACAACGGCACCTTCCCTGACAGTGACACTCACCCCCGAGATCACCTGCGTTCGGCCGTAACCGGTCTGTAGACCCTCGATTTCCAGCATCAGTGGCCTTCCGTTCCCGACGTCCCGAGGTACACATCCTGCACCTTTTTGTCTGCCTGCACCTGCGCTACGCTTCCCTCGCTGAGCACCTTGCCGGCAGCAAGGACAGACACCGAGGTAGCGAACTCCCGGACGAAGTCCATATCGTGCTCGATAACCATCGTGATGCGGTTGGCTGCGATGCGGCGGAGCAGTGCACCGGTTTCCGCACGCTCGTCCTGGCTCATCCCCGCAATCGGCTCGTCCAGCAGGAGGACGTCCGAGTTCTGCACCAGCAGCATCCCAATCTCCAGCCACTGCTTCTGTCCGTGGGCCAGGATGCCTGCCTTCTTTTCCACGGCGTCTTCAAGGCCAATGATTTCCAGTGCCTCTTCCACCGCAGGGTCTACGGACTTCCGGCGGCGGAGCATCTGCAGGGGGCCCCGGCCGGAGCCGGCGGCAATGTCAAGGTTCTGGAGGACGGAAAGGTTCTCAAACACGCTGGCGGTCTGGAAGGTACGCCCGACCCCCAGCCGGGCAATCCGGTGCACTTTGCGACCGAGGACCTCTGTGCCGGTGTGGTTCACCGACCCCGTGGCCGGCACCAGGCCCGTGATGGCATCAATGACAGTGGTTTTTCCGGCGCCGTTGGGTCCGATCAGAAACCGCAGGTCGCCCTGCACGACGTCAAGGTTGACGTTGTCCACGGCGAGGAATCCGTCAAAGGAAACCGAGAGGTTTCGGATCTCAAGGTACTTGGGCCGGCCGTGGCGCATTCCCCCGGCCTGCGGTTCGCCGTCCGGGAGCAGGGTGGACGCGCTCATCTGCTGACCTCCTCAGGCGTGGTGGTTTTCTCTTCAGCTGCCGGCGATGCGAGGGACGCTGGAGGTGCTGGTTCGGCAGGTGCTGGTGCCGCGCCAGGGGTCCGGCGGTGCCTGCGCAACAGCCCCGGCAAGGAGGCAAGCCCGCCGGGCATAAACCCGATGACCAGGACAAACAGCAGGCCCTGGAAGTACACCCAGAAGGACGGGAAGGTGGAGGACAGGCTGGACTGTGCGGCGGCGACGCACACGGCGCCCAGGACCGGCCCCAGAAGCGTGGCGCGGCCGCCAATTGCAACGCCGATGAGGAACGCGATGGAAGGGATCACGCCCACATCCGCTGGGGAAATTATTCCCACGAGCGGGACGAACAGGGCGCCCGCAATGCCTGCCAGGACCGCGGCCACCACGTAGGTAACGGTTTTGACGGTCGCCGGGTCATAACCGAGGAAACGGACGCGCTCCTCCTGGTCCCGGACCGCAACCAGCAACTCCCCGAACCGACTATGCGTCAGTTGGCGGACCGCTGCGAGGGACAGCAACAGGATCACCGCCGCGGTCACGTACAGCATGCGCTTGTTGTTCGGGTCCTGCAGGTCGAAGCCGAAGAAGGAACGGAATCCGTTGAGACCGTTGGAGCCTCCGGTGGTGGCCTGCTGGCCGATCAGGAACACGGCGAAGGCGGCGGCCAGGGCCTGGCTGAGGATCGCGAAATAGGCGCCTTTGACGCGGCGCTTGAAGATCGCCAGCCCCAGGATCAGAGCCACCAGCCCGGGAACCAGGACCACGGCCAGGATGGTCACCGAGGGGCTCCGGAAGGGTTCCCACCAGCCTGGTACCTCGCCGCTGCCATAGAGGGACATAAAGTCCGGGACTCCGGTGCCGCCGAAGAGCGACGCGTCAGCCAGCTTCATGTGCATTGCCATGATGTATGCCCCAAGGCCGAAGAAGACACCCTGGCCCAGGGTGAGCATGCCGCCGCGCCCCCATGCCAGGCCAATGCCCACGGCCACAATTGCGAAGCAGAGGAACTTCCCGAGCAGACCCAGGTTGAACGCCGGCAGCACCGCGGGTGCGACGCCGAGGAGCAGGACGGCGCCAAGCGTGAAACCCGCCGCTGCTCCCGGCCGCCCGCGCAACAGTTTCCTCATGCCAGGCTCCTCGTTTTGAGGCTGAAGATGCCCTGCGGCCGAAGCTGGAGGAACACCACGATCACGATCAGGATCAGGACCTTGCCGATGCTGGCCGTCGTCGAGTATTCAAAGACGGACTGGAGCACGCCCAGGGCGAAGGCTGCGATGACGGCCCCTTTGATCTGGCCGATGCCACCGGCCACCACCACCAGGAAGGCATCCACGATGTAATTGGTTCCCAGGTACGGGCTCGTGGAGCCAATGAGGGTGACGGCGACACCGGCCACCCCGGCCAGGCCGGAACCTATGAAGAACGTCAGCTGGTCGCTGCGCCGGGTCGAGACACCACTGGTTTCGGCGAGGTCGCGGTTCAGCACAACAGCCCGGATACGGCGCCCGAGCGGTGTGGCCCTGAGGAGAAGGACCAGGCCGGCCAGGCACAGCAGCGACAGCCCCAGGATGAAGAGCCGGGTCAACGGAATGGGGGCGCCCAGCAACTCGATGTTGCCCTGCAGCCAGCCCGGAGCGCGGACGTCAACGCTGGGTGCGCCGAAGATGTCGCGTGCGGCTTGCTGCAGGATCAATGCCACCCCGAAAGTGACCAGGAGCGTGTCCAGGGGCCGGCGGTACATGCGGCGCAACAGCACCGCCTCGAGCACCAGCCCCAGGACACCTCCCACCAGGAAGCCGGCGGGAATGGAGACCAGCAGTGATACTCCGGCGTCGGAGATGGCCTGCTGAACCACGAAGGCAGTGTAGGCCCCGGCCATCATAAACTCGCCGTGGGCCATGTTGATGACCCCCATTTGACCGAAGGTCAACGACAGTCCCAGTGCTGCGAGGAGCAGTACGGAGCCGAGGCTGAGTCCGGCGAACATCTGCCCTATCAGGAGTTCCATTCCAGCAGGCCTTTCCTCGATGCTTCCGCGCCGCTACTTGGCCAGGTCCTTGGCCCAGTCGTACGTGGCAAGGAACGGATCCGGTTCAACGGCCTCGGGCGATGACCAGACCGTGTCGATGAGGCCCGCCGAGTTGATTTTGCCGATCCGGGGAGTCTTGGTGATGTGGTTGTTCTCCCCGTTGACCGTGACCAGGCCTTCAGGTGCCTCGAAGGTCACTCCGCCGGCCGCGGCCTGCACTTTGTCCACCTCGAATGAGGCTGCCTTCTCCACCATGGCTTTCCAGAGGTACAGGGAGGTGTAGGCGGCCTCCATGGGGTCGGACGTTACCCGCTCTGCCCCGAACTTCGCCTTGAACGCCGCCACGAACTTCTTGTTGGCCGGGGTGTCCAGGGTTTGGTAGTAGTCCCAGGCGGTCAGCTGCCCTTCAACGTTGTCCAAGCCGACGCCGGGGACTTCCTCCTCGGCGATGGACACGGAGACCACGGGCATGGTGTCCGCTGTCAGTCCAACGCTCTTGTACTGCCGGAAAAAGGCCACGTTGCTGTCGCCGTTGAGCGTGTTGAAGACCGCGTCCGCCTTGGAGTCGCGGACTTTGTTGACGATGGTGGAGAACTCGGTGGAGCCCAGCGGGGCGTATTCCTCCCCCAGCACTTCGATGCCCTTGGCCTCGGCGTACGCCTGGATGATCTTGTTGGCTGTACGTGGGAAGACGTAGTCACTGCCCACCAGGAAAAGGGATTTGGTTCCCTGCTCGGCGAGGTAATCCAGCGCCGGAATGATCTGCTGGTTCGTGGTGGCACCGGTGTAGAAGATGTTCTTTGACGACTCCAGGCCCTCGTACTGCACCGGGTAGAACAGCAGCGCGTCGTTGGCCTCAAATACGGGCAGCATCGCCTTGCGGCTTGAGGAGGTCCAGCCTCCGAACACCGCCGCGGTGCAGTCCTGCTGGATCAGTTTCCCGGCCCGCTCTGCGAACTTGGTGGGTTCGCTGGCGCCGTCCTCGCTGACGACCTCGAGCTGCTTGCCCAGGACTCCGCCCGAAGCATTGATTTCCTCGGCGGCCAGGGACAGGGAGTCAAAGACCGTGCTCTCGCTGATGGCCATGGTGCCGGACAGCGAGTTGATGAACCCCACTTTGACGCTGCTGCCCGTGGTGTCCACGCAGGAAGTGCCGGTGCTGGCAGTGGAGCCCCCGGACGCCGGATCTGCGATCTGGCTGCCGCAGCCTGCCAGGACTGTGGCCACGGCTGCCGCCGCCAGGGGCAGGAAAGCGCGTTTGTTAACCGAAACCCTCATGTGTACCTGCTTCTCACTCAGCCGCTGCGCTGGCAGCGGCTCGCCTCCGAGGTCCTGGGAAGTGACCCCTTGGGATGAATGTAGGAGCGAATTGTTTCGGTGCCTGCGGCGTTGGTTTCGACGCAGTTTCGGGACTGTTGCGGGGGCTGGGCTGAGGTATGGCTTACCAACGGACAGGCACGAGAAACCCCAGCAAAGCGGGCCTCCGAAAGTTAACCTGCGGGAAACTTACCTCCCCGTAACGTTGGCCTGCCAGCCGGACACAATCAAGCTGTGTGCCTGACAAAACGGGCTTCACCTGCGGTTGTAGGCGGAACCTGGGGCGCGGGAAGGGCTGCTAACGCCCGGTCCGCAGCACCGGCGCGGCTATTGCCCGATGGCGCGGGGCCGCCAGAGCACTACCGCCTGCGACCTCGGGCGGGGCCGTTGGCCGCGGGCCAGGCTCACCACGTCTCCCGCTGCGCCGGCCGCAAAGATCCTTGAATCGAAAGGCTGCGGGCGCCGGCTGAGCTCTTCGGCCAGCTCCGAAACCCGGCGCTGGAGGGCAGCCACCTGGTTCTCGAGCTCCAGGATCCGCTTGATCCCTTCGAGTGAGACGCCCTCCTGGGACAGCCGTTGCACCTCGCGGAGCATGTTGATGTCGCGCTGGGAGTAGCGCCGGGACTTTCCGGGGGCGCGGCTGGGCGAAACGATGCCCAGCCGGTCGTACTGCCGGAGGGTCTGGGGGTGCATGTCCGCCAGTTCAGCCGCCACCGAGATCACAAAGATCGGCTGGTCTGAGTTGATGTCCACGGCTCACACCGCTGCTAAAGCCGGGCCTTGGCGGCCAGGCCCTCTCGCACGTCGGCCCCGGCCGTGGCATCGGCAAACGCCTTGACCGCGGCTTCGGCTTCCTTGTTCAGGTTCTTGGGAACGGCGACGTCGATGGTCACCAGCAGGTCGCCGGTCCCCTTGGACGTCTTCACACCCTTGCCCTTGACCCGGAGTGTACGGCCCGACGGCGTACCGGCCGGCACGCGGACCCGCACCTTCTCGCCCTCGATCGTGGGTACTTCGATGTCGGCGCCCAAAGCAGCTTCGGGAAAGGTGACAGGGACGTGCACGCGGAGGTTGTCGCCGTCGCGCGTGTAAAACTCGTGCGGTTTCACGGAAACGGCAACCACCAGGTCCCCGTTCCCGGCCGCGCCTGGCTGGCCCTTGCCGCGCACGCGGACCTTCTGGCCGTCCTTGATACCCGGTGGCACGCGGACATCGATGACCTCGCCGCTGGGTTCCCGAAGGCCAATGGTGGTGCCGCGGATGGAACCGGAGAACGAAATACTCGTGGAGGCAGTACGGTCAGCACCCTTCTGCGGGGTGCGCTGGAATCCGGGAGAACCCCCAAAACCGCCGCCGAACAAGTCCGCAAACTCGGGCGGTATGCCGCCGGCCGACGGGTTGAACCCGCCCGAGTGGCGCCCGGTGTTGCCCGTGAACAAGCCGCCGAACATGTCCTCAAACCCGCCGTTGCCGCCACCGGCGCCGCCGGGAGCGAAGCGGGCCCCGCCCCCCATGGCCCGGATGGCGTCATACTGCTGGCGCTCTTCGGGATCGGAAAGTACAGAGTAAGCCTCGGAGATGTCCTTGAACTTCTTCTCGGACGCAGTGTCCCCCGAGTTCGTATCAGGGTGGTGCTGCCGCGCGAGCTTCCGATAAGCCTTCTTGATATCGGCGTCGGAAGCGTCCTTGGCGATACCAAGGATCGCGTAAAAGTCCTTGTCCACCCAATCCTGGCTAGCCAATGGCGTTTCCTTTCTTGTACTTACTAAAGCTCTACACGCCGCATGGGCTCCGAGCTTTGTGGTCATCTCACCTTAGGTGACGCGACCGCAGAACGCCGGAGCGGATGAGGGGGCCCGGGAGTGGCACGTAAGGATCTGGCCGAGGGCCCCAACACGAGCTTGCGAGTGTTGGGAGGCCAGATCCGCTGCCGTAGCGTGGCGGCCTAGGTCCGTAGGACCAAAGCCGCCACGCGAAGGGGCGGGGCCCCCTCATCCGCGGAGGCGTGGTGACCGTCAGGCAGGTACGGCCACAATCACTTGGGCGGCGCGGAGGACGCGTTCGCCTGACTTGTAGCCGGAGCGAAGTACCTGGCTGACGGTGTCAACTTCGATGTCCTCGCCGGGTTGCTGGATGAGGGCCTCGTGGATCGTGGGATCGAACTCCACGCCGGTCTCATCGATGCGGGCCAGGCCGTAGGTCTTCAGCGCGTTCTCCAGCTTGGCGGCGATCGCGGCGAAGGGGCCATCGGCGAGGTCGCCGTGCTGCCGGGCGGCGTCAACGTCGTCCAGGACCGGGAGCAGGGAGTTCAGGACGCCGATGACGGCCATCTCCCCTGCCACGGCACGGTCGCGTTCCACGCGCTTGCGGTAGTTGACGTACTCGGCCTGCAGGCGGAGGAGGTCGTTCTTCAGCTCGGCCGCCTCCGCGGAGGTTGCGCCCGCCGAAACACCTTGGGCCACGGATTCCTCAGCCGGCACCTCGATGCCGTTAAGGATCTCCTCGGCCTGGGCCAGTGCGTCGCCGTCGGAGTCCGGGTCCTCGGAACCGGCGCCCGGGGCTGCGTCGCCGGGAACGGACTGACCGCCCTCGGGGTGCCGGGCCGCACCGGTCACCGGATCAACCTTGCGGTTGTCCCGGATGACCGGTTCCTGGTGGCCGTTGCCCTGCTGCTCCTGGCTCGCGGATGAGATGTGCTCTTCCTCGTTACCGTGGTGCGGCATGGCTACTTCTTTGCTTCGTCTTCGTCGATGATTTCGGCGTCGACGATGTCCTCGTCAGCCGCCTTGTCACCGGCAGGAGCGCCGCCCTCAGCACCGGCGGCACCGGTTGCGCCGTTGGGGGAACCGGGCTGGGAGTAGATGGCTTCGCCCAGCTTGCCCTGGGAAGCCTGCAGCTTCTCGAAGGCAGCCTTCACCGCTGCATCGTCCGTGCCTTCGAGCGCCTTCTTGAGGTCGTCGACGTCGGTCTGGACCTCGGTCTTGACCTCTTCGGGCAGCTTGTCGGCGTTGTCCGCGATGAGCTTGTCCACGGAGTAGGCGAGCTGCTCGGCGGTGTTGCGGGTGTCGGTTGCCTCGCGGCGGGCCTTGTCCTCCGCTGCGTGCTCCTCGGCATCCTTGACCATGCGGTCGATGTCTTCCTTCGAGAGGCTGGATCCGCCCGTGATGGTCATGGACTGTTCCTTGCCGGTGCCCTTGTCCTTCGCGGAGACGTGGACGATGCCGTTGGCGTCGATGTCGAAGGTGACCTCAACCTGCGGGACACCGCGCGGGGCCGGCGCGATGCCGGTCAGCTCAAACGTGCCCAGCGGCTTGTTGTCGCGGGTGAACTCGCGCTCGCCCTGGAAGACCTGGATGGCCACGGACGGCTGGTTGTCGTCAGCGGTGGTGAACGTCTCGGACCTCTTGGTGGGGATGGCGGTGTTGCGCTCGATCAGGTGCGTCATCACGCCACCCTTGGTCTCGATGCCAAGGGAAAGCGGGGTGACGTCGATCAGGAGGACGTCCTTGCGCTCACCCTTCAGCACGCCGGCCTGGAGGGCTGCGCCGACGGCTACAACCTCATCCGGGTTCACGCCCTTGTTCGGCTCCTTGCCGCCGGCGAGTTCCTTGACCAGGTCGTAGACAGCAGGCATACGGGTGGAGCCGCCGACGAGCACGATGTGGTTGATGTCCGTGAGCTTGATGCCCGCTTCCTTGATCACATCATGGAACGGCTTCTTGGTGCGCTCCAGCAGGTCCTTGGTGAGGTCCTGGAACTTGGCGCGGGTCAGCTGCTCGTCCAGGTGCACCGGGCCGTCGGGGGTGACGGACAGGTACTGCAGGGAGACGTTGGTGCTGGTGGAAGAGGACAGTTCCTTCTTCGCCTGCTCGGCGGCTTCGCGAAGGCGCTGCAGGGCGATCTTGTCCTTGGACAGGTCGATGCCCTTGACCTTGAGCTGGTTCAGCAGGTAATCCACTACGCGCTGGTCCCAGTCGTCGCCGCCGAGGCGGTTGTCACCGGCAGTGGCGCGGACCTGGATGGTGGAGAAGTTGTCTTCGTCCTTGCCAACCTCGAGCAGGGAGACGTCGAAGGTGCCGCCGCCGAGGTCGAAGACGAGGATGAGTTCGTCTTCCTTGCCCTTGTCCAGGCCGTAGGCCAGTGCCGCGGCGGTGGGCTCGTTGACGATGCGGAGGACGTTCAGGCCGGCGATTTCTCCGGCTTCCTTGGTGGCCTGGCGTTCGGCGTCGTTGAAGTACGCGGGGACGGTGACCACGGCGTCGGTGACCTTTTCACCCAGGTAGGACTCGGCGTCGTTCTTCAGCTTCATGAGGATTCGCGCGGAGATTTCCTGCGGGGTGTACTTCTTGTCGTCAATGGCGACGTTCCAGTCGGTGCCCATGTGGCGCTTGACGGAAGCGATGGTGCGGTCAATGTTGTTGACGGCCTGGCGCTTGGCGATTTCGCCAACCAGGACTTCGCCGGACTTGGAAAACGCAACGACCGACGGCGTGGTGCGGCCACCCTCGGCGTTGGCAATAACGGTGGGCTCGCCACCTTCGAGAACGGAGACGACGGAGTTGGTGGTTCCGAGGTCGATACCTACTGCACGTGACATGTGTTGCTTCCTTCTTTCCTTGGAAACTTACTGGCGCCCAGACAATTGAGCGTTCTGCGCTCAACTTTACTCAGGGCGTCGGCGATGTCAATCCAAGTTGAGCGGACTTCGCTCAACTTTGGATCCGCGCAAGATGGTGACGTACTGTATTTCCGCGGAATGGCGGGTTAAAGGCGGACGACGGCGGTTCTCCGTTTCGCTATTGGAGAACCCCGTCGCCGGACTGCTGGCCTCTTGGTGCTACCTGTCACTGTCCCGATCGCCGTGAAGGGGGCCCCGCTCCTCGGCCGTGGTGTTGACCTGCCCGTCAGTCAGGCCTTCGCGGAGGGTGTCTGATTCGTGCGCCGTTCCGGCGGTGCCGGCATCCCCATAGTCGCCGTCCGGGTATTCGGCGTCTTCACGGTTCCCGGCAGGTTCTCCGACAGTTCCGGCATCACCGTAATCGCCGTCCACGTACTGCCCGCCCTCGCCCTCCAGTCCGGGGGCGGTGCTTCCCTTGCGGGGCTCATCGCCAAAGGATTCCTGGTTCTCAGTCATGGTGCATCTCTCCCTCGAGTTCCGCGTCCATGCGGGCGCAATTGCAGTCTATCCAGCAGGCGTTTGCCTCAACAGGGCCCTGGGCTCCTCAGCGCCAGGACGTCTGAACGGACGTCACGCAGCGCACGCTTTTGGTTAGCCAGTACGGGAACGGTCCCGTACTTCCGGGACCGCGGCAGGGTTCCAGGCCCCAAAAGCGTGCCCTGTCTGACGCTCGCGGGCCTACCGGCGGCCGGCCCTTTCCAGGTCCGCTTCGAGGTCGCCGCCGGCTTCACGCTGCACGGCCGGGTCCTGTTCGGGGCGGCCCAGCTTGCCCGGCCACCAGATCCGCGGACCGATGTCATAGGCCAGGGCGGGCACCAGCAGCGAGCGCACCAGGACAGTGTCCAGCAGGACGCCGAAGGCGACGATGAATGCCAGTTGCACCAGGAACATGATGGGAATGACGCCCAGCGCGGCGAACGTCGCCGCCAGCACCACGCCGGCCGAGGTGATCACGCCGCCGGTGACGCTGAGCCCGCGAAGGATGCCGGGCCGGGTGCCGTGCTTCAGGGATTCCTCGCGGACCCGGCTCATCAGGAAGATGTTGTAGTCCACGCCGAGCGCCACCAGGAACACAAAACCGAACAGCGGAACGGTGGCGTCCGCGCCCGGGAAGCCCAGGATGTTGTTGAACACCAACGCCGAAACACCCATGGCTGCCGCATAGCTGAGGACCACGGAGAGCACCAGCAGGACCGGCGCGAGCACGGAGCGGAGCAGCAGCATCAGGATAAAGAGGATAACCACCAGGACCACCGGAATGATGATCACCAGGTCACGCTGGGCGGTGGTGTTGGTATCCAGGGCCGTAGCCGTGACACCACCCACCAGCGCGCCGGAGTCAACTGCCTTGACCTCTTCCCGGAGGGCCTTCACGGCCTCCTCGGCCTCGAGGGAATCCGCCGCGGAGTTCAAGGTGGCGTTGATCAGCACCTTTCCTTCACGGACGGCAGGGTCGCTGGGAGTCCCGGGGGCTCCGGTGATGGGCACCGAACCTTCCGCCAGCAGGTAGGCCTCCCCGACGCCGTCGGCCGCCTTCACGGTGTCCAGCACCTCCTGCGCCTTGCCGCCATCCGCAACCACGACGGCGGGGCTGCCGCTGCCGGCGTCGAAATGGCGCGCCAAGGCATCCTGTCCGTCCACGGCGTTGGACGCGCTGAGGATGACGTCCGTCTGCGGGACGCCGTTGGCCTTGAGCTGCAGGACACCGGCCGAACCCGCCAGCAGAAGCAATACGGAGGCAACCCAGACGATGCGAGGGCGCCGGGAAACGAGCGAGCCGGTGGCACGCCACAACCCCTTCTGGCCTTCCAGCCCTGTCACCAGCTCCGGCTCCCGCTCATCCGCCGGGGCGAGCTTCGGGCGGAAGGGCCAGAACGCCGCGCGGCCCAGGAGGGCCATCAGCGCGGGCAGCAGGGTCAGCGCCGCGAACAGGGAGCAGAGAATGCCTGCGGCCGCCACGGGACCCAGGGCCTTGTTGGAGTTCAGGTCCGAGAAGAGCAGGCACAGCAGTGCGATGATCACGGTGGCGCCGGAAGCAAGAATGGGCTCGAAGGAAGCTTTCCACGCCGTCAGCACGGCTGAGGTGCGGTTGATGGTATGCGTGAGGGCCTCGCGGAACCTCGCGACAAACAGCAGCGCGTAGTCCGTGGCAGCGCCGATCACCAGGATGGAGAGAATGCCCTGGCTTTGGCCGTTGAGCTGGATCCAGCCGGCCTTGGCCATGCCGAAGACCAGCAGGATGGCCGCACACAGGGCGAAGACAGAGGTCAGGAGCACCACGATGGGCAGCAGCAGCGAGCGGTAGACGATCAGAAGGATCACGAACACCGCAGCCAGCGCCACCAGCAAGAGGATGCCGTCGATGCCGGCAAAGGCAGCCGTGAGATCTGCGGCAAGCCCGGCAGGACCAGTAACGAAGGTGCGCATGCCTTCCGGTGCCGCTTCGGCGACGGCGTCCCTCAGTTCCTGGACAGCCTCCTTGATCTCCGCTGAAGAATCAATGGGGGCGATGAACTGGACCGCCTTGCCGTCCTCGGAAGGGATGGGCCCGATGACTGCACTGCCCAGGTCCAGGCCTTCAATCTCCGTCCGCAGGCTTGCAACTTCGCCCAGTTGCGCGGGAGTCAGGGCCTCGTCGCTTTCCAGGACGATGACGCCGGGAACCTCATCGGAGTCCCGGAACTTCGCCTGCCAGTCCTGCGCGGCAGTTGCCTCGGCGCTGGCGGGCAGGAATGACGCCTGGTCGTTGGAGGAGACCTCCTCAAGCCGGCCGAAAGTGGGACCGCCCACCCCGGCGAGGGCCAGCCAGGTCAATACCAGAATCACGGGGAGCAGCCAGCGCAGCCAGAACGGGACACGCTCCTTGGCGTGGGAATGGGAGTTCATGATGCCTTCCGAGCAGAGAACGGGCGTAAGATTGATTCCATATTAGATTATCTCCACCATAGAGATAAGCGCTGGGCTAGCTTTTTTCGAAGATTGCCAACAGGAAGGAGCCGGCGCAGCTGAAGTAGTATCCGTCAGTACGGTTTAGCCGCGCTGGAATTGGCCGGGGCGGAACCCCCGGCACCGAGCACACTCCTGGAGGTGGACATGGCAGGCAAGGAAAGCCCGGCCACGCCCGGCCCTCCAGGGGCCGAGGGGCCACATCCGCTGGTGCGGCTTCTTCAGGAATTCACGCTCGAGGCCAACCGCTACGTGGACGCAGCGGGCGGGCGCAAGGACATGCACCGGACGGACCTGAACGCCCTGGCAGTCATCATGCGGCACACCGCCCTCGGCGGCTCGGTCACGCCGGGGCTCCTCCGCAGGGAACTGAACCTCAGCTCCCCCGCCACCACAGCCCTGATCGACAGGCTGGACAGCTCCGGACATGTAGTGCGGGAGCGGGACAGCGCCGACCGCCGGCAGGTCCACCTTCGGATGACACCCAAGGCTTTCCGGGACGGCGGCGCCATTTTCGCTCCGCTCTCAAGCCGGATGGGCAGCGCCATGGCGGATTTCAGCCCGGAGGAACTGGATACAGTCACCCGTTTTATGACGGCCATGGTGGAAGCCACGGTGGCCGCGCGGGAAGAATCGTCCAGCGCAGCCAACTAAGAGACGCCAAGTTTTGCCGTGCCGGAACGACACATGGCGGGACCCGGTTGGGGGTAGCGTTTGGTTATGAGTGCGCAGCAGCCCGAAGACGACGTTTATACCCACGGCCACCACGAGTCAGTGGTCCGCGCCCACGCCGCCAGGACCGCCGAGAATTCCGCCGCGTTTGTCCTGCCGCATCTCACCTCCGGGGCTGACGTGCTCGACGTCGGCTGCGGGCCCGGCAGCATCACCTGCGATTTTGCGGTTCTGGTCAACCCCGGGAAAGTCACCGGGCTGGACCGCTCCCCGGACATCATCGCCCAGGCGAAGGCCCTCGCCGTTGAGCGCGAGGTAACGAACGCGGAGTTTGTGGCCGGGAACATCTACGACCTTGACTTCGAGGATGAAACGTTCGACGTCGTCCACGCCCACCAGGTGCTGCAGCACCTGACCGATCCGGTGGAGGCGTTGCGCGAGATGCGCCGCGTCGCAAAGCCGGGCGGCATAGTGGCAGTCCGCGACGCCGACTTCCACGGCATGAGCTGGTATCCCGCCATCCCCGAGCTGGATGAATGGATGGAGCTCTACCAGCGCATCGCGCGGCGCAACGGAGCAGAGCCCGACGCCGGGCGGCGGCTTGTCAGCTGGGCCCAGTCCGCGGGCTTCACCGACGTCGCGCCCACCAGCAGCAACTGGCTTTACGCCACCGGGCAGCAGCGCCGCTGGCAGGCCCGCGTGTGGGGCGAGCGGGTGCTGCACTCAGCATTCGCCGAACAGGCACTGGAATACGGCTTCGCCAACCCCGCAGACCTTGCCAGAATCTCCGCCGGATGGCACCGCTGGGGATCAACCGACGACGGCTGGTTCCTGATTCCCAACGGCGAGGTGATTGCGCGGGCGTAGGGCCGCGAAGAAGCCGTCAGAGCCAGCCGATTTCCACATAGCCGGGATTACGGCTGCCGCTGCCTGCCATCCTCGGAATATCGTCGGCCCATGACCTACTACGGCGAGAACGAATACTGGGCTGAGCCTTACACAGTGGAGGTTGACCAACTAGACTTGGTCAACATGGGCCAGTACAACGTCCAAGAAGCGAAGACGCGTTTGTCCGAGCTGTTGAACCAGGTGGAAAACGGCGAAGACGTGGTCATCGCCAAGGCCGGCAGGCCGGTGGCCAGGCTGGTCAAAATTGAGCGTCCGCACAAGCGGGAACTGGGCTTCCTGGGCCCGCTTCACATCCCTGATGAGTTCTACGAGCCATGGAGTGATGAGGAGATGGGAGCGTCCGAGTGATGCGGCTCCTGCTGGATACCCATGTCTTCCTCTGGGCCGTCGCCGAGCCGAAGCGGCTCTCCAGTAAGGCCAGGAGTTCCATCACTAAGCTGGAAAATCAGATCTACGTATCGCCGGTGACTGCCTACGAACTGTCGTACAAGCACCGCCAGGGAAAGTTGCCGGCCGGCGCGGCAATTGTGGCGAGCTTCGGACGGCAGGTGGCCCACCTGTATGCTTCCGAGCTGACTGTTTCCTCGCCACACACTTTGGCTGCGGGACAACTGGACTGGGACCACAAGGATCCCTTTGACCGCATACTCGCGGCCCAGGCGATGGTGGAGGGGCTTACGCTCGTCACCGCGGATGAAGACCTGCAGGCATTCGGATCCGTGGCAACCCTCTGGTGAGGACGGCCCTAAACTTGACTGGTGCAATTCTCCCTTTGGCTCGCCCTGGCGGGTGCCGGCGCCCTGATCAGTTTCACTCCCGGCGCCGGAGCGATCAACACCATGAGCAACTCCCTGAACGCCGGATTCCGCCGCTCCCTGTGGGGCATCCTCGGCCAGCAGGCAGCCCTGGTGATCCACGTAGTGATCGTGGCCCTTGGCGTGGGAGTCCTGGTGGCCAGCTCACCGGTGGCCTTCAATGTCATCCGCTACGCCGGAGCCGCGTACCTGGTCTACCTGGGCATCAGGCAGTTCCTCAGCAAGCCGGACCTCGAGCAGGAGAAAATTGCGGGCCTTCGGAACGAGCCCGCCTGGTCCATCTTTCGGCGCGGGCTCTGGGTGAACCTGCTGAACCCGAAGGCGATTATCTTCTTCCTGGCTTTTATGCCCCAGTTCATCCGGCCCGACCAGCCCCTCCCGGCCCAGTACGCAGTACTCACCGCAACGGTGGTGGCCATCGACATCCTGGTGATGTGGTTCTTCTTCGCGGCCGCGGCCCGGTCCTTTGAGCGCTTCACCCACAGCGCCCGCGGGCAGATTATCCTCAACCGTGCGTTTGGCGCACTGTTCGTCGCCGTGGGGATCCTGCTGGCTTTCCTCCACTAGCAGCCTCCCCCGCCCGCGGGCTGCAGTTGTGGAGTCGACATGACGGCTGAGCAAAGCTTCTTTACAGAAAAGTCAACCTTTGTGAATCCGCCACTAGCCCCAAGACCAGTTAGCACGCATGCTTAGTATATGAACTCAGTGTCGAGCCCATACCGCGTTATCGCCGTCTGCACCGGAAACATCTGCCGGTCCCCCATGGCCGAGCTGATGCTCGCCGCGGCCCTGGAACGCGAGGGGCTGGACATGGTGGTGGCGGTGGACTCCGCAGGCACCACCGACTACGAAGCGGGCCGGCCAATAGACCCGCGGGCCGCGCGGCGTCTTGGGGTGACCCAGCTGCTCTCCGACAAGCACGTTGCCCGGGAATGGCAGCCGGCCTGGTTCCGGGAACGGGATCTGATCCTGGCACTCGACATCGACCACTACGCATGGCTGAGCCAGTCCGCGCCGGACCAGGAGTCCAGGAACAAGATCCGCATGCTGCGCAGCTTCGACCCCCGGATGGTGGACAAGGACCTTCTGGACCAGGGCATCGAGGATCCCTGGTACGGCGGGCAATCCGATTTCGACGCCGTCTGGCACCAAATTCACGCCGCCCTTCCCGGACTCGTGAACCACATCAAGGCTGCCGTCATCAAGGATGTCCAGCTCCTGCGCAGATGAAAGCCCGGCACGGATAAAGGTACGCTCTAACCCATGAGCCCAGCCCCCGTCATCATCGCCATTGACGGGCGCTCAGGCGCAGGGAAAACAACACTCGCCGTCGAACTGGCAGCACGGTTGCGCGCCCACCACAAGGTTGCACTGTTCCACCTCGAGGACATCTACCCCGGTTGGAACGGGCTGATGGCTGGCGTGGACCGCTACGTCGCCACCGTCCTGGAACCCTTGAGCCGTGGTGATGCGGCAACGTGGACCAGCTGGGACTGGGAGAACCATCACGACGGCGGGGCGTGCGTCACGCTGCCCGCCGAGATTGTCATCGTTGAGGGTGTGGGTTCCGCGGCGGCGGCCGCACGCCCCCTTCTCGCGGCCGTCATCTGGGCTGACTCGCCGGAGGCTGTACGCCGGACCCGCGCCCTGGACCGCGACGGCGGAACCTACGAACCATACTGGGACCAATGGGCGGCACAGGAAGAGGAGTGGCTGCGGAGCGACGACGTTGCGGGCCACGCAGATGTACGCGTCCTGAACCGCGCAGACGGCAGGGCACCCGAGGACGTCCTGCAGCTCCTGCCGTACCTTCCCGCCCTGGCCACTGCCCTCGCCCCTGAGCAGTCCGCCCGCCGTGGCCTGAGCCTTCGCGCGGAGCGCCTGGAGCTGCAACCGGACGCGGCCGCGCTGTTCGACAACCTCTACGGCGGCTCACCCAACGCGGTCTGGCTGGACTCCTCCAACGCGGGCGCTGCTGCCGGGACCGGGGCGTACAAGCCCCGGTCCGCAGCCTCGGAGCGCAGCCGCTTTAGCATCATGGCGGACGACGGCGGCCTGTCCGGCCAGTCGATGACGCACCGCTCCGGCGAAAGCCTGATCCGCGCAGGCTGCGCTACCGCCACGGTGGAAGGACCGTTCTTCCGTTGGCTGGACACCGTATGGGGCGACGCACCGGTTGCCACCCCGGACGGCTACCCCGGAGAATTTACCCTGGGCTGGCTGGGATGCCTCGGGTACGAACTCAAGCGGGAAACTGGCGGGGCTGATTTCTCCGCCCGCACCCCGGATGCCGCCTTGATCTTCGCCGGCAGGGCCGTGGTCCTGGACCACGCTGCGGGAGTAGCCTGGCTCCTTGCCCTGGACGTCGCCGACGCGGACCAGTGGTTGGGCGACGCGCGGGCCGCCTTCCTGGCTGCGTCCAGCCCCGCCGCCCAGGCTGCTGTGGCAGCCCCAGCGGGCGGCAGCAACGGCGTCGTACTGCCAAACGCTACTGCCTTCCAGGGCCGCGATACCAGCGACGCCTACAAGGCAAAAATCGCCGAGGCGCAGCACGAAATCGCCGAAGGGAACACTTACGAAGTCTGCCTGACCACATCCCTCACGGCCAAGGTTCCCGCCGCCAACATTGACCCGTGGCCAACATATCTGGCACTGCGACGCAAAAACCCCGCGCCCTTTGCCAGCTACCTTCGGTTCGGCGCCCTCACGGTGGCCAGCACGTCGCCTGAGCGCTTCCTGAAGATAGCCTCCGACGGCGGCATGCGCGCCGAACCCATCAAAGGAACCCGCGGCCGCGCCGCCGATCCGGCCGAAGATGTCCGGCTGCGCCTCGACCTCGAAACGTCCCTGAAGGACCGGGCCGAAAACATCATGATCGTTGACCTGCTCCGGAATGACCTCAGCCATTTCGCGGTCCCGGGTTCCGTCACCGTCAGCAGGCTCTGTGCCATCGAAAGCTACGCAACCGTCCACCAGATGGTCAGCACCATCGACGCCCGGCTGCGGCGCGGATCGTCCCGCGCCGAGGCGGTGGCAGCCTGCTTTCCGGCCGGCTCCATGACCGGCGCACCCAAGATCAGCACCATGGCCATCCTGGACCGGCTGGAAGGCGAACCACGCGGGCTGTATTCCGGCGCCGCCGGCTATTTCTCGCTGAACGGCGCAACCGACCTCGCCGTCGCCATCCGGACGCTGGTGATCCGGGAGGAAGGTGACGGAACCGCGGAACTGACCCTCGGCGTCGGCGGTGCCATAACTGCCGATTCGGTGGCTGACGAGGAGTACGCGGAGATCCGGACCAAGGCCTTCGGCGTCCTCTCGACGCTCGGCACCAACTTCCCCGACTCCTGATCCCGGAGTTTTTGGACGGCCCTACTGAACGGTTGCTGTCAGCCTGGCCACGTTGTCCACATACCGCGCCGCCAGAGGCCGGTTCAGCCAGTCCGCCAGCTTGAGCTCGTGTGAGATGTCCCGGTAGGTGTCTTCCACCGCCCGCATCTTGGTGACAATGTCGGCGCCCAGCAGCATCACCGACACCTCCAGGTTCAGCGAAAAAGAGCGCATGTCCATGTTGCTGGAACCGAGGACCGCCACTTCGTCGTCAATGGTGAAGTGCTTGGCATGCAGCACAAACGGTGCCTTGTACAGGTAGATGCGGACGCCGGCCTCCAGCAGGGCCTCGTAGTAGGAGCGCTGGGCGTGATGGACCAGGAACTGGTCGCCCTTTTCGGAGACGAACAGCTCCACATCCACCCCGCGCTGGGCAGCCGTGGTGATGGCGTAGAGCAGTGAATCGTCGGGAACGAAGTACGGGCTGCAGATGGAGATCCGGTGCTGGGCGGAGTAGATGAGGGTGTTGAAGAGCCGCAGGTTGTTTTCGGTGATGAACCCGGGGCCGCTGGGAACCACCTGGGCGGTGACATTGCCGGGGTGCGGGTTCGCCGGGAGCTGCAACTGATGGTCCAGGGATTCGTCGGTTTCGCTCAGCCAGTCGGTGGCGAAGACGACATTCAGGGTGGTGACGATCGGTCCGTTGAGGCGGGCCATCAGTTCCACCCACTCCCGGCCTGCCTTGCGGTGCCTCGGATTGTTGTAGGAAGGCTCGATCAGGTTCTGCGAACCGGTGAAGGCAATTTCGCCGTCGATCACCATGATTTTGCGGTGGTTCCGCAGGTCGGGGCGGCGCCACTGGCCGTGGATGGGCAACAGCGGGAGCATGCGCTTCCACTGGATCTTGCTGGCCTTGAGCCGCTTCAGGAGCCGGTTGTAGCCCTGGACGCGCAGGGTGCCGATGTGGTCGAACAGCACGCGGACTTCCACACCCCGCTCGGCCGCTTCCTCCAGCGCGGTCAGGAGGTCGTTGGTGACGTGGTCCGTGCTCATGATGTAGAACTCGGCATTGACGAACTTCTTCGCCTTCCGGACCGCCTGCGTCATGTGCAGGATCGAGTCCGGGTAGCCGGGGATCAGGTCCACGGAGTTGCCATCCACCATGGGCAGCGAGCCCAGCCGCCGGTTCAACTCCCCCGCGGACCTCACCCACTCGGGGCCCGGGTAGTCGCTCTCCACGTCAGCGAGTGATGAGATCCCGGCGCGTACCCGCTCGTTGACCTGCTGTTGTTGCTCACGGCGGCGGCTGGACAGTTTGAAGTTGCCGAACAGCAGGAACAGGATGATGCCTACGAACGGGACAAAGAAGATGCCCAGCAGCCAGGCCATTGCCGTGGTGGGCCGGCGGTTGCCGGGGATGATGCCCACGGCCAGAACCCTGATCACCAGGTCGGCAGCGGCCAGCAACACCACGATCCATGTCGGCGCGGAACCGGCAAGCGAAAATGGCCACAACACGTGAATTACCCCCGGTAGATGGGCTCCCGGCGGGCGGATTCCGGCCGGGGCACTCTGCCCAGCTTATCCGTGGGACGCCGCACTAAGCTGGAGCCATGACCTCTCCTGCTTCTGCGGTTCTTGTGTTCCTCGACCCCGACTTCCCGGACGGCCGGCTGGCCGATGCGTCCAAGCCTCAGTTGCTCGTGACGGACCAGGGTGCCACGCGGGGCGACGGGATCTTCGAGACCATGCTTGCCGTGGCGGGCAAGGTGCGGAAAATCCAGGCCCACCTTGACCGTCTGGCCGGTTCTGCTGATGCGCTGGACCTCGCCATTCCCGGCGAAGCGGATTGGCGCCGCGCCATTGGCACTGCCCTCTCCGAACACCACGCCCAGCATCCGCCCGCTGCCGGGTCCGACGACGAACTGGTGGTCAAGCTCGTAGTGACCCGCGGCGTGGAGGGCGCCCCGGCCCCCATGTCCTGGGTGCAGGTCTCCCCCGTGGGAGCGGCCGGCCGCCGCCAGCGCGAAGCCGGCATCGACGTGATCCTCCTTGACCGCGGCTACGACAGTGACGTTGCCGAGCGCGCCCCCTGGCTGCTGCTCGGCGCGAAGACGCTTTCCTACGCGGTCAACATGGCCGCGCTGCGGCACGCCCACAAGCAGGGGGCGGACGACGTCATCTTTGTCTCCGCAGATGGCCGAGTCCTGGAGGGCCCCACGTCAACCGTGCTGATGGCACACGTGGAAGCGTCCGACGACGGCACGTCCGTAAAGCGCCTCATCACTCCTCAGCTGGACAGCGGCATCCTGGCGGGCACCTCCCAAGGTGCGTTGTTCGCGGCCGCAAAAGCGGCCGGCTGGGAACTCGGATACGGTCCGCTGGAGCCCCAGGACCTGCTGGATGCTGACGCCGTCTGGCTGATTTCAAGCGTGCGCATGCTTACGCCGGTGAACCGTATCGATGGCAAAGAGGTAGGCACCCCATCGGTGCAAAAGGAGCTCACCACGGAGCTGAACGAGTTGTTCGCCGGCATCGGGTAACTTCTGCCCTTCCGGCCATGTTCCTTCGGCCGCCTGAGACGTAGGGTATGGTCCATGACCTCTGACGTACAGCCAACCGGGAAACTGACGTTTGATGAGTGCTGGGACCTGCTGGAAGGTGACACCCTGGGCCGTCTTGGCCTGGTGGTGGACGGCCATCCGGAGATCTTCCCGGTTAATTATGTTGTGCACCAACGGAGCATCGTCTTCCGTACCGCTGGTGTGACCAAGCTGTGGAATGCCAAGTCTCAACGGCCGGCGGCACTTGAGATCGACGGCTATGATCCACACACCGAAGAGGCGTGGAGCGTCGTGGCGAGGGGCGACACCGAAATTATCGAGGACCAGGCGGAGAAGGAAGCCGTGGACGGCCTGGGCTTGGAACCATGGCAACCGGGCGAAAAAACCCACTACATCAGGTTGTCGGCGCGGGTGCTGACGGGCCGCCGGTTCAAGGTCACCACGCCGGATATCTGGAACACCCGCACTACTGACCGCCGGAGGGCTTCCTTCGAGTAGCTGCCCGCCCTTTTTGGCCCCTAAGCAGGAAAACTTTCCTGGTTCCTGGACAGCTGTGCTTCGAGGCCCGACAGCAGGATAGTGATCCCCTGGTCCAGTTCCGCTTCGCCATCGTATTCGGCGAGGGCGGGGGCCAGCTCACGGAGCCGGGGAAACTCCTTGGATGGCAGCCGGTGCAATCCCAGCCGAAGCAGCACTTCATTCTCTTCCGGATCCACTACGAATTCCTGCAGCTCATTGAGAAGGTGGCCATAGAGGAACCCGTAGTAGGCACGGTAGACGTGGAGGGCGTCGGCAGCGCTGAACCCGGCGCCGATGAGCAGGGCCAGGATCTGCTCCAGTGGACGCAGGGTGCCCAGCGGGCGCAGCCCCAGCGGAGTGGAGAGCGGCCTGGTCACCAGCAGGGGCACCACGTTGGGGTGTTCGAGCGCGAGCCGCCGAAGGTTATGCGCGATGTGCCGAAGCTGGGTTTTCCAGTCGGGGTCCTCGGGGTGGATGGACAGTTGGTTGAGCACCAACTCAGACACCCCATCCAGCAACGCCGCCCGGTTCTCCGCATATCGGTACAGGCTCATCGGATCCCGCTCAAGCTCCTGCCCCAGCCGGCGCATGGTCAGCGCGTTCAGGCCCTCCGCATCCACAACTTCCAGGGCCTTGGCCAGCACCAGGTCGCGGTTGAGCCGCTCCTTCCGGGCGCGGCCTTTGGCGGGGCCCGGGGTCTTCGGCGAGGACATAATCTTCCGTTCTGGAGCCGGAAGCAGGCGGGCCGGGAGGGTAATTCCAGACGCTTGCTGTAAACGTAGTCTACGAGTAAAGTCTACATTGTAGATAGGCGCTGACATCGCCTGATGCCATCGATTCCAATGGTCTCGATCACCACTCCGTGGCCCCGTGCAGGGCATTGAGGATTTCGCTGCTGTAGCCGAACGGCGGTACACACGCACTTAGCGAAGGGACGCCTCATGGCACATTCGCAGTTCGACATCTTTCTCCAGGAAGCCACCCACCTCGACCCCGCCTCCGACCACAGCCTCAACGACGACCGTCTTTACGGCCTTTACACCAGCTGGTGCTTCATCAACCAGCAGGCGCCAGGCATGGAAACCTCTTTCTGGGCGGCAATGAAGCACCGGATCACCCCGGGCTCCAACGGCCTGAGGATGAAGGGGCCGGCTGCCGCCGACTACATCCTGGCCAGCTGCCCCGGCATCGTGTAACCACCGGCATTGCAGGAAAGGCGTGAACCGCCCGCCAACGGGCAACGGTTCACGCCTTTTGTTTTGTCAGCTTCCTTCGGCTTCCGGGGAAGCCCCGCTCTCAGCTGGGGATGACGCGGAAGAGGAACCGTGTCCGGACCATCAACCAGAGCAGTCCCAGCACCAGGGCGTAGGCGGCGGTGTTGATCAGCACGTCACCCTGCCGCAGCGCAGGGATGTTGGCGATCACCGCTATCAGCACAACGTGCATGATGAACACGTACAGGGTTGCCCTGCCCAGCGGAATCAGGAACCACCCCAGGGCCCGCGTCACCGGCTTCCAGTACACGGTCAGGAACGCATAGGCAGCCACCACCAGGACCAGGACGTTAAGCAGCCGTCCTGGAGCCAGGTAGGTGCGGCCGAAGAAGGTGTCGTACATGCTCCGGTACACAGCGTCCGGAATAACCGAGAGCCGAACATCAAAACCGTTGGCCAGGTATGGGTTGCCCCAGGACAGGAAAACGAAGACCATCGCCGCCGCCGTGCACGCCGCCACGACCCAGGCATGGGCTGCCAGCCAGGCAACCACCCGGTGCCGATGGAACCCGGCCACCAGGCCGATGACGAACAGCACCTGCCACACCAGCAGCGGGAAGGAATCCTCGAACTGCGAGGGCAGGATCCGGAAGCGCGTGAGCGCTCCGACGGCGTATACGGCCAGGGTGGCGGCCAGTACCCATCCGGCTTTGCCGCGGTTGAGGGCGGCAAGGATCAATGGACTGGCAAGGAGCAGGACGACGTAGAGGCCCATGACGTTGAACTGCCAGGGACCGAACTGCAGCAGCAGGATGGCTGGAAGGATCTGGGGCGGCACGGGGAACTGGAACAGCGACTCCATTCCGGCGTAGAGGTCGTAGGTGCGGCCGGCGCCGTTATGCCCTGCCCCGCCGGTGCCCTGGTCCACGAAGGTGGTGAGGGTGTCGGTCCGGAAAATCGGCAGCAGGGAGATCAGGAAGACGCCGATAAGAACCACCAGGGCCGTGAGGTACAGCTTTCCGGCCCGCCGCGAGGTCAGGTCCACCACTGTCCCGAAGTCCTCTTTGACCCTGGGCCCGTACACCATGCCCACCACCAGGCCCGAGAAGAGCACAAAAAGCTCCGCCCCGGAAACAAAGCCCACGGCTTCCTGCGTGAGCAACTGAAACAGTGACGTCATCCCCAGGTGGTTCACCACCACAAAGACGATGGCCATGCCACGCAGGAAGTCCACCCGGGAATCCCTGGCGGAGGGGTCCGTGTAGGCCCATGCTGTTGCCCACTTCACGCGCCGGGGGACCTGCCACAGAGCCACGAGGAGAATGACCAGCGCCGCACCCACAGTCCAGGATGCCGGCCCGGAAAGGGTGTTGGCCCGCACATACCCGCTGTGCGCCGCAACCTCAGTGACCGGACCTGTCACCAACGGGGAAGCTTCCAGCCTCTGCCGGGCGGCGTCTGCAATGGCCGGGTTCCCCGTCAGCAGCCAGTCGATGCTCGCCACACCGGTGTCACGGGTGCTCGTCCGCTCATCCCAGACCACCGCGGCCGTCTTGGCAAACTCCGGGGAGCCGGCTGCCCCCAGGACCTGGTCCCACCACGTGGACTTGACCTGGGCTTCCGGGGCTCCGCCCGAATTCGGGCTGTAGAAAGCGGATGTCTGCAGCAGGAACGGCTTGTTTTTCCGGGCCGCGTACGTCGAGTAGAAGTTTTCGCCGCCTGAGGCCGTGAGCATTTCCTGGAGTTCGCCCTGACGGGGAACGGTGTTAATGGGCGCTCCGCCGGCCGTGTCGTCATGGAAAGCGGTCAGCCCCACCCAGTCCACGGCGTCGTCCCCTGGATAGTAGGGCTCGTAGGCCGCGTCCGAACTGTTCCAGGCGCCGTCGCCATTGGTATCGAGCAGGGCAAAGCCCTCGCTTCCCGGCGCGGGGGCGCTCCGGTGCAGGCCAAAGGGGTAGTCCTTGCCCAGGTAGGGCTCCCACACCATGGCGGTACGGCCGCCGTCGGTATCCTCGAAGGCGGCGGCTACGGCCCGGAAAGCGGACCGGTAGGCGGAAGGTTGCTGGCCCCACTCCACCCAGCTGGCATTCATGTCCGGAGCAAAGCGGATCAGCACCTGGCCCCTGAAGTTGCCTGTCCGTTCCGCCACTTCGTCAGCAAATGATGCGGCGGCTTCAGCGGTGACCTGGTCCAACGGAACCGTCGGCTTCACCGTGAGCATGGCATGCGCGCCTTGCTCTCCTGACTGTTCCAGGAAGCCTCTGATGTCGTTTACCTCTGAGGGGCGGAACGGGAAGGCTATGTCATGCCCCAACAGCGCCGGCGACGCACCCAGGCGGTCGGCGAACCCGGCGGCGGTGTCCTCACCCCATTCCAGGACAGCGCCCAGCAACGGCTTGCCCTCGTCCGGAAAGCTATCTGCCGCCCGGGCCGCTCCGCCAGGCAGCACCACGGCCAGGACTGCCAACAGTATGGCGGCCAGGAAGGCCGCCACGCGGCGCACCAAAGGAAGGTGATGGATCTTTCGCGCGACGGCTGATGACGAGCTGATGGGACCCCCAAGGCTGATGCTTCAACGACGGGGCGGCGGCCCCACAAGAACTTTATCCGGCATGTCAGGAGGTCGCAGGCATCGGTCCCCTGCCCCCCGGGGTGCCTGTCGCCGTCGTCCTTCATGGACCTGGTTGGCTGCGGACGTATGGCCTCCCTCCCGGACCGGAAGGGTTCAGTTACGGAACATGACGACGGCGGCGCTGCGGCCGCGCGTGCCAAGTGTTACGTTTTTGGGGAGTAATGAGTATCGGCGCCAAGCCCTGACTGGCCGGTCGGCAACCCTCCTTTCGCGGCGGGGTGCCTCAGGTGAATACTCGGCATATCGACCGAATCGTGTTGCAAGCGTGAAAGAAGGAGATCCGTCGTGTCTGACGCACCTGCCCTTGAAGAAAGACTTTCCTACCGGCTTGTCACCGGGCCGGATGACAGGTCTTTCTGTGAAAGGATTTCGACCGCCCTGGCCGAGGGCTACGTGCTGCACGGCAGCCCGGCGGCAACGTCCAACGGCGGCAAGGTGATAGTTGCACAGGCCCTGGTCCTTCCGGCTGCCATCGCATCAGCCGATGCCGCCGTCGCCACCGCGGTGGATGACCTTGAGTCCGCAGGCGAAGACCTTGAGTTCGACGGCGAGGGCCACGCATGAGCTATGCAGGGGACCTGACGCCCCAGGAAGCGTGGGACAAGCTGGAGCAGGGCGCCATCCTGGTGGATGTGCGCACCGAGGGCGAATGGGCCCACATCGGCATCCCGGACACCAAGGCCACGGACAACGATCCCCTGTTCATCCAGTGGACGTTCCCCGGCGGCATCCCCAACCCGGATTTCATCACCCACCTGACCCAGCAGGCGCCCGAGGATGCTTCGACCGAGCTGGTGTTCCTGTGCCGCTCCGGGCAGCGTTCCGTCGCGGCCGCGATTGCTGCCACGCAGGCCGGATTCACCTCTTATAACGTGCTGGAGGGCTTCGAGGGCGAGCCGGACCGCTACGGCGAACGCACCGTCAACGGCTGGAAGAACCGCGGCCTGCCCACCAATCTCGGGAAGAATTAAGTGACCTTCAACGAAGACGCCGCCGGCTGGAGCCCCGACACCCAGGCCGTCCGCGGCGGATTGGACCGCACCAATTTCCAGGAGACCAGCGAAGCTGTGTTCCTGAACTCGGGCTTCGTGTACGAATCTGCCGCCGCGGCGGAACGTGCCTTCACGGGTGAAGACGAGCGCTTCGTTTATTCCCGTTACGGCAACCCCTCCGTGGCCACCTTCCAGGAGCGGCTCCGCCTCCTCGAGGGAACCGAGGCGTGCTTTGCGACGGCGTCCGGCATGTCCGCGGTCTTCACCGCCCTGGGCGCCCTGCTGGCAGCCGGCGACCGTGTGGTGGCCGCCCGCTCGCTCTTCGGTTCCTGTTTTGTGATCCTGAATGAGATCCTGCCGCGCTGGGGAGTGGAGACGGTATTCGTGGACGGCCCGGACCTGGAGCAGTGGCGTGACGCCCTGTCCCAGCCCACCACGGCCGTCTTTTTTGAGTCACCCTCCAACCCCATGCAGGAGATCGTGGACATCGCCGCGGTCAGCGAACTGGCGCACGCAGCCGGTGCCACCGTCGTCGTCGACAATGTCTTTGCCACCCCCCTGCTGCAGCGCTGCGGGCAACTCGGCGCGGACGTCATTGTCTACTCCGGCACCAAACACATTGACGGCCAGGGCCGGGTGCTGGGCGGCGCTATCCTGGGCACCAAGGAATTCATCGATGGCCCTGTCAAGCAGCTCATGCGGCACACCGGTCCGTCGTTGTCCGCCTTTAACGCGTGGGTGCTCACCAAGGGCCTCGAGACTATGGCCCTGCGCGTTAACCACTCGTCCGCTTCAGCCCTGCAACTGGCCGAGTGGCTGGAGCAGCAGCCTGCCGTGAGCTGGGTGAAGTACCCGCTCCTGAAGTCACATCCGCAATACGAGCTCGCCGCGAAGCAGATGAGTGCGGGTGGGACAGTTCTCACCCTGGAACTTGCGACGACGGGCGGCCGCTCGGGCAAGGAGGCGGCCTTCGCGCTGCTGGATGGCCTGCGAATCATCGACATCTCCAATAACCTGGGCGACTCCAAGTCCCTCATCACCCATCCGGCCACCACGACGCACCGTGCCATGGGTCCCGAGGGGCGGGCGGCCATCGGGCTGAGCGACGGCGTGGTGCGGCTTTCGGTTGGGCTGGAGAACGTGGACGACCTGATTGGCGACCTTGAGCAGGCATTGAAGCAGGTCTAGCACTGGTTGGCGTGTTGGTCATGACGGGACCTGCTGTCACGAGTGACTGGGAAAGGCTCCTGTCCAACATTCCGTTGCCGGAGCAGAACCTGGTGGGGATCGCCGCTGGCGCCGTGCTTCAGCGGCTGGTACGATCACGGCTTTCCGCTCCGTCCGCCCGGGTGCCCGTACTGTTTCATGCAGCTGGCCTGGCTGCACTGGGCGCCGGTGGCACCCTTGTCGTTTGGGCCTGGTTTGCTGCCCGGGGCGTGCGACTTGCTACGCCGGGCGTCCTCCTTACATCCGGGCCCTACGCATTCTCGCGCAACCCGATGTACGTGGGATGGGCGCTGGTGCACCTTGGCATCGGCCTGATGCGGGGCAACTGTTGGATCCTGGCCGCCCTTCCGGCAGCGTCCGCTGCGGTGCACCGGGAGGTGCTGCGGGAGGAGGAACGCCTGGCAGGCCTATTCGGAGATTCGTACATGAAGTACCGCCAGGGTGTTCCCCGCTACGTTGGCCTCAGAATGTCAGACCCCCATTAGATGATGTTCTTATGGGAGTCGGGACGGGCGCAGCGGCCGCGATGGAGGGTATTCATACCTCCGTTGCGGGCCTTGATGAGCTGGTCCTGAGTGATGCCCGGCTCGATGCTGCGGCTGACGGTTCCGGTACTGCCGTTGATGTATTGCAGCGGAAGATCGATATCCGGCTGGAGCGGCTGGCCCTGATGGAAGCACAACTCGCCGGGGCCAAGGCCCTGGTGACCTGGCCCTACTGACGACGAACTGCCAAGGACCCGTTTCCGCACTGGCACCTTTGGCTCACGGAGTCGCTTTCGTCCCCTGATCTGAGATGAGGTAGTCCAACCGCGTAGCTGCGGAGATGTCAGGCCTGGCGGACCCGCAGAAGTTCCGGAGCGCCATCGGCCTTCGAAAAATCCAGGGAACCCCGCATGGTCGCATCGATGGCGTGCTTGACCACTGCGCTGAAGCCCAAGTCTTCGGGCGATGAGCTGGCCAATGCCTTGTCGCGGATGCGGCGCTGTTCAGCTGCCCCCGTCCCGCGGGCGATGACGTCCTCCACTCCCCGCCTCGCCAAGGCAAGTTCGCCCTGCTCCTGCAATACCGGGGCAAGATAGTCAACCAGAGAACGCACTACATTTGCGGCACGTGCAGGCCGGAAGGACCCGAAGTCCAGCAGCTCGCCGCTGAGTCCGCCGCTGCTTGCCTGCCATGAGGCCATACGCAAAAGTACGGTGGGAACGGGCGCCGGATCAACGCCCTCGCGCCACTCACGGCTTGCCGTCTCCACGAGCGCCCTCACGAGGACAGCGATGAGGGCCGCATCCTCGGCCCGCAGGCAAACGTCTGAAACGCGGACCTCCACGGTGGGATGGTTCCGGGACAGCCGGGCGTCGAAGTAGATCATCCCTTCGTCCAGCATCACGCCACTGTCCAGCAGCCGGGTAACCACCCGGCGGTAGGCAGAATAGGTTCCGTAGATCCCGGCTGGGCCGGCCGTCGGCCAGCGGTTCCACGCCTGGGTGCGGTAGCTTTCAAAACCGGTCTGAAGCCCGTTCCAGAACGGAGAGTTCGCGCTCAATGCAGTGAGGACCGCAAGCTTGTCGCGGATGCGGTCCAGTACAGCCACGCCCTCGTCCTGGGACTCGATATAGGTGTGGACGTGGAAGCCGCACGTCAACTGCTCTTGTGCAGTCAGGCCAAAACGCTCCAGCATCCTGGCGTATCGCGGATCGGGAGTGGTGTGGCTGGACAACCCGAGGGGCGAGGTGGCCAGCGCCGCCACCCTGGCATTATTCTTCCTGGCAGCCCTGTCGGCGAGCGCCCGCCCGGCCCTGATCTGGTCCAGCAGCACACCGTACTCCAGGCATGGCCGGGTCTGCGTCTCAATCTGCTCCAGCTTGAGTTCGGCACTCAGGCCCATCTCGTCGTCGTCATAAACGGTTCTGTCTTCCGTTTCGAGATCCCGGGGGTCATCCGGAGCGTCGTCCGCAGCCAGCCGGCGGCCGGACAGCAGCGCATCGGCGAGGGCAAGCGGCTCCCCGCTCTCCGGATCAACGATCAGGAGCTCTTCCTCAACGCCGAATGTTCGCATACTCACATTCTGCGACAGGTGAGGGCCTTTTGAAGGTCCTCATGACTTCATGACGCGTGAATGTTCAGTCCTGGAAGTACTCCACTTTGGCACCGATAGCGTTAAGCCGCTCGGCCAGGTCCTCATATCCGCGCTCAATGACATAGATGTTCCGCAGCTCCGAGACTCCACGGGCCGCGAGCATGGCCAACAGCAGGCAGGCTGCCGGGCGGAGGGCCGGCGGACAGCCAACCTCTGCAGCACGCCACTTCGTGGGGCCGTTGACGTAGATACGGTGTGGATCCAGCAGCTGGACCTGGGCACCCAGCCGGTTCAGCTCCGTGAGGTAAATGGCCCGGTTTTCGTAAACCCAGTCGTGGATCATGGTCTGCCCGCTGGCGTTGGCGGCTATGACGGCGAAGAACGGCAGGTTGTCGATGTTCAGGCCAGGGAAAGGCATCGGGTGGATCTTGTCCTCCGGCGCGTGCAGCTGCGAAGGCTTAGTGGTCACGTCCACCAAGCGGGTCCGGCCGTTTTGGGCCATGTACTCGCCCGAGATCTCCAACTTCTGGCCCATCTGCCCCAGCGTGGCCAGCTCGATCTCCATAAACTCGATGGGGACCCGCCGGATGGTCACCTCAGAGTTGGTAACGATGCCGGCGGTGATGAGGCTCATGGCCTCAATGGGGTCCTCCGACGGGAAGTACTCGATCTCGGCGTCGATCATGGGCCGCCCGGTGATCTTCAAGGTGGTGGTGCCGACGCCGTCGATGGTGACGCCCAGCATCTGCAGGTAGAAGCAGAGGTCCTGCACCATGTAGTTTGGGCTGGCGTTTCTGATCACCGTGGTTCCCTCACGGTGTGCCGCCGCCATGATGGCGTTCTCAGTGACAGTATCTCCACGCTCTGTCAGCACGAAGGAACGGTCACGGCTGTCGGCAGAAGGGGCTTGCACTGCGTAGAAGCCTGCAGTTGCTTCCACCGTGAGTCCGAACTGGCGCAGCGCCTGCATATGCGGTTCAACGGTTCGGGTGCCCAGGTCGCAGCCGCCGGCATACGGCAGGCGGTATTCCGAGGATTCGTCCAGCAGCGGCCCCAGCAGCATGATGACGCTGCGTGTTCGGCGGGCGGCTTCAACGTCCATTGCTGCCAGGTTAAGGACGGCAGGCCTGCGTAGTTGGAGGTCCGAATCGTTGAGCCAGGTACACTCGACCCCGATGCTGCTGAGCACCTCAACGATGCGGTTCACTTCCTCGATGCGTGCAAGACGGCGAAGAATGGTGGTTCCCCGGTTGATGAGGCTTGCGCACAACAGCGCGACGCCGGCATTCTTGCTGCTGTTAACGTCCACGGCGCCCGACAGCGTGCGGCCGCCCTCCACGCGCAGGTGCGTCATCTGCGGTTTTCCCACGTTCACGATGCTCCGGCCGAAGGTCGCCTCCAGCCGCTGGATCATCTTCAGGCTCAGGTTCTGCTTGCCCTGTTCCATCCGGGCAATGGCGCTCTGGCTGGTTCCGAGCTCGGCAGCGAGCTGGCCTTGCGTCCAGCCCTTCTCACCCCTGGCATCCCTGAGCATGGCGGCAACGTGTTCCGTAGTTTCCTGCGTCATGCCGACAAATATATCACAAATGAGCTAAGCAGGCGCGGAGGACGCCCAGTTCTGCCGCCGCCGGAGAGCGTTTACCCACTACGTGCGATAGAACGCCGGTTGCTTGCCTTGTTGACCCTGCCCGCCGAAGCGGAGGAGACTGAATATACCCTCTTACTTTGACGACGACGGAGGTGGCAGTGCGCCGACCTCGAGGCACGCGAGTGGCGGCCGGGCTGGCCGCCCCGCTGTTCGCCGTCCTGCTCCTGCTCCCCGTTCCGCCGGCCGGAGCGGCGCCGTCGCCCGGCGAGGGCAACCAGTCAACACTGGGCAACGACATCTCCTGGCCCCAGTGCGACAAGTCTTTTCCGGCAGGTCAGGCCTTCGCCGTTGTCGGCGTCAACAACGGCTTGGCCAACAGCACCAATCCTTGCCTGAAGGAACAGCTCGAATGGGCCGCTGCTTCATCGGGCGTCACGCCCCAGCCCAAGATATCCCTTTACGTCAACACCGCGAACCCGGGAAGCAGCGGCTCGTGGTGGCCCGCCAGCAACGAGTACCCCATAGGATCGGCCGTCCATAACCCCTATGGCTCCTGCGAGGACGGGGACTACGGGAAGGCGTGCGCGTACATGTACGGCTGGGCCAAAGCCTACGACGACGCCTACATCCGCGGAATTACCAACCCCTCGGACTATTTCTGGTGGCTGGATGTGGAAACCGGGAACTCCTGGTCCACCACGGACAAGGATGCGAACCGCACCGTGCTGGAGGGCATGACGGACTTCTTCCACAGCATCGACGTCAAAGGAGTCGGGATCTATTCAACCGGCCTCCAGTGGGGCCGGATCGTGGGGACCGTCAGCAGTTCGAGCAACCTCTACTCGCTGCCGAGTTGGTTAGCCGGTGCCCGCACTGTCACCGGGGCCAAAGCCAAGTGCGCAGACCCGCCGTTGACCGGCGGCGGCGACGTCACGCTGACCCAGTTCGTGTCGAGGAATTTCGACTACAACCACTCCTGCGACTAAGCCGGCGCCCAGCCTCCGGAGGGCAGCTTCCGTCAGCTCCCCAGCCACACCATGTTCCAAGTGCCAGCCCACATGGCGGCAATAAACGCCGCGCCTGCCATCACCACGCCGCCGGCCAGGACCCACACGTCCAGTCCGCTGTAGGTGGATTCCCGCGCCCACGTCCGCTTACCCCCACCGAAGCCGCGCGCCTCCATGGTGACGGCCAGCCTTGAAGCACGCCGGATGGCTTGAACCAGGAGACCGAAGCTCTGCCCCAGCGTGGCCTTCACCCGTTCCAGGGCACTTCCGCGGGAACCGACGCCCCGCGCACGGCGCGCCATCCCGATGGTCTGCCATTCTTCTGCCAGCAGCCCCACCAGCCGCATCGCGGCCAGGGTTCCCAGCACAAACCGGTGCGGAAGGCGCGCCTTTTGCGCCAGCGCGTCGGCCAGGTCCGTTGGATCGGTACAGCTCATCAGCAACACCGCCGGCAGCGCAATCGCCAGCCCACGCAGCATAAACCCGAGCCCCAGCTCCAGCGAGCCTTCGCTCATGCTCCAAATGCCGACGTCGATCAGCGTCCTTCCGCTGTCGGCAGCCAGGATGGAGGTACTCCAGCCACCGACGGCGGCGGCAAGGATCAGCGGCCACCCCCGCTGCCACAGCAGCGTCAGGGTGAGACCCGCCAACGGGAACAGCAGGAATTCAAAGACGAGCGCCACGGAGGCGGACACCCAGTCGATGGAGAGCGCGAGGACGGCAGTGATCAGGAAAACGGCTGCGAACTTGCTCAGCGGGTTGGCGCGCGTCAGGAGGGCGCGGTTGCCGCGCAGGTTCAGCTCCCGCCTCATGGTGCCACCGCCGCTGCTGCCAAGCGCAGTTCCGTTCCGCCCAACGCCGCAGTGAATTCGGCATCGTGGGTTACGGACACCACGGCGGTGCCGGCGTCCAGCAACTCGGACAGGAACGATGCCAGCTCGGCCCAGGTGTTGGCGTCTTGCCCGAAGGTGGGTTCATCCAGGACCAGGACCTGCGGATGGGCGGCGAGGACAGTGGCTACGGAGAGCCGCCGCTTCTCCCCGCCCGAAAGCGTGTAAGGGTTCGCATCAACGAGTTCGGTGAGCCGGAGCCGCTCCAGCAGTTCGTCCACCCGCTCCTCGCCGCGCCCCAGGTGCCGCGGCCCAAAGCGCAATTCATCCAGCACGTTCCCGGTGACGAACTGGTGCTCAGGTTCCTGGAACACCGTGCCCACACGCTCAATCAACTGCTCCGCTTTCCACCCGTACGGGTCGATTCCCCCGCCCCTGCTGAGTGCCAGGGTGGCGGAAACCTTCCCGTCGACAGGCTCCAGCAGCCCGGCGAGGGTCAGCGCAAAGGTGGACTTTCCTGCCCCGTTGGGCCCGGTAATTGCCAGCGACTGCCCTGCACGGACCTGCGCGGAAATCCCCTGTTGCACCGGCACCGGCGGCAGCTTCCGGAAGCCCTTGCGGCGGGCACGTTGCCGCGATACGGCCAGTTGCTCGGCGGCAAGCAGCAGGTCCCCGGCACCGGGGCCCGGATCGGACGCGCGGTCACGGGTAGCGGGGACGTAGCCGGGCACCCAGACCCCGGCTTCGATGAGCATGCTCCGGGCTTCGCTGAGCACCTGATCCGGCGGCCCGTCCAGGAGCACGGCCGGATCGGCAGAAGATCCCGGCTGCAGCACCACAATGCGGTCCACCAGGTCCTTCCACACGGCCACGCGGTGTTCCACCACCACCAGGGTTGCCCCGGTCTTGTCGAGGCAACGGCCAACGGCGTCGCGCACCTCCACCACCCCGGCGGGGTCCAGGTTGGCCGTGGGCTCATCCAGGAGAATCAGCCCGGGCCGCATGGCAAGGATGCCCGCGAGCGCCAGCCGCTGTTTCTGGCCACCGGACAGCTCCGACGTCGGGTGGTCCAGCGGCAGGTGGGAGAGCCCGACGTCGTCCAGCGCCTCGTGCACGCGGGTCCAGATGTCGTCGCGGGGCACGGCCAGATTCTCGGCACCGAAGGCGACGTCGTCGCCGACCCGCGAGAGGACCACCTGGGTCTCCGGGTCCTGCTGCATCAGTCCCGCCCGGCCGCGCTGCCCGCGGGGGGAGGCGCCGTCAATCAGCAGCGAACCCGACTCGTCGGAATCGCCCGCCTCGCCGTCGTCGTCGTTCGCATCGCCCAGCACCCCTGCCAACGCATGCAGGAGCGTGGACTTGCCCGCTCCGGACGGGCCAAGAAGAAGCACGCGCTCGCCCGGCTGGATGTCGAGGTCAAGGGCACGGACAGCCGGCTTGGACCGGCCGCCGTGCCGCCAGCCCCAGCCGCGGGCGGCGACTGCAGCCGGCCGCGCCGCCACCGAGGCGCCGTGCACGGAAGGAGCAGTCATCAGGAGAAGACGGGCTCCGTTGCTGCCTTGCGCGACGCAAAGGAGCCCAGGACTCCTGTCTTCGCCAGCGCGCGCGTGGCGATCCAGGACAGTGCTCCGGCGATCACGGCACCCGAAACGGCGGTAAAGATGATGTACGCCAGCTTGTCCCCGCCGGAGTAGGCGATGTTCCAGCCCCAGGGCGCGAAGGAGTCATTGAGGCCGCAGAAAAGCCCGGCAGCGGCGCCGGCGAGCAGGGATACCGGCAGGTTGAACTTCCGGTACACGAAGATGGCGAAGATGATCTCGGCGCCGAGGCCCTGGACAAACCCGGAGAACAGAACGGACGCGCCGTACTGCGAACCCATCAGCAGTTCGCCGGTGGCCGCAACGGTCTCGCAGAACAGCGCTGCGCCCGGCTTGCGGATGATGAGCATGCCCAGCACGGCCGGGATCATCCAGCCGCCGGCCAGCAATCCGGTGAGCGGCGGGTAGAGGGCGTTCATGGGCGCCGAGACTGCGGCCGCCCCCTGGGACCAGGCCCAGAAGATGACGCCGCCGGCGATGGCGATCAATGCTGCCACCACGATGTCCACGACGCGCCAGGACCTGCTGGTGGTCTTCTTGATTGCTGTAGTTGCCATGCAATTCCTCCTGAGGAACAGGAGGGGAAAGCACGGCAACGGCACGCCGCTGCGGTGCTTCGAGAACTCGACTCCCTTGCGCCGGTACTAACCGGATCAGGTTCGAGGGTCTGCGGCTGTCCGCACTCTCAGCGCCCACCTGCGGATCCTGGCTTGGCCAGTGATGCCCGACGGCGGCGCTCCCCTGTCGTTAATAGTTTCTGTGGGTAAATAATCGCCCTGGTGGGCGGGGTCCAGTTTACACCGGAGGAGGGGTAGATTGTGGGCCATGACTGCCAATTCCCCGCATGTGACCGAGTTCGATCCGGATTCCGATGACATCCAGCCGGAAGGATCACTCCAAGCACTGATTGCCCGGATTGAGGGCGAAATCCGGGAGCTCCAATTGCCCGGCTTCTCCATGGACGATGCACTGAACCTGGGTCTGCTGCTCGTGGAGTTCGGTAAGGAGGGCCAGTTTCCCATCGCGATAGACATCACCAAGGGAGAGCAGGTCCTGTTCCACGTTGCCCTGGCCGGTGCCACCCCGGACAACGAGCACTGGATCCGTGCCAAGCAGCGGACCGCGGCCCGTTACGAGGTGCCCTCCTTGCTGGTGGGGCTGCGCGCCCGGGTCCGCGGTGGACGGATTGAAGACCACGCCTGGTTCGATCAGTCGCGGTATGCCGCTCACGGCGGCTCCTTTCCCGTGTACGTTGCCGGGGTGGGCGCAGTCGCTACAGTGACGGTTTCGGGGCTTCCCCAGGTGCAGGACCATGACCTTGTGGTCCAGGCCCTGCGCGAAATCCGCAGGTCCATGAAGTCGGAGTAACGCCTGGGTCAACCACCGTAATGGACCCCCTGGAACGCCCGGAGTACATTCAAAGCAGGTGGCGGAAGTTTCAAAGGAGGGGCGCCATGCTCGGTAATGCAGCCGACAACCAGGTGCGGGCGGCGGTGGACAAGGCCGCGGAGGAAATGATCTACATCGGCCCGGACCACCCCTACTATCCCCTGCTGGCGGAACTGGTGTCCGCCGTCGGGAGGGCCTGGCAACAGGGGTACGAGCATGGCCGCCACGGCGGGCACCATTCAAACCCCTACGTGTGGAGCACCTCGGAGGGTTGAGGGGCCACCAGCGGCTGCGGGAGCTGCAGCCAGCGGCCGGGAAGACGGGTCCAACAGCAAAATGGACGCACTTAGCTTAAATTAGTAATCATGCTTACTATGTTGTCTCCAGGCTTTTGAGGAGACAGGTCATGACAGTCAGCACCCGCGCCACCGGAGCGAGGACAGGCCTGCAAACGGCGGCCCTCGCAACGGGCGGCGTCTTCCTGCTGGTGGGTGTCGTAGGGTTCATCCCCGGAATCACCAGCAATTACGGAGCAATGGGTATGGCCGGGCACGGCTCGAGATCCTTGCTCATGGGCGTTTTCCAAGTTTCAGTCCTGCACAACGTGGTGCACCTGGCCTTCGGGGTGGCTGGCACGCTGCTTGCGAGGACACACCAACAGGCAAGGAGCTACCTCATCTACGGGGGAGTCATCTACCTGGTTCTCTGGCTGTACGGCCTCCTGGTGGGCGATGAGACCCCGGCCAACTTTGTCCCCCTTAACGGCGCTGACAACTGGCTGCACCTTGCCCTGGGCCTGGCCATGATCATTCTCGCCATCCTGCTGTCCCCGCGGACCACCTCACGCCGCAGCCGCGAACGCGACCTGAACGCCTAGCCTTAACCAAAGCCGCCACCGTCGACGGTGCAGCACCGGCAGCGCCGCAGCCGCCCGAAGGAGCATCATGAAGATCCCGGAACCCAGAGGTCCCATCAGCACCGCCCTGTTCAGTGCCCTGGCAGTTACAGCCGGGACAGACGACGCCGCCGCGGGCGTCGAGGAATTGCGCCGGCATGTTGCGCCGCACCTGGGTGCAACTACCGACATCATTGGGGACGACGACGTCCAGCTGGCACTTTTCTGCCTCTACGAGCTTCATTACTCCGGCCTCGAAGGCGTCGGGGACGAGTGGGAATGGGAGCCGGGCCTGATCCACGTCCGCCGCCTGCTCGAAAGGCCATTCGAAGAAGCGCTGCGGGCAGCTGCCCAATCAGCAGCCGGGGAGCTGGACCTGCCACCTGCGGCAAAGATGACCAGTGATGCCGTCGCCGACGTCCTGTTCGGCCTTGCCGCCACCGATACCGGACCCAGCGTGTCCAGGTACGTCGCCAAGAAGGCGACCCTGGATCAGCTCAAGGAGTTCCTGGTCCACAAGTCCGTCTACCAGCTCAAGGAAGCGGACCCGCACACCTGGGCCATCCCTCGGCTCGCCGGCAGGCCTAAGGCTGCACTGGTGGAGATCCAGGCCGATGAGTACGGCGGCGGACGTCCGGAACGCATGCACAGCGCGCTGTTCGCCCGCACCATGCGGGGCTTGGGAATGGACGACCACTACGGCGCCTACCTCGACGCGGTACCGGCCGTGTCCCTGGCCGCGGTAAATATGATGTCACTGTTCGGGCTCAACCGGCGGCTCCGCGGCGCCATCACCGGCCACCTGGCCATCTACGAGATGACCTCTTCCCAGCCCAACCGCCTGTACGGCAACGGCTTCCGCCGGCACGGCTTCGACGCCGAGGTCACCCACTACTTTGACGAGCACGTGGAAGCCGACGCCGTCCACGAGCAGATCGCCGGCCGCGACCTCGCAGGAGGACTCGTGGAGGCCGAACCCGGACTGCTCGGGGACGTCCTCTTCGGGGCGACTGCTGTGATGGCGATCGATGGCAGGCTTTCGGCGCACCTTTTGACCTGCTGGGAAAACGGAGAGAGCTCGCTGAGGGCGGCAGTGCCGGCAGCAGCGTGAGCACTACAGCCATCGGGCGGTCCGCAGAGTACATCCTGCCGCTGCGCTGGACCGGGGATTCGGAACTGCCGGACCTCGCCGCCTACCTCGAACTCCTCTCCGGCTGGATACCTGTCACCGTGGTTGACGGCTCCAGCCCGGAGCTGTTCGAGCGGCATCGGGCCGCTTTCCCGGCTGCCGTCCGTCACCTCCGTCCGGAGCCGGGCGGCAGCGACGGCTCCAACGCCAGAGGCAACGGCAAGGTGGCCGGGGTGATGACCGGCGTCCGCTCCTCCATGGCAGAGCTGCTGGTGATAGCGGACGACGACGTGCGCTACACGTGCGAATCGCTCACCGCCATCATTGCTCACCTTGAGTCAGCGGACGTTGTGCGGCCGCAGAACTATTTCGACCCCCTGCCCTGGCACGCCTGGTGGGATACGTCCAGGACCCTGATCAACCGGGCCTGGTCTGCGGACTTCCCGGGTACTCTAGCCGTGCGCCGGAGCGCCCTGTTGGCCACCGGCGGCTACGATCCGGTGCTGTTCGAGAACCTGGAGCTGATCCGGACGGTCAAGGCGGCCGGCGGCCGGGAGAAGATCCTCCCGGGCCTGTTCGTTGCCCGCAGGCCGCCCGCGTTCCGGCATTTCCTCAAGCAACGTATCCGGCAGGCATACGACGACTTCGCGGAGCCCCGCCGCCTCGCCACGGAACTTTCCCTTCTTCCGGTATTCGCCGCAGCCTCTTGCCTTCCCGCGAGGTACCGCGGGCCGGCCCTGCTGGGACTGGCGGCGGCACCGGTCATCATGGCAGGAGTCGGGCGACGGCGGCACCACGGTAACTTTTTCTTCCCCCTCCGCGCAGTGTGGTGCGCCCCGCTGTGGGCATTGGAACGGGCGGTCTGCATTTGGATCGCACTGGCTTTCCGCCTCACGGGGGGCATGCCCTACATGGGGTCCCGACTCAAAGCCGCTGCGCACCCGCAGTCCGAACTCCAGCGCAGGCACTCCGGGAAAATCGCCGTCCTTCGCCAACCGAACGTACAGACTCCCGCCCACAACCCCCGCCAGGAGCAGCCATGAACCAAGAACCCGCCGAAAGCTCGATCGTGGTGTGCCCCGACGGGCCACTGATTGTCCGGGGCGACTTCGAAATCGTGACGCCTTCCGGGGACCCGGTCCCCCGCCAGCGCCAGACCGTAGCCCTGTGCCGCTGTGGCGCGTCGGCTATCAAGCCCTACTGCGACGGCACGCACAAGATGATCAAGTTTCGGACGGAACCGCCGGCGGGCTGAGCAGCACACTTCCCGGACACAACGCCCACAGCGAACCAGAGGGCCTGCCGCTCCGGCTCCCGGCCGGGATGCCGCTAGGCTGAAGTCAGCCCGTTTTCCGCCCGCAAGGAGTACTAAGAATGAACCTCTTCATCAAGCTGCTCGGCACCGGTGTGAGCCTCGGCGCCGGCTTCGTCGGGACCAAGCTGGTCAACACCATCTGGGAAAAGACCACCGGACGGAAGCCGCCCACCGGCAAGGACGAGGACATCCCCACCAGCCTTCAGTCCGCGCTGACGTTCGCGCTGATCTCGGCCTCGGTAAGCACCATCATCCAGGTCCTGGCCAACCGCGGCACCCAGCGGGCCATCACCCGGTTCGCGAAGAGCAAGGACATCGTCTGACCTGCCGGGACCACTTAGCGGCTACTTCGTAGGGCCGTCGCCGGAATCGTCCTCACGGGCGGTTTTGGCGGCGGCTTTTTGTACTACTGCCTCCAACTCGTCGGACGTCAGCAGCTCGCGGTGCAAGTGCTTGGTGCGGTAACCCGCCCTGCCCACCATGTGCGCGGACACCGGCACAGTCAACAGCTGGAAAATCCAGGCGACCACCAGCACGGGCCACACCCACCAGGTGCGCATCTGCAGTCCGATGGCTGCCAACAAAAGGAAAAGCCCCAGCACCTGCGGCTTGGTGGCCGCATGCATACGGCTCAGGAGGTCCGGGAAGCGCAGCAGGCCGATCGCGGCCCCCAGCGACATAACGGCCCCCACCACCATAAACACGGCGGACACAAGGTCGATCCAGAAATCCATGGCGGTAGCGTCAGGACTCACCTGGCACCTCCCTTCGGTCTGCCACAAAACGGGCAACAGTGACGGACCCCAGGAAACCGATGATGGAGATGGCCACCACCAGCATCAGGTTGTTCAGGTGCCGGTTTACCGCCATGTCCACGCATAGTGCGCCGCCCAGGATCGCCAGCAGGACGTCAGCTGCGAGTACACGGTCCAGCAACGAGGGCCCGCGGGCGATCCTGATGATGGCACCGCCCGCAGCAACTGAGAAGATCACGGCGGTAAGGACCAGGACTGTCTGCATCATGCGGCCGCCTCCATCCGGACGGCGTCGAGTTCTTCCTTGGTGCCCATGATCCTGATCAGTCCGGCTTCGATGGAGCGCACCTCTTTCTTCAGGCTTTCAACGTCCTCCGCGGAGCTGATGTTCAGGGCGTGCAGGTAGAGGGTTGACGTGGACCTGTCCACCTCAACCACCAGCGATCCCGGGATCAGCGAAATCACGTGCCCGGTTGCCGTGACCAGCAGGTCCTGGTGGCTACGCAGCGTCACGGCCACCACGGCGTTCCTCACCCTGGGCCCGCGCACCACTGCCAGGTACAGGACCTGGGCGCTGGCAACCACCACCTTGGCCAGGAACACGAGGGCGAAGGGAACGGCGTAAAGGATGTTGAAACGGCCGCTGAGTTCCACCGGGGGCAGGTAGAACAACCTGGCAACGGCAACGGCCAGCAGTGCACCGAACAGGAGATTTCCGGGGCTGAAGTCCTGCCAGAGGGCACCCCACACAATGACCAGCCACACCAGGAGGGGTAACTCCTGGCGCAGGGAGATCCGCCGGCGGCTCATTTTCCTCCTCCGGACGTCAGGACCATGGGGACAACGGTGTCCTCACCCAGGACGGCCTGGATATAGGAGGACCTGTCCAGCATGTCCTCGGCGGCCTGGTCGGAAACCGTAAACAATGGACCGGCGAAGACTGTGAGCGCGACGCCGAGAACCACCAGTCCCAGCGTGGAACCCACCATGGTGCGCGGCAGGAGTGTCACGGTATTCCGCTTGGCACCCGGGCCGGCCACTCGCGCCAACGGCGGGGCCAGCAGGACGGGATCCGGATGTTCGGCGTCGGCGGGGCTGCGCCAGAAGGCACGGTTCCAGACCCTGGCAATGGCAAGCAGCGTCAGGAGGCTGGTGAGGACCCCGCCAATCACCAGGGCGTAGGCCAGCGGCGTCCCCAGTTCGATGCCGGCCTGCATCAGCCCCACCTTCCCCAGGAAGCCGGAGAACGGCGGGATGCCGGCCAGGTTCATGGCGGGAACGAAGAACAGCAGCGCCAGCAGCGGCGAGAGCTTGGCGAGGCCGCCCAGGCGGTCCACCGACGAGCTGCCGCCGCGGCGTTCGATCAGGCCCGTCACCAGGAAGAGGCTGGTCTGGATGGTGATGTGGTGCGCCACGTAAAAGACGGCGGCCCCCAGGCCTGCCGTGGAGGACATGGCCAGTCCGAACACCATGTAACCGATGTGGCTGACCAGTGTGAATGAGAGCAGACGTTTGATGTCGTTCTGGGCCAGTGCGCCAAGGATTCCCACCACCATGGTCAACAGCGCGGCCACCATCAGGGGTGTGTTGAGGGTGTCCCCCGGGAAGAGGAGGGTCTCGGTCCGCACCATGGCGTAGACGCCCACCTTGGTGAGCAGGCCAGCGAACACGGCGGTGACAGGGGCGGGCGCGGTGGGGTACGAGTCAGGCAGCCAGAAGGAGAGCGGGAACACGGCCGCCTTGATGCCGAACGCCACCAGCAGCATCACGTGCAGGAGAGTCTTGGTGCCTTGGTCCAGCTCCCCGAGTTTGATGGCAAGGTCGGCCATGTTGACGGTTCCCGTGGCTCCGTAAACCATGGCGATGGAGATCAGGAACAGCACCGACGACACCACGGAGACCACCACATAGGTGACGCCCGCCCGGATCCTCGGCCCGGTACCGCCGAGGGTCATCAGGACATAGCTTGCCGTCAGCAGGATCTCGAAGCCTACGTAAAGGTTGAAGAGGTCACCGGAGAGGAAGGCGTTGGAAACCCCCGCCACCAGGATCAGGTACGTGGGGTGGAAGATCGAGACCGGCGCGTCCTGGTCTCCGTCGGCCATGCCCTGCCCGGTGGCGTACACCAGCACGGCGAGGCTCACTGCGGAGGAGACCACCAGCATCAGGGAGGAGAACTGGTCCACCACCATCACGATGCCCCACGGCGGCAGCCAGCCGCCGATGGTCACGGCGGCAGTCCCGCCGTCCCACACCGAGGCAAGCAGGAAGCATTCCAGCAGGAGCGTGAGGGACAGCAGCGCAATGCTGACCGCCCGCTGCGCCCGTGAGTGCCGGATCAGCAGGAAGGTCAGGGCGGCGCCCAGGATGGGAAGTACGACGGCGAGCGGGGCAAAGCTTGCAATGTTCACTTTCCGACTCCTTCCGGGCCTGGGGCCACATTGTTGGAGCCGGGCTTTTCTTCTGCGGCTGCGTCTTCGGCGGGCATTTCGCGGCCGCCTGCCATAACCGTCGCCGCCGGGAACTCGGAGGTCTCGGCTGGTATGACGGCGTCGTCCTCGGCGTCGAAGCTTGGCGTTTCCGCCACACGAAGGTCTTCCACGTCGTCCTGGATCTCATCCTGGCGGGCCAGTACCCATGTGCGGTAGATGATGCCGAGCATAAACGCCGTCACCGCAAAGGAAATAACGATGGACGTCAGGATCAGCGCCTGGGGCAACGGATCGTTGTAGTCCTGCGCCGCAATTTCCTTTGAATACAGCGGGGCAAGCCCGGAGTAGCCGCCGGTTGCCAGGATCAGCAGGTTGGTGGCATTGGCCAGAAGCATCAGTCCCAGCAGCACCCGGGTGAGGCTGCGTTCCAGGATCAGGTAGATTCCGCAGGCGTACAGGGCACCCATAACAATCAGCAGTGTCAGGTTCACGCTCATGCTTGGCCCTTTGCGGTTGTCTCAGCGGAGAAGCCCTGGGACTCCCTGGCGCTGGCGGCCGCACCCGGTACTGATGCGTCACCGGCGAAGCCGTCTTCGTCGTCGGTGAAAGCGCCGGCCGGAGCGGCGGACCGCTCTTCCAGGTGCTCGTCGATCTCGGCGCCGAGGCTGCGCAGGACGTCAAGCACCAGGCCCACCACCACGATGTACACGCCGATATCAAAGATGGTTGAGGTCACGAACTTAATATCACCGAACACCGGCAGCCAGAGCTCAATGATGGCCGTCTGGAACACTTGGCCGCCCAGCAGCAGCGGCGCCACACCCGAGGTTGCGGCAACAGCCAGCCCCACGCCCAGAAGGGCACCGGCGCTCACCGGTGTGGCCTCGCTGAGTTCGAACCGCCCGCCGGCAAGGTAGCGGATGGTCAGGGCAAGGCCTGCGGTGAGGCCGCCGGCGAAACCTCCGCCGGGAAGGTTGTGGCCGGCCAGCAGGAGGTACAGCGAGAAAATGATCATGGAGTGGAAGATCAGCCGGGTCACCACTTCGAAGATGATGGAGCGGCGTTCCGGGGCAAGGGTCCGGCCCGCCACAATCCACGCGTCCCGGGCTGCCGAAGCGAACTTCCGGCTGACGGCGAGCGCGGCGGCGTCCCGCGTGCTCGGGTTGACGGCCCGGTAGCGGCCCACGGTGCCCGCGGCAACGGTGGCGGAGTTCTTGATCCGGTCGCCGCGTCCACGGACGAAGATCAGGCTTGCCACACCAGTGGCGGCAAGGGCAAGGACGGTAATTTCGCCGAACGTGTCCCAGGCCCGGATGTCCACAAGCGTCACGTTGACGATGTTCAATCCCCCGCCGCCCTCATAGGCGAGCCGCGGAAACTCCAGCGAGACCGGGATGGCAGTCCTGGCGCCCATGGCGTAGATCGCCGCGAAAACCATGGTGACGCCGAAGCACAGGCCGATGATGACCCGCACCACCCGGTATTTGCCGCCGGTGCGGTCGCGGAGTTCAGGCGGCAGGCTGCGCAGCGCCAGGACGAAGGCCACCAGGACGATGGTTTCCACCAGCATCTGGGTCAGGGCCAGGTCCGGAGCGCCCTGCAGCGCGAACATCAGCGCTATGCCATAGCCGGTGACGGAAACCATCAGGACCGCAAGGAACCGCTTGTTGGCCTTGACCGCGGCCAGGGCGCCGATCACGATGCCCGCGCCCACCACGAGCTGAAGCGGGGAACCGGGATCCACGAGGTAGATACCCTCCGGAAGCGGCTTGCCCGCCAGCAGGATTGCCGCCAGCGGCAGCACAAACGCAACGCTGAGGATGACAGCCAGGTAGTAGTACAGCGAACCGCGCTGCGTGCGGCCGGTGACCCACACGGCCACGTCATCCAGTGCGCCAACGGTGTACTGGTAGGCCTTGTCCGCGTCCACCCACGCCGGCACCACGGACTGGACGCGCGACACCGCGTTGCGGCCAAAGTACATCGCCAAGCCAAGCGCGAAGGTGAGGGCCGTCAGTCCAAGCGCGGGAGTGAAGCCATGCCACAGTGCCAGGTGGCCTGCCTGCTCGGCGGGGGTGCCGGCGTCGGGAGCGGAAGAAGCGAACAGGGCCGCGTAGGGCTGGACCCAGGCATCCACGGGGACCGGCCAGAGCCCGTAGGCAATGGTCAGGAGGCTGAGGATGGCCGGCGCCGCGAGGAAGGAGGGCTTGATGGCCTTGAAGGGCGTGCGCTCCACCCCGGCTTTGACGGCGAAAGCGCCCCACATAAAGCGGGCGCTGTACGCGAAGGTCAGGATGGAGCCCAGGACCAGGCCCGCCAGGACCACTATCCCCCAGGGACCGGCGTCGGGGTTGCCTGCGTGGTGGACGAACGCCTCCAGCACCGATTCCTTGGCCACGAATCCGCCCAGGAAGGGAACGCCCGCCATGGACGCGGCACCGATGCCCGCGACAATCCCCAAGGCGCGGGAGGACCGGAAAATCCCTGAAAGCTTGCGGACATCACGGGTGCCGGACTGGTGGTCGATGATGCCCACCACCAGGAAGAGGGTGGCCTTGAACAGGCCGTGGGCCAACAGCATCGCCAGGCCCGCGAGGGCGGCGTCCGGTGTGCCGAGCCCCACCACCATGGTGAGAAAGCCCAGCTGGCTCACTGTGCCGTAGGCAAGGATGAGCTTGATGTCGGTCTGCCGCAGTGCCCGGTAGCCGCCCACAAGCATCGTCGCCAGCCCCAGGCCCAGCACCACCGGCTGCCAGAAGGACGTCTCGGAGAAGCCCGGCGCCAGCCGCGCAACGAGGTAAATGCCCGCTTTGACCATCGCCGCGGCGTGCAGGTAGGCGCTGACCGGAGTGGGCGCCGCCATGGCCCCCGGGAGCCAGAAATGGAACGGGACCAGCGCCGACTTCGTGATGGCACCAACCAGGATGAGTACGACGGCGGCGCTCACCATGGCGCCCGAAGGCCCGCCCATGAGCGCGGGCGCCTGCTGGAGGATGTCAGAGATGCGGTAGGTGTCGGCCGCGTAGCCCAGCATGATCAGGCCCACCAGCATGGCCAGGCCGCCCGCGGTGGTGACCATCAAAGCCTGGAGTGCCGACCGCCGTGCCGCCAGCCTGGTCCGGGCGAACCCGATCAGGAGGTAGGACAGGATGGTGGTGAGTTCCCAGAAGATAAACAGCAGCAGGAGGTCGTCGGCCACCACCAGGCCGAACATTGCCCCGGCGAAGGCCAGGAGCTGGGCACCGAACGCGCCGAGGTCCTGGTCCTTGCGTTTGAAGTACCGTGCGCAGTAAATGAGGACCAGCGAGCCGACACCGAGCACCAGCAGGGACATGACCCACGCCAGGGCATCCATCCGGAAGGCGAACTCGAGCTGGAGGCCCGGAACCCAGGGGACCACTTCCGCCACCGCCCCGCTGTCCGAGTAGACGGGGCCGTGCTGGAACAGGAGCCAGATGAAGGAGAGTGCGGGAACAGCTGCCAGTGCATAGAAAGCGTTGCGGCCCCAGGCCCTGAACAGGAACGGCGCCACCACAGCCACCGTAAAGTGCACGGCAAGGACTGTGATCACTGTTTTCTCCGCAACGTCAGGGATTCGATTGTCAAAAGTTAGGGCAGGCGGTCATTCGTCAGGTTCGGGAGTGCCTAGTTTATCAAGGCTCTGCTGCCGTTTTCTCCGGCGTGCTGTATCCTCCGGCCGCTTTCCCCGGCGTCGCGGGCGCCAGGTCCGCTGCCTGTTCGCCACGGGCGGATACGATGCATCGTATGAACAGCGCCAGCGCTCCCGGGGCCACGCAACCGTCCTCGGAACTTGCATCCGGGAATCAGGCAACCAGCAAGGGCAGAGTACTGGCCTGGGCATCCTGGGACTGGGGGTCGGCGGCTTTCAACGCTGTGATGACCACGTTTGTGTTCACCGTGTACCTCACCTCCAACGCCTTCGGAGGGGAAGACCGTGCCTCCGCGGTCCTGGGCGGGGCGCTTGCCGTTGCCGGCTTCGCCATCGCCCTGCTGGCTCCGGTCACCGGCCAGCGCTCCGACGCGGGCGGGCGACGCAAACTGTGGCTGGGAGTCAACACGGCCGCCGTCGCCGTCCTGACCGCGTTGTGCTTCTTTGTCTTCCCCAGGCCTGAGTTCCTCCTGCTGGGGGTGTCCCTGATCGCACTGGGCAATGTGTTCTTCGAGTTCGCGGGCGTCAACTACAACGCCATGCTTGCGCAGATCTCCACACCGCGGAACATCGGGAAGGTCAGCGGGCTGGGCTGGGGGGCGGGGTACCTGGGCGGTATTGTCGCGCTGCTGATCGTCCTGCAGCTTTTCGTCCAGCCCAGCTTTGACTGGTTCGGGGCGTCCACCGGGAACAGCCTGAACATCCGGCTGGTGGCAGTCTTCTCGGCTCTGTGGTTCTTCGTCTTCGCCCTGCCCGTGCTGTTCGCGGTGCCGGAACTGCCAAAGGCACCGCAGGCGCGCCGGCTGGGAATCCTGGCCAGCTACGGGCTCCTGATCCGCCGGATCAAGGCGATCTACGCCACCAGCCCGCACACCATCTACTTCCTGCTGGCAAGCGCCGTCTTCCGCGATGGCCTGGCAGCTGTCTTCACCTTCGGCGGCATCATCGCCGCGGGCACCTTCGGCTTCGAACTGTCCCAGGTCATCTTCTTCGCGATCTTCGGCAATGTGGTGGCCGCCGTGGGTGCCATCTTGGGCGGATTCCTCGATGACCGGATCGGACCCAAGGCCGTGATCATCGGCGCCCTGGTGGGCCTGCTGACCGCCGGCACCGCCATCCTGGTCCTGGGCAACGGCGATTACGTCTTCTTCGGCATGGAGTGGCCCGGCAGCACCACCTTCTGGGTGTTCGGTTTGTTCCTCTGCCTTTTTGTGGGGCCTGCCCAGTCCTCGTCCCGCGCCTACCTGGCGCGCCTTGCCCCGCACGGTGAATCGGGCGAACTGTTCGGGCTCTACGCCACCACGGGCCGGGCCGTCAGTTTCCTGGCGCCCGCGCTCTTTACGCTCTGCATCACCTTTGCCACCCCGCTGGTGGCGCCGGGAGAGGCCCAGCGGTGGGGCATCCTGGGAATTATGGTGGTGCTCCTGGCCGGGCTGCTGGTGCTGCTGCCGGTCAAATCACCGGACCGGGCCCCCATCGCTGTCATTCCCGCGGCCTGAGGCTTCCCGCACCAGGAACCGGCCCCGATCAGTAGTCGTCCTGCCCGCGGACCATCACTACAAGGTGTTGACCCGCCCCTGATGTCGCTCACATACTAGTGGGGATCGAATTCTTGAATCCTTTCAATGACGAGGAGCCCCACCGATGGAGCAGGCCCCGAACCGCCCGCGCGCAGGAATCTTCGGCAAGGGCGGCATTGTCCACGCCCACGCAGAAGCCCCCGAATCCGCGGGCGCAGGGTTCGCCGCCGCCGTGGACATAGACGCAGGCCGCCCCGCAGCATTTGCGGCGAAGATGGGCGAAGAGCCACGCATGAGCAACACCCCCGCATCCTCCGCCAGTCCCTTCAGCTGGGTTGATGACGGCGCCGCCGTAACAGTCTCCCTGGACGGCGCGCCCGTCCTGACCTATACCTACGCCGCAGACGATCCCCAGGCGGAGTCACCCCGGCCCTATTTCCATCCGGTCCGGACGCGCGCCGGCGACCTCGTCAGCGCCTACCGCCCGCACGACCACGTGTGGCACAAGGGCATTGCGTGGTCGCTGCCGCACCTCGGGCCGGACAACTTCTGGGGCGGGCCCAGCTACCGCCGCGGCCAGGACTATCAGTGGCTGCCCAACAACGGTGCCATGCGGCATGGCGAGGTTCGCCAGGCAGCGGACGACGACGGCAGGTTCAGTTTCGCCCACACGCTGCAGTGGATCACGCAGGCGGGGTCCCGCGTGGTTGAGGAGGAACGGACCTTCCAGGTAGTGCCGGGCGAAGACGCCAGCTACACCCTGGTCTTCGACTCAGCGATGACCAATGTCTCCGGGGAGGACATCCACATCGGGTCTCCCACCACCGAGGGGCGGGACAACGCCGGTTACGGCGGGCTGTTCTGGCGCGGGCCCAGGTCCTTCACCGGCGGAGCGATCATCGGCCCGGGCGGGGCGTCGGGCGAGGAGCTTCGCGGCCGGCGTTCCCCGTGGCTGTCGTTCGTGGGCCAGCACGATGAAACCTGCCGCTTCTCCACCGTTGTTATGGTCGACGACCCGCTAAGCGTCCACCCCCAGCCGGAGTGGTTTGCCCGGTCCGAGCCGTTCGCCTGCATGGGCCCGGCGCCCTTCTTCAGCCAGGAAGTCCTGTTTCCTGCCGGCTCCACGTTGCGCTACCGGTACGGGGTGGTCATCGCGGACGGTGACTCGGACGCAGGCCGGGCTGAAACACTGGCCACGGCCGCGCGCGGCGTTCTGGCCGGTGCGTCTGCGGCCAGGGCAGGCCGGTGAACACACCTGCCGCGGTTCCCGGCTTTCCCGGCGGCACCGGCGTGAGCAGCCTGCGGGTCTACGACTAAGAGGCCGCTGACGGTCCTGCGGAAATCCCCGGGCCAGCCCCAAGCGGGTCGCGGCAGACTAGGCTTAACTCATGAACGTGGATGAGACGGACCTTCCGGGCCTCGGCCGGCGGAAGGATTTTATGACAGCCTCCGGTCGCCGTATCGGCGTTGTGGAGCTGCGGGAAGGCCAGACGGAGCTTATTGTCTCCACCTGGGACGATCCCGATACCTGCCAGGCTTCGATTCCCCTGACCGGGGACGAGGCTGCAACCCTCGGAAACCTCCTGGGCGGGCAGCACCTTGCCATGAAGCTGACGGAAGAACACAAAGATGTTCCCGGTATCGTCACGCGGCAATTCTCGATCGCACCCGACTCCCCGTTCCAGAACCAGCCTATGGGGAAGGCCTGCATCCGCACCCGCTGCGGCGTTTCGATTGTGGCCATCATGCGTGAAGGCGAGGTGCTTCCCTCGCCGGGACCCGACGTCGTCCTTCACACCGGCGACCTGCTGGTGGCCGTTGGCACCCTGGAAGGCCTCGACTCGACGGCCGATATCCTGCGTCACGGATAAACGCGATGGACCCGCTGGCCCTGACCCTCATCGAACTGGGGGCCGTTGTGTTCTGCCTTGGCCTGCTGGCCAGGCTGGCCGGACGGATCGGAATGTCGCCCATCCCGCTGTACCTGTTGGGCGGCCTTGCCTTTGGGGCCGGCGGGATTGTCAAGCTCGAAGGTATGCATGAGTTTGCACATCTCTCCGGGGAAATCGGCGTTATCCTGCTACTGCTTATGCTCGGACTGGAATATACAGCCGCCGAGCTTTTTACCGGGCTCCGCCGCTCCTGGCAGGCGGGCGTGCTGGACCTGGTCCTGAACTTCCTGCCCGGCGCAGGCCTTGCCCTGCTGCTGGGGTGGGGCGGGGTGGGCGCCATGGTGCTGGGCGGGGTCACCTACATTTCGTCGTCGGGAATCGCAGCCAAGGTCATCACCGACCTGGGCCGGCTGGGCAACCGCGAAACCCCCGTGGTGCTGTCCATCCTGGTCTTTGAGGACCTCGCGATGGCTGTCTACCTGCCCATCCTCACCGCAGTCCTGGCCGGGGTGAGCTTCCTCGGCGGACTGACCACCGTGGGGGTCGCGCTGGCAGTGGTGAGCCTGGTCCTGATGGTCGCACTGCGTCACGGGCACCGGGTCTCCAAAGCCGTGCACAGCGAGAACTCCGAGGTATTCCTGCTGAACGTGCTGGGCGCCGCGCTGCTGGTGGCCGGCCTGGCTTCAGCCATGCAGGTGTCCGCGGCGGTGGGGGCCTTTATGCTTGGCATCGCCATCTCCGGTGCCACCGCCCACAACGCCACCCGCATCCTGGAACCGTTGAGGGACCTGTTTGCCGCCATCTTTTTTGTGGCGTTCGGGCTTAATACGGACCCATCGTCCATTCCCCCGGTACTTGGCTGGGCCCTCGTGCTCGCCCTCATCACGGCAGCCACCAAGATGGCAACCGGAATCTGGGCGGCACAGCGCGTCGGCATCGCACGTCCTGGCCGTTTTCGGGCCGGAGCCACGCTGATAGCCCGCGGCGAATTCTCGATTGTCATCGCCGGGCTGGCCCTGGCCTCGGGGGCAATTCCTGATGAACTGGCCGCGCTGGCCACGGCCTATGTGCTGATCATGGCCGTGGTGGGTCCGCTGGCGGCACGCTACGTGGAACCGCTGGTGAAGGCCGTACTGCCCCCTGCCGGGGTTGCGGCGCAAGCCTGAACAGCGGGTGTCCTGACGGCTTAGATGGATGTGCGGTGGAAGTTCAGGTGGCTGCGGCTGGCCGTGGGCCCGCGCTGGCCCTGATAGCGGTTGCCGTAGTCGCCCTGGCCGTAGGGGTACGCGGCCGCGGACGTCAGGCGGAAGAAGCACAACTGGCCGATCTTCATGCCTGGCCACAGTTTGATGGGCAGCGTTGCCATGTTCGAAAGTTCCAGGGTCACATGGCCGGAGAAGCCTGGGTCGATGAAACCCGCCGTGGAGTGCGTCAGCAGCCCCAACCGGCCAAGGGATGACTTGCCTTCCAGCCGCGCGGCAATGTCATCCGGGAGCGTAACGGTCTCATAGGTGGATCCGAGGACGAACTCGCCCGGATGCAGGATAAAGGGCTCGTCCTGCTCCACTTCGACCAGGCGGGTCAGTTCCGGCTGCTCCTCCGCGGGATCGATGTGCGCGTACTTGTGGTTGTCGAACAGACGGAAGAACTTATCGATCCGGACGTCCACCGACGACGGCTGGACCATCGCAGGATCGTAGGGTTCCAGCACGATCCGCTGGGAGTCTATTTCGGCACGAATATCGCGGTCAGAGATCAGCACCGTCCCAAATTACCGTATTGGTTATCCACAGCCGCATTCTTTCGTTGTTCCTGTGATCTGGTGGGGCTAGTGTTGCCTCAGTGATTCAGGCGCCGGATGGTCTCCCGGATGGCCCAACAGAGCTGGGGATGTTGTGAATAAATTGGTCGCGCCCTCTTTTATTGGCGTGCTCTGCGCATTGGCGCTGGTTTCCTCGTCCGCGGGGACAGCGCCCTTGCCGGTCGCGGCGGGCCAGACGGCGGGTGCGGCGGGCCAGACGGCGGGTGCGGCGGGCCCGGGCAGCGTCATCCTGGCTCCTGCGGGCGTGAACGACGATGGCGGCGCTTCCGTCAGCGACAGCTCGGCCGCGTCCGGGCTCACCCCCGCCGTGGAACCAGACATCCGCCCGGCGTCGCCTGCATCACCGGCTGCGACGGCGGCAGCGGTTGCGCAACCTGCCGCCGCGATTCCGCCGGCAGATGCCCTCCCTGAAGCGGCGGCCACTCCTGCCGCAGAAGCCGCGGATCCGGAAGTTCCCTGGATTCCGCCACTCTGGGCACCTGACCAGGAACTCGCCTCGCCGCCTGCCCAGCGCCCGGCGGCCCCGGAAACCGCTGCTGCCTTGCCCGCGTCGGAGGCACTGGTTCCGGACAACAATGCGGCGGCAATCCTCACCGTCTTCAACAGAATCAATGAGTACCGGGTGTCCAAGGGCTTGAACCCCGTGAAGTACCACCCCACAGTGGCAGGGTTGGCGCAGGAATGGTCCAACAGCATTGCCTCCCGGGAAGTCATCGAGCACCGGGCCAGTTTCTGGACGGACGCGCGGGCCATGAATCCCAACAATGGCGCCGGTGAGGTCATTGCCATCCGCACGGACAGGGACGCCGCCCAGCTGGTGGAGTGGTGGAAGGGTTCCCCCGGCCACAACGCGATGCTGATCGATCCGCGCTTCAACGTTATGGGCGCCGGAATCTCCTACACCAACAGCCAGTACACCATCTGGGGCGTGGTGAACTTCTTTGGCTACACCACGCTCCCGGCCGGCACCCTCAACTCCCCCGGCGGCACAGGGTCAGGGGATCCCTTCCCACTGCCCCCGCCTACTGTGTGCGATCCGCCGGCCAAGCACATGCCGCCAACGCTGGACCTCTCGGCAGCAGCCATCAAGGGGCCGGGCGACCTCGTGACCGTAGACTCCGCCGGACAACTCCTGGCACGCGCTTCAACCGGCGTACGCACGTACGCGGCGGCCAGGCCCATAGGGTCAGGCTTCGCAGGAGCCAAGGAAGTCTTCACTACCGACTGGGACCGGGACGGCGCCTACGACGTCCTGACGCAATGGAACAGTGGCACGCTCACCCTGCACCGGGGCCTGCCCGGCGGCGGGTTCCTTGCCCCTGCCACCCTCGGGAGCGGCGGATGGGAAACACTGACGCTTGCAGTGGGCGGCTGGTGCGCCAACAATCGGCTCCCCCAGCTCCTTGCCCTGGACGGAGCTGGAAACCTTTACCTATATCCCAACAAAGGGCTGGGCGATCTCTCCAACCGCGCAACGGTCGGCAACATCGGCACCGCCCGCAAATTGTCCATGGTGGATTACGACGCCGACGGGTTCCAGGACATCCTGGCAGTAAGGACGGACGGCTCTGTCCAGCTCCAACGCGGCTGGGGTACCACCGCCCTGCGCGCGGAGGCGCGGGCTACCGTGGCCACCGGCTGGGCTGATGTTACGGGCATTCGGCCGCTGCGGGACGTCACCGCCCTCAACTCCACAGGACTGGCGCTCCGTCGAAGTTCGGACGTGGTGCAGTACTGGGACCTGACCGCCGGAAGCCTCGCGTCGCCGTCGAACATTCCGGGTCCGTGGGCGGGGCAGCGGCTGGCACAGTAAGGGCCTAGGCGGCCGGCTGAAGCTCCATAACGTCCTCAAGGCGGTCCAGCTGGGCCACCTCAGAGCTGAGGTTCCGCTGGGACATCCTGCTCAGGAACCCGAGCCTGTGCAGGAAACCGAACCGGCCCTCCGGCCAGAATTCGAGGGCAAAGCGGACGCGGGTTCCCGAGGCTTCGGAGCTGAGGTAGTAACCGCCGACGCGCTGGCCCAGGCCGGAGGCGACCCGGAACTGGATTTCCGCCCCCGGCCTTGCCTCGGTAATTTCCAGGTCGGCCGGAATGCTCAGCCCGGAGCGTCCTGCCACCATTTTCCTGTACACAGCGCCCTTGGCCGCGGCGGACCCTTTGAGCAGCTTGACGCTGCGGACCCCGTCACGCCAGGACGGAAGGTTCGTGGCGTCAAGCAGGTACAGGTAGACAGCCATGGCATCGCGCTGGATGAGGACCTCATGCTCTGCGAATGCCATCGGGATCTTTCATGGTTGACGTCTGCCTTCCAGCAGCTGCACCCCCCGGCACCGCAGCTACCCGGATCAGGTTAGCCCGTGCTCCCCCGCCGCTGCCTAACCAGCACCCGGTACGTTATTGAAGAGTTATTGGATGACGCCGCATTGACCTGACACGGCAGCCCGGGCCACCGCTTGGGCGGCCCACTCCCACAACTGCGCTAAGCTATGTTCTGCCCCTGAAACGGGGCGATGCGGCTGTAGCTCAATGGTAGAGCGCTAGCTTCCCAAGCTTGATACGCGGGTTCGATTCCCGTCAGCCGCTCCACGAGTGCAGCGGACAGACGCACCTGGCACCCCCCGGGCTCATTAGGTACCGGCGTGTAGGGTCAGAGGTCAGGAACCTCTTCGGTTCCGCTACAGGAGCATTCATGGCTGACAAGTCCCCGCGTCAAACAGCATCCGTTAAGTCCGTAAAGTCCATCAAGGAAAAGCGCGCAGACAAGAGGGCCGCCTCAGCGCCGGCCAGCTCCTTGGACGCTGCGTCCGGCAAGGCCGCCAAGAAGAAGTGACCAGCTCCGGGAACAAACTGACCCTAGGAGTCCTGGCCTCCACCCGCAAGCCTGCCGAACGCAGGCTCCCCATCCACCCGCTGCATTTTGAGCGCATCGCGCCGGAAATCCGCCAGCACATCGTGCTGGAGCAGGGCTACGGCGAACGCTTCGGCGTATCCGATGAGTTCCTCTCAGGTCTGGTGGGCCGGATGGCGGGCCGGGAGAGTGCTGGCGGAGGCCGACGTCGTACTCCTGCCCAAGCCGCAGCCGGCGGATCTGGCCGAGCTAAGGGACGGTCAGGTCCTCTGGGGCTGGCCGCACTGCGTCCAGGACCGCTCCATCACCCAACTGGCCATTGACAAGAGGCTGACGCTGATCGCCTTCGAGGCCATGAACCATTGGGCAAGTGATGGCGGTTTTGGCCTGCACGTTTTCCATAAGAACAACGAGCTCGCCGGGTACTGCTCGGTACTGCACGCCTTGGCGCTGACCGGTTCAACCGGTGACTACGGACGGCGGCTCAGCGCGGTGGTAATCGGTTTCGGGGCTACAGCCCGCGGGGCCGTCACCGCACTCAACGCGCACGGTGTCCACGACGTGCAGGTGCTCACCAACCGCGGGGTCGCCGCCGTCGGCGCCCCCATCCATTCGGTCAATATCGTCCAGTTTGATCACGACGACGAAGCGCCCTTCCTGAGCCAGGTCATCACCGAGCGGGGCAGGGTTCCGCTGGCACCCTTCCTGGCCGAGAGCGACATCGTGGTCAACTGCACGCTGCAGGACCCGAATAATCCGCTGACTTACCTGCAGACGGAGGACCTTGCCGCCTTCAGGCCGGGAAGCCTGATCGTGGACGTTTCCTGTGACGAGGGAATGGGTTTCAGCTGGGCGAGGTCCACCACGTTCGCGGATCCCATGTTCGCCGTCGGTGACCACATCAACTACTACGCGGTGGACCACAGCCCGTCCTACCTCTGGAACTCTTCCACCTGGGAGATCAGCCAGGCTTTGCTCCCGTTCCTGGCAACAGTCATCGATGGCCCGGAGGCGTGGGCGGCGAACGACACCGTTGCCCGGGCCATCGAGATCCGCGACGGCGTAATCCGCAACGAGGACGTCCTCGAGTTCCAGAAGCGCGAAGAGGCCTACCCTCACCTGCCCGCGTAGGCCACTTCGGTGCAGGCCGCCGTCGCCCGACTGACGATGCGCACGGGGTGACGGCGGTCCTTGAGGCTGACCCTGAGCTGCAGCGACCCCTTCCGGGCCAGGACGACGGCGACGGTCAGGGCAGCGAGGGCAGGCACTCCCCCGGCCACCAGCAAGGCGGTGTGGGGGCTGGCGTGCTCCGAAAGCCAGCCAAGCATCGGCCCGCCTATTGCCTGGCCGCCGATCAGCACCATGATGTACAGGCTCATGACCCGGCCCCGGACACTCATGTTCGAGCTCACCTGGACAAGCTGGTTGGAACCGGTGAGGAACATCAGGCACCAGAACCCGGACAGCACCATCACCGCTCCGAACACCGGCATGGACGGTGCCAGGGCCGCGAGGCAGAGCATGACTCCGTACATACCGGCGCAGAACACCACGGAGCGGAGCCTCAACTGCCGGCGCCGGGTGGACGCCACTGCTCCCGCCAGTGCGCCGAGCGCCACGAGCGCATTCAGCAACCCGTAGCCTCCGGCTCCGACGTCGAAGACGTGGTCAGCAAACGCGGCCAGCACCACCGGCAGGCTCATCGCGAATACCGCGATGAACCCGGCCATCAGCCATGGCCAGTAGATGGTGGGCTTGCTGAGGGCGTAGCGAAGTCCCTCGCGCAGCATGCCCTTGCTCTTGCGGGCAGGGGTGCTGACGAACAGATGGTCTTTCCGCAGGCTCAGGAGCATCACCACCGTTGAACAACAGGCGACGGCGTTGCCGGCGAATGCCCACCCCGCCCCTACTGCGGTGATCAGCCAGCCGGCGAGGGCGGGACCGATCAGGCCACCCAGCTGGAATGTGGTGGAGTTAACGCTGATCGCATTGCGCAGGTATTTCGGCCCCACCAGTTCGTTGACGAACACCTGCCGTGCCGGCTGGTCCAGCACCGTAACCAGGCCGAGGACCAGGGCGATGAGGTAGACGTGCCAGACTTCGACGGCGCCGCTCAGTGCAAGTACCGCGAGCGCTGCGGCCAGAACCGCGGCCATGCTTTGGCACAGGATCAGGATCTTCCGTTTGGCGAACCTGTCCGCCACCATCCCGCCCCAGGGTCCAAGCAGCAGGGAAGGCAGGAACTGCAGTGCCACGGTGATCCCCACGGCAGTCACGGACCCGGAAAGCTGCAGGACCATCCAGTCCTGGGCAATGCGCTGCATCCAGATGGCCACAACGGCAATAAAGTGCCCAACAGCGAAGATCCGGAAATTGGGGACCTTCAGGGAAATGAAGGTGTGCTTCCACAAAAGGCGTTCAGGGACGACGGCGAGGGGCTGGGTCTGGTTGCCCGGCGGTGAGGAGCCGGCTGAGTCGATGACGGGCTGGGTGACAGTTGCCGATGAAGGCGGTGGGGGTGCCACAGGAGTGTCCTCAAATTGCGGTCGGTCCGGGATGTGGTTAACGCTAGGCTGGGTCCAGGCGATTATGGAGACGTATTGTGCCTATAACTCGTATTGCGAAGCGCAATACCAACGATGCCCGCACCTTTGCCACTGGAGGGGAAAGTGTTTGAACCAGCCCAGCTGCGCTCCTTCCTCGCGGTCGCCGAAACGCTCAGCTTCACCAAGGCTGCTGAGCGGCTGGGCCTTGCCCAGCCCACCATCAGCCAGCATGTCCGCAAGCTGGAAACGGCCGCCAAGCGGGTGCTCATCACCAGGGATACCCGCGACGTCCGGCTGACGGACAACGGTGACGCGATGGCGGGGTTCGCCAGGAATATCCTCTCGGCCCATGACGCCGCGGCGCGGTACTTCTCCGGCTCTGCCATGCGTGGACGGCTGCGGTTCGGCACCGCTGATGACCTCGCCATCACTGGCCTCCCACGCATCCTTCGCGAGTTCCGCCAGATCTATCCGCAGATCAACCTGGAGCTGACAGTTGGCCAGAGCGACCAGCTCTACCGGAAGCTCAATGCCGGCCAGCTGGACCTCGTGTTCGTAAAATGGGTGGCCGGGGCCAAGGACGGCACGGTGGTGCAGCACGACTCCTTCTCCTGGGTAGGCCAGGAACAGACAGTCCTGGAACCAGGCGCACCTGTGCCGCTGATCGCCTACCCCTCGCCCAGCCTGAGCCGCAAACTCGCCATCGACGCGCTGGAGTCCCACGGCCGGACCTGGCGCATCACCTGCACCACGCGCCAAATCAGCGGCGTCCTGGCCGCCGTCCGGGCAGGCATCGGGGTCGCGGTTATGCCGTCCTCGCTGGTGCCCGATGACCTCAAGATCATCACCCGGCGTTTCGACCTGCCGGCAGTCGGAGATGTGGATTTCACCCTGATCCGTAACCCTCTGGCCAACTCCGAAGTGATCGACGCGCTGACGCAGTCAATCGTGGGCAGGACCATCAACCGGCCGGCCTAGGAACACGGAACATACCGGGGGTCTGGCCGAGGGAAGACAACCCGTTCTCCATTGAGCCGGAAGGTCCCATAACCTATGCTGGTTTTCCCATGGTCAAGCAGTTGGCCGGTTCTTCAATACGAGCGCGTCCGGCCCTGCAATATTTCCAGCGCTCGGGACAGGCAGCCAATGACGACAGCCAAGAACACCCATCTCAGCACTGCACACGCTCGCCCGCACAACACTGCACGGCCAACAGGCACCCGCCGGTCCGATCTCGGTTCCGGGCTGGCCACCACGGACTCCGGATACGTGGGCAAGCCCACGTGCGACAAGTGCCGCACGGACGAATTCGTTTACCTTGAGTCCTTCATTCCGCCGACGTACCGGCGCGATGGTTCCGTCGCCACTTTGGGCGAAGCCGCCTACACCTGCACCCGCTGCGAGCAGTTTTCCGCCCACAGCGTGCCGGTGACCTGGTCACCGCCGGGTTGGTACCTCGGCTGACGGACAGCCACCCAAGCAGTACCGCAGAAGGCCGGGCAGCCACCGTGATGGTGACTGCCCGGCCTTCGACGTATTGCAGGGAACGGACTAGATCAGGGCGTCCGAGAGGTGGTTCGGTGTGCCGAAACGGTGCGCGGTGATGCTGACGGCCTGCTCGTGAAGGAACGGCAGCAGTTCCACGTGGCCCGCCTCGGTGACCGGGTGTGCGTACACAGCAAGATCTGGGCGGCCGCCCGTCGCCTGCGCCACGGCAGAGGCGTCCCCGCCGATCAGGCGGATCCGTGCCCCCGAAAGCTTGCCGGCGGAAGCGAGCTGGCCGGCAGCAGCCAGCCATTCGCCGTCGGACTCAACCTTGACGTCGATATCCAGTGCGGTGAGGACCGGGCGCAGCTGGGCGGGAAGCCCGACGGCGGTGGATACCGTCAGCTCCGAGCCCGCCAGCACGCCGGCTGCCACGGTCCGGACCAGGTGCGCGAGGGGCGCTCCCTCGGACAGCCGCACCGTCACCGGCAGGCTGCGGTACCGGAGGATGTTGCGCTCTGCGCTGAGGCCGGAGACGTCCCTGGCAGCACCGAATTCTTCGGCCCAGGCCTGGGCGTCCGAGGCCAGGGCCCGCTGGACGGATTCGAGTTCTGCAGGTTCCAGGGCTGAACCGGCGGCATTGATAATCCGCCGGACTCCGGGGTGGCTGACTGTGGCGTCCGCGGTGCTCGTGGCGGCGGTCCAGTCGCCCAGGCCGGCCAGGTAGTTGGGGCCGCCGGCCTTCGTTCCGGCACCGACGGCTGACTTCTTCCAGCCGCCGAAGGGCTGGCGCTGCACGATGGCCCCCGTGATGCCGCGGTTCACGTAGAGGTTTCCGGCCTGGATGCTCTCCAGCCAGACGCCCAGCTCCTCCGAGTTCAGGGAGTGCAGGCCTGCGGTGAGGCCGTACTCGATCTGGTTCTGGATGGCGATGGCCTCTTCCAGCGTCCCGGCGGTCATGACACCCAGCACCGGGCCGAAGAACTCAGTCAGGTGGAAGTAGGAACCGCGCTTGACGCCGTAGCGCACGCCCGGGCTCCAGAGCCGGCCGGAGTCATCGAGCTTCTTCGGCTCCACGGCCCAGTTTTCGCCTTCGCCGAGCGTGGTGAGGGCGTTGAGGAGCTTGCCGTTGGCGGGCTCGATGATCGGTCCCATCTGGCTGGTGGGATCCTCGGGGTAGCCCACTTTCAGGGACGTGACGGCATCGATGAGCTGGTTGTGGAACCGCCTGGACTTGGCCACCGAGCCCACGAGGATCACCAGTGACGCGGCGGAGCACTTCTGGCCGGCGTGGCCGAACGCGGAGTACGCCACGTCCTTGGCTGCGAGGTCCAGGTCGGCGCTGGGGGTGACGATGATGGCGTTCTTGCCGCTGGTCTCGGCCAGTAGCGGCAGGTCCTGGCGGAACGAACGGAACAGCTCTGCGGTCTCGTAACCGCCGGTGAGGATCACGCGGTCAACTGCCGGGTGCGAGATCAACTGCTTGCCGAGTTCCCGCTCGCCGAGCTGGACCATGGTCAGCACGTCGCGGGGCACACCGGCTTCCCAGAGCGCCTCCACCATGACGGCACCGCTGCGGGCGGCCTGCTTGGCGGGCTTGATCACGACGGCGGAGCCGGCGGCGAGTGCCGCAAGGGTGGATCCTGCCGGGATGGCAACCGGGAAGTTCCATGGCGGCGTGACCACGGTGAGCTTCGCCGGGACGAACGTGGCGCCGTCGACCTCGTCCAGCTTCCGCGCGGATTCGGCGTAGTAGTGGGCAAAGTCCACCGCCTCGCTGATCTCGGGGTCGCCCTGGTCGATGGTCTTGCCGGTCTCGCTGGCCATGACCTCGAGAAGGTCGGCGCGGCGTGCCTCCAGGACGTCGCCGGCGCGGTGCAGGATTCCGGCACGCTCGGCGCCGGAGAGCTGCCCCCAGGCCTTGCCCTTGTCCAGCGCGGTCTGGATGACGCGGTTCAGTTCGGCCTCGTCACTGATGCCGGCTGCGGCAACGGACGCGTTGCCGAGCGTCGAGGAGGGGACGCGTCCCAGGATGGCGCGGCCCCAGTCGCGGTTGCCGGGGAGGGACGGGTCGGTGTCCGGAGTGTTCTCGAAACCGCTGTGAGGCATCGGAACCGGCGGCAGGCTGCGGTTCTGCTGCCGGTTGGCTGCCGGAACTGTGTCGTCCAGTTCTGCCAGCGACGCGAGGAAGCGCTGCTTCTCCCGCTCGAAGAGGACCTCATTTTCGCTGAGCTCAAACACAGCGGACATGAAGTTGTCCTGGCTGGCGCCTTCTTCGAGGCGGCGGATGAGGTAGGCGATGGCGACGTCGAATTCAGCCGGGTGCACGACCGGGGTGTAGAGCAGGAGGGAGCCGACGTCCTTCTTGACGGCTTCGGCCTGGCCCTGGGCCATGCCCAGCAGCATCTCGAACTCAATGCCGGATTCCACGCCGCGCTGCTTGGCCAGGAGCCACGCGAAGGCGATGTCGAACAGGTTGTGGCCGGCCACGCCGATCCGGATGTTCCGGATCCGGTCGGGGTGGAGGGAGTAGTTGAGGACGCTCTTGTAGCTGGTGTCGGAGTCCTGCTTGCTGCCCCAGGTGGCCAGCGGCCAGTCGTGCAGCGAGGCTTCCACCTCTTCCATGGGCAGGTTGGCGCCCTTGACCACGCGGACCTTGATGGCCGCACCGCCGCGGGACCGGCGTTCGGCGGCCCAGTCCTGCAGGCGGATCATTGCGGAGAGTGCGTCCGGGAGGTAGGCCTGGAGCACGATGCCGGCCTCGAGATCCTTGAACTCGGGCTTGTCCAGAATCCTGGTGAAGACCGCGATGGTCATGTCCAGGTCCTTGTACTCCTCCATGTCCAGGTTGATGAACTTGGCTTTCTTGCCGTTGCCGGCGAAGGAGGCGGCGCGCTGGAACAGCGGGGTGAGCTTCTCGACGACGTGTTCCACGGCTTCGTCGAAGGCCCAGGCGGAGTGCGGGGCAACGGTGGAGGACACCTTGATGGAGACGTAGTCGACGTCGGGACGGGCCAGCAGGGTGTGTGTGCCTTCGAGCCGGCGGGACGCCTCGTGCTCGCCGAGAACCGCTTCGCCGAGGAGGTTGACGTTGAGCTTGATGCCGTCTTTGCGGATCTTGGCGATCGCCGGGCCCAGCTTGGCTTCGGTGGCGTCCACGATCAGGTGGCCCACCATTTCGCGGAGGACCTTGCGGGCGATGGGGATAACAACCTGCGGCATGACCGGAGCCATGGCGCCCCCCAGCTGGACCGCGCGGCGCATGTACCAGGGCAGGAACGCCGGGACCTTGGGGGACAGGGCGGCGAGGTTGCGTGCGGCGACGTGCAGGTCTTCAGGGCGGACCACGCCGTCCACAAAGCCAACGGTGAAGTCGAGGCCGTTGGGGTCCTTCAGCACACCCGCGAGCTGCTGGGCGGAAGCATCCACGGGAACCTTGGACGCCTCGGTCAGCCAGTGGCGGACCAGGGCTACGGTCTCGTTCGCCAGCGCCTTCGCCTGCGGCACATCGACGTTGACGGTCTGCGCTGCCCCGGACGCAACTCCGGGCTCCATTGCTATGTGGGTCATGGCTTTTCTCGTTCTTTCCTGTGGTTCGAGGAGGTCTTACCAACCAGTATGAGCTTCCAGTCACGTAAGATAAAGCGATCTTTTCTAAGCAATACAGGTTAGAAAAACCAACTTTTAGGAAGTCTGGGCCCGCCCCCTTAAAAACCGTTTGCCGACCTCTTGAAACGCAAACAGCAGGCCCGCCTCCTCCCCCGTTGCCCTATCACTTACAGTCTCCAAAACCAGAGGGTGGGAGCTGTATCTGATAGGGCATCGCAGGGGTGGACGGCGGGCCTGCCGTGTTGGAGCTAACGCAGGGAGGGGTCAGCCGATGGGCCGGTGCATCTCCACGATCTCCTCGTGCCGCGGGCTGTTGGGGTTCATCAGCGAGTTCCGTTTGCCATAGAAGAAGTAGATGGCCAGGCCGACGACCAGCCAGACGCCGAAGCGGGCCCAGGTCTCCCAGTGCAGCTGGAACATGAGGAATGCCGAAGCCAGCACACCGAAGGCCGGGATGACCGGCATCAGCGGCAGCCGGAACGTGCGCGGAGCGTCCGGGCGCTTATAGCGGAAGATGATCACCGAGAGGCAGACGACAACGAATGCGGCCAGGATGCCGATGTTGGTCAAGTCAGCCACTTCCTTGATGGGGAACACGCCCGCCAGGAATGCCGAAGCGATGCCGGCGATCCAGGTAACCCGCTGCGGAGTGCCGTGCCTGTCCGTCTTGGCAAACCAGCCCGGCAGGAGCCCGTCCCGGCTCATCGAGAACCAGACGCGGGTGACGCCCAGGAGGAAGGTGAGCATCACGGTGAGGATGGACAGCACCGCGAAGACCGAGATGATGGTGGCGATGACCGGCAGGCCCACACCCGTGAACGCTGAGGCGAAGCCGGCCGTGGGGTCGATGTCCCGGTAGTTCTGCATGCCGGTCAGCACCAGGGTGGCGGCAACGTAGAGCAGCATGGCGATGATCAGGGACAGGATGATGGCCTTGGGCATGTGCTTCTTGCCGTCGGTGGCTTCCTCAGCCGCGGTGCTCATGGCGTCGTACCCGAACACGGCGAAGAAGACGGTTGCTGCGCCGGCGAGCACCGGGCCGAATCCGCTGGGCATAAACGGGTTGTAGTTGTTGGTGTCGATGTAGAAGACACCAAGTCCAATGATGAAGAGGATCAGGACGACCTTGATGGCCACGGCCACGAGTTCGAACCTGCCAAAGGCCTTGGTGCCGCGGGACAGGATCCACGTCACCAGCAGGCACACGAAGATAGCGGGAATGTTGACGATGCCGCCCTTGCCCTCATCCGCGGTGGACGTCATCCAGACCGGCATGTGAATGCCGATCCCGGACAGGAACGCGTCAAAGTAGCCTGAGATACCAATGGCCACCACCGCAACGATGGCGATGTACTCGAGCAACAGATCCCAGCCGATAAACCAGCCAACAATCTCGCCGAGCGCCACATATCCATAGGTGTAGGCAGAGCCCGCGCGGGGAATCATGCCCGCAAACTCCGCGTAGGACAGCGCCGCGGCCGCCGAGGCAAGGCCTGCAATCAGGAAGGAAATCAGCACCGCGGGCCCCACGCCGGGCGTGCCTTCGCTGCCTGCCGCCACCAGTCCCGCAAGGGAAAAGATGCCGACGCCGATGATGCCGCCTACGCCGATGGCCGTAAGCTGCCACAGCCCGAGTGACTTGAAGAGGCCACTGTGTTTGTTTTCTTCCTCAATGTCGTCGATGGGCTTGCGCCGCATGACCGACTGGCTCATATCTCTAGTGCTCATCAGGAACTCCTGCTTGGGGTGCGACCCCGCCGCGGCACGCCGCTAGGCGCTGTGACGGGGGTAACTCGGTCCCAACAGTATGCAAGCATGCTTGCATTAGATAAAGTGACTCCTTCTAACCTATATTCATTAGTTTCAGTTAGGAATCCCTTATGCTCGACGTCCGCCGGCTCCGGCTGCTCCGTGAGTTAAGCATTCGGGGGACGCTTGCGGAGGTGGCGGAGGCACTGCAGTACAGTCCGTCGTCGGTATCGCAGCAGCTTGCCCTCCTGGAAAAGGAAGTGGGCGTGGAGCTGCTTCGCAAGACCGGCCGGCGTGTGCAGCTCACACCGCAGGCAGAAGTGCTGGTGGCGCACACGGCGAGCCTGCTCGAGACCATGGAACAGGCGGAAGCTGACCTTGCGGCTTCCCTGACCACCGTCACGGGAACCGTCCGGATTGCCGTGTTCCAGTCGGCGGCCCTGGCGCTGATGCCGGAAACGCTGACGAGGATGACCAGGGCCTACCCGGAAGTCCGCATCGAGATGATCCAGCGCGAGCCGGAAACGGCGCTGCATGAGACCTGGGCGCGGGACTTCGACCTTGTTATCGCGGAACAGTACCCGGGGCATGCGGCCCCGCGGTACCCCGAGCTGGACCGTGTCCGGCTGACCACCGATGCCATCAGGCTGGCAGTGCCGCCGGCGGCCGACGGCGGGCCAGCGGTCAGTTCGCTGGCGGACACCGCGGAACTGGCCTGGGTCATGGAGCCGCGTGGTGCAGCGTCGCGGCACTGGGCAGAGCAGGCCTGCCGGAGCGCCGGGTTCGAACCGGATGTGCGGTTCGAGACCGCAGACCTGCAGGCCCAGATCCGGCTGATCGAGTCCGGAAACGCCGTAGCCCTCATGCCGGACCTGGTGTGGACCGGCCGCGGCACCACGGCCGATCTGCTGGAGCTGCCGGGCAAGCCGTACCGTACTGTTTTTACGTCCGTCAGGCGCTCGAGTGCCCAGCGTCCGGCCATCCTTGCCGCGCGGGAGACGCTCGCTGCGGCCGCCGCGGCAGTGGCGAGGCACGACGGCGAGTGACCGCCCGCCGACGTACGTGTCCTTCCCCGCGAGGCTCCGGTCCGCCCGGCGTCACGACGGGTGCCGCCACTGCGCAGGAGCCGCCCCTGCGCCAGTGACCGGCGCCTCACTGCGCACGGCGTATCACTGTTCCCTGCGTCACTGCGCGGAAAGGCCCCCGGCGCTAGACTGATGCCGTTATGAATCGCACAATGTTCAAGTCCAAAATCCACCGGGCCACCGTCACGCACGCCGACCTGCACTACGTAGGTTCGGTCACCGTTGACCTGGACCTGCTCGATGCTGCCGACATTCTTCCCGGTGAGCTCGTATCCATCGTGGACATCACCAATGGCGCACGGCTTGAGACATACACCATTGCCGGCGAACGCGGTTCCGGGGTCATCGGCATCAACGGTGCAGCGGCGCACCTCATGCACGAAAACGACCTTGTCATCCTGATCACCTACGCCGAAATGACCACAGAAGAGGCCAGGGCCTACGAACCGCGCGTGGTCCATGTGGACGAAAACAACCGGATCATCCAGCTGGGCAACGACCCCGCCGAGGGCATCACTCCGGGGATGATGCGCCCCCCGTTCGCCCTTAACAACGCTGCCCTCTAACCCGGAGCGTGTCTCCCGGTACCTGCCTTCGCCGTGTCCTGTGGACTGATTCGCTGCAGGCTACCCCTTGCTAGGGGTTTTGGCCGGCTTCTTTGTGGTCTGGTGCATCATCCTGGTGGGCTGGTTCGTGGGCCGGCAGAAAATCCTGGGCGACAATGCACGGCAGGTCCTCAGCTCCCTCACTTTCTTTGTGGCCAGCCCGGCGCTGCTCTTCGAAACGCTGAGCAAGGCGCGGCTGGCGGAGGTTTTCGCAGCGCCGCTGCTGGTCACGGCGGTGGCCGCCGTCGCCACCGCCGCCATCTTTTTCTCCATTGCCAAGTTCTGGCTCAAACGTTCGCTGCCCGAGTCACTGATGTCGTCCATGGCGGCGTCGCTGGCGAACTCCGCCAACCTGGGCATTCCCATCGCTGTTTACGTCCTGGGCGATGCAAGCTATGTGGCGCCGCTGCTGATCTTCCAGCTGGCCTTCTTCACCCCGCTGTTCCTGATGATTTTGGACTCCAGCACCAGCTCCCACCGCACTACCCCTTTGAGCTTCGTGCTGATGATCCTGCGCAACCCTATGATCGTTGGGTCCGCCTTGGGACTGGTGGTGGCCGGGACCGGCTGGCAGGTTCCGCCGCTGGTCATGGAACCCATCCATCTGATCGGTGGAGCTGCCATTCCGGCCATGCTGATCGCCTTTGGAATGAGCCTGAGCGGCACCCGCCCTCTGCAGGCCGCCGCCGCCCGGCGCCTGGACACGCTGCTGGCCAGCGGGTTCAAACTTGCCGTCCAGCCGGCCCTTGCGTACCTCTTCGCCCGGTTTGCCCTGGGCATGGAAGGCCATGCCCTGTTCGCCGTGGTGGTCACCTCCGCGCTGCCCACCGCGCAGAACGTCTTCGTGGCTGCCAGCCGCTACAAAACCGGCCTCACCGTCGCCAAGGACACCGTGCTGATTACTACCGTGGTGGCCGTCCCGGCGATGATTGGCGTAGCGCTGCTGCTGACGTGATGGGAGTCTGATGGAAAAGATGCTGGACACCGTGGTGATTGGCGGCGGGGCCATGGGTTCGGCTGCCGCCTGGGCCCTGTCCCGCCGTGGCCGCCAGGTAACGCTTGTGGAGCAGTTCGGGCCGGGGCACCGGATAGGGGCCTCGCACGGCAGCACCCGCAACCTCAACCCCGGCTACTACCGGCCGGAATACGTGGCAATGCTGGCCGAAGGCCTGAGCCTGTGGGACGAGCTGGAGCAGGAAAGCGGCGAGCAGCTGCTGGCCCGGACGGGAATCGTTAACCACGGACCGGATTCCCGGCTGCCGGAGGTCGCCGCGGCGCTGGCCCAGGCAGGCATCCGTGCCGAATTCCTGTCGCCGGAAGAGGCGGGCGAGCGCTGGCGCGGCATTCGTTTCGACCGGCAGGTGCTGCACATGCCCGACGGCGGCCAGCTCAACCCTGAGGCCGCTTTGCCCGCCTTCCAGCGGCTCGCCCTGGCCCGGGGCGCCGAGATCCGCCACCACACCAAAGTGGTGGAACTGAAGGTAATGGACGACGACGTCCGGCTGGTTTTGGACTCGGCCGCGGGCTCCGAGGTGGTTACCGCCGCCCAGGTTGTTGTTACCGCCGGCGGCTGGACCGATAAGCTGTTGGGTCCCGCGGGAGGCGCCGGGCTGCGGATTCCGAAGCTCCGGGTCACCCAGGAGCAGCCGGCGCACTTCCGGCTAGTGGATGAGGGTGCCCAGTGGCCCGGATTCAACCACACTCCGGGGACGGGCGCGGAGTACAGGGACTGGTACTCCCCCGTGTACGGTATGCAGACTCCCGGCGAGGGGATCAAGGCCGGCTGGCACGGTGTGGGACCCGTGGTGGACCCGGACCGGCGTTCCTTCCAACCGGAGCCGGCCCAGCTTCGCGCCTTGCAGGACTACGCACGGACGTGGCTGCCCGGCGTGGACGCGGATTCGTTCGAGGCGATCAGCTGCACCTACACCACTACCCCGGATGAGGACTTCATCCTGGACCGGATCGGCCCCGTGGTGATCGGCGCAGGGTTCTCCGGACACGGGTTCAAGTTCACTCCGGTCGTGGGCCGCATCCTCGCGGACCTGGCCACCGGCACCCGGGCCGCTCCGGAGATTTTCCGCGCCTCCCGCTAGCCCCCGCCAGGCATCAGTGCCGGGGGCTGCCTTCAGCGTCGGTGGGGACGGGGTCGCCGGGAACGTGCCCGGCGTCGGCCTGGCTTGGCTGCCCTGCCTTCACCGCGGGCATGGCCAGCACTGCTGCCACGGTAAGGATGCCTGCGGCCAGCGCCGCCAGGAAGACTGTGCCTGAAGCGGCGACGACGGCGGACGCGTCACCGGTGCCGCCGGAGGTATTGGCATACACCGAATTCGCGATGGCACCGAACACGGCCACGCCAAGGGCGCTGCCGATGGACCGGGCGAACATGTTGGTGCTGGTCACCACGCCGCGCTCATTCCATTCCACGCTGGATTGGGCAGCGATCAGGGTAGGGGTGGCCAGCAGCCCCAGGCCGAGTCCGACCACAAAGCAGCTCGTGGCGATCAGCGCGACGTTGGGCGTGGCCGCCGTCCATACCAGGACCAGGAGGCCAACCACCGTGATGGAGATCCCGATCAGGGCCGTGGGTTTGAACCCGATCCGCAGGTAGAGCCGCCCTGCCTGCGAGGCGCTGATGGGCCAGCCGAGGGTGAGCGCGGCGAGCGCCAGGCCGGCCATGAGGGGCGAGGTGGACAGCGCGCCCTCCAGGAACGTGGGCACATACGAGGTCAGCCCGATCATGACTGCCCCGACGCCGAAGGACACCAGGGCAGTGGTCCCGAGCAGGCGGCGCGACACCACCCAGAACGGCAGGACGGGTTCCGTGGCCCGCCGTTCCACCAGGAGGAACAGAACCAGGAGAACCGCCCCCACGGCAAAAATGCCGATGCTGACCGGTGAATTCCACGCCCACGCCTGCCCGCCCTGGAGGGCCCCAAGGATCAGCAGCGTGAGTGCGCCTGCCAGCAGCGCGGCGCCGACGTAATCCACCTTGTGCTTGGCGCGTTCGACGTTCTCGTGCAGGGTCCGGACCAGCATCCAGCCCGCCAGCAGGCACAGCGGAACGTTGACCAGGAAGATTCCGCGCCAGATTCCCAGGGAGGAGAAGATACCGCCGAGGCTGGGGCCCACCACTGACGAGACAGCCCACACACTGGCCAGGTACCCCTGGACTTTGGCACGCTCCTCAACCGAATAGATGTCGCCGGCGATGGTGATGGAGACCGGCAGCACGGCTCCGGCACCAAGTCCCTGGAGCGCACGGAAGGCGATGAGGGCGGGCATGCTCCAGGCGATCCCGCAGAGGATGGAGCCGAGCAGGAACAGCCCGATGCCGGCCAGGATGATCGGCTTGCGGCCCACCATGTCCGAGAGCTTTCCGTAGATGGGAACCGAGACGGCCTGGGCGAGCAGGTAGGCGGAGAAGAGCCACGGGAACGATTCGAACCCGCCGATATCCCGGACGATGGACGGAACCGCGGTGGCCACGATGGTGGAGTCGATGGCCACAAGTCCCGTTGACAGCATCAATGCAATGAGGATGGGACCGCGTTTGGAGCGGAACCCGACGCCTTCCCCGGTGGTAGCCATGTCAGACACGCGCCAGTCCGGCGGCTTCGGCCAGGAGTTCGACCGACCGGAGCCGCGCCTCGGTGCCGGTGCTTTGGTGCGCGACGATGAGTTCATCGGCGTCGGCGTGCGTGCCAAAGCTTTCCAGGTAATCCATCACGACGTCGGGAGTCCCCACCGCTGAGTAGGTCATCATCTGCGAGACGTGCTGGCCCTGCGGGGAGTCGAGGATCATGTCCGCTTCGTCGTCGGTGAATTCCCGGCCGCCGCCGAAGAACAAGGACACGCGTGCACGCTTGGTGACCTGCATCATCGACTGCGCTTCGGAGGCTGAGTCAGCGGCGATAACGTTCACGCCCGCGATGACGTGCGGTGCATCCAGCTGCGCCGAGGGCTTGAATTCGCGGCGGTAGGTGGCCACGGCATCCTGCAGCGCGTTGGGGGCGAAGTGCGAGGCGAAGGCATACGGCAGGCCAAGCTGGGCCGCCAGGCGCGCACCGAACAGGGAGGATCCCAGGATGTACAGCGGGACGTTCGTTCCTTTGCCCGGGGTGGCTTCGACGCCCTGGATCCGGGTGGGGCCGGTGAGGTAGCCGTGAAGTTCCAGGACATCCTGCGGGAAGCTGTCGGCAGACATGGGGTCCCGCCGGAGGGCCCGCATGCTGTTTTGGTCGCTGCCGGGCGCACGGCCCAGGCCAAGGTCGATCCGGCCCGGGTGCAGGGTTTCCAGGGTGCCAAACTGCTCTGCGATGGTCAGCGGCGAGTGGTTCGGCAGCATCACCCCGCCCGCACCCAGGCGGATGCTTTCCGTGTGCGCGGCAACGTGGGCGATCAGGACGCTCGTGGCGGAGGAAGCAATGGCGGACATGTTGTGGTGCTCGGCGTACCAGACGCGCCGGTAACCCAGCCTTTCGGCGCCCTGCGCCATAGCCACGCTGCCCGCGAAACTCTCTGCCGCCGTCTGGCCCTTGCCGATGGTTGCCAGGTCAAGGATGGAGAGGGGAAGAGCCACGGTGGGAGCCGACCTTTCAAAACGTTACGTAGGGTTTGCCGGCCGGGTCGCGGCGGGCACTCAGTGCATAACCACTGCGGTGCCCGTTCTATTTCGGCTTGCACCGGAATACGCAGCATCCCGACGGACACAGCAGCCCCGAATGTGACCGCCGCGGTCGCAGGGTTAACCGCCGTTACCTCCTGTATCTCCGGGTTGCGCAGGCCTTTGATTCCCCCGCATGGGCTGCCGGATAGTTGCTGCAACGAGCAAATTCCGTTGCATCCGCTACCCCCTCCAAGGAGGAAAAATGCCCACCATCAAGGCAAAACCGGCTGCCGCCGCAGCCTTCGCCATCACCGCGCTGCTGGGACTGGCTGCCTGCGCAGACCCTGGCGCGACGGCGGCGTCAGCACCGACGTCGGGAGCATCCACCACCGCGGCCGGCAAGTCCTTCAACCTGGCGCCCGAGCAGGACCGCTTCGAGGTTTCCGTGGACACCGCGGCCGCCGCGCTGGTCCCGGAAGCCATCAAGGCCGACGGCAAGCTGACCGTGGTGTCCACCGGCGGCACCGCCCCGCTCAGCCTGTTCGCCACTGACAACAAAACCGTGATTGGCAGCGAAGTGGACATCGCCTATGCCGTGGGCGAGACCCTGGGCCTGGAAGTTGAGGTACTTCCGGTGGCCTGGGCCGACTGGCCGCTGGGCATCGAGTCATCCAAGTACGAGGCCGTTCTCTCCAACGTCACAGTCACCGAGGCGCGCAAGGAAAAGTTCGATTTCGCCACCTACCGGAACGATCTGCTGGGCTTCTACGCAAAGAGCGATTCGGACCTCGGGGAGATCAAGGAGGCCAAGGATGTTGCCGGCAAACGCATCATCGTGGGCTCCGGCACCAACCAGGAAGCCATCCTGGTCCGCTGGGACGAAGAGAACAAAAAGAACGGCCTGAAGCCGGTTGAGTTCCAGTATTACGACGACGATTCCGCCTCCACCCTGGCCCTTCAGTCGGGCCGCGCCGACCTCACCTTCGGACCCAACGCCGGGGCCGCCTACAAGGCAGCCCTGGACGGCAAGAGCAAGCAGGTGGGCACGCTCAACGGCGGCTGGCCGCTGACCGCTGAGATCGCCTTCACCACCAAGAAGGGCAACGGCCTTGCCGTCGCTGCCCAGGCCGCGCTGAACGAGCTGATCGAGAACGGCACCTACACCAAGATCCTGGACCGCTGGGGCCTGACTTCCGAGGCCATCGAGAAGTCAGAACTGAACCCGGCAGGCCTGCCCAAGACGTGAGGGGCCCTGCCGACGAAGGAATCCCCGCCTTGCTCCAGCGAGGCGGGGATTCTTCACGTTCCAGTTCCGCCCGCCTTTGTCCGCCCTTGTCAGAAGAACCGCCGGATCCGTGCGCATATTCTGGGAAGGAGCCGCGCGCCCCGATCCTGAAGGAGCCCCATGCCCCACCCCACGCATCCCTTGCGCAAGCTTGGATTCCTCACCATTGGCCTGTTCGATCCGGCAGATCCGGCACCGGGCCACCAGTCCACTTTGCAGATCATCGAACTGGGCGAGCGCCTCGGATTCGACAGCGCCTGGCTGCGCCACCGCCATCTGCAGTTCGGGATTTCCTCCCCCATCGCGGTGATGGCCGCCGCCAGCCAGCGCACCTCCCGCATTGAGCTGGGAACCGCGGTGACCCCGCTGGGCTGGGAAAACCCATTGCGGCTGGCCGAGGACCTGGCCACCGTGGACCTGCTCGCCGGAGGACGCATCAATCCGGGGCTGAGCGTAGGGGAACCGATGCACTACGACACGGTGAAACATGAGCTGTACCCGGATTCCCCGGAGCTGGAGGACTTCAGCTACGCACGGGTGGAACGGCTTGCACGCCTGGTCGCAGGGGAACCGGTGCGGGACTTTTCCGGCCGGCAGGGTGTGGTGGAGGAGTTCTCCAGCCGCGTCGAGCCGCACTCCCCCGGCCTGCGGGACCGCCTTTGGTACGGTGCCGGCAGCAGGAAGTCGGCCGTCTGGGCCGGAGCCAACGGTTTCAACCTGCTCTCCAGCAGTGTGGTCTTTCCCGAAGCAGACCAGGAACCGGATTTCGCCCGCATCCAGCAATCGCAGATCCGCGCCTTCCGCGAGGCAGCTGCCACGGCGGCTACAGCGCATGCTCCGGCCCGGGTGTCACAGGGTTTGGTGGTGATCCCCACCGATTCGGCGTCTCCGGATCAACGGGAAAAGTACCAGCGGTACGTGGATGCACGGAGTCCCCGGACACGCGCGCCGCAGGGGCCAAAGGGCATGCTGTTCGCCCCGGACCTCATTGGCACCAGCGATGAACTCGCTGAGCAGCTGTACGCACACGCAGGATTCCGGGAAGTCGATGAGGTGGCCTTCGCCTTGCCCTTCAGCTTCGACCACGAGGATTACGTCCAGATCCTTACCGACATCGCCGGCACCTTAGGTCCAGCCCTGGGATGGTCTCCGGCTCAAACCCATGCGACGGACGCCGAAGTACCCTAGAGCCGCTGCTCCCACACCGTCAGCTGGAGCTGCACAGAACCTAAGGACGGGCCGACGGCGGCAGTGGCCCTGCCGCCGTCGAACATCCCGGCGAAGCTGTGGCGCGTAGTCAGGAACCAGCGCCGCAGCCACCCGCTGAAGCGGTCCGCGTTCATGACGCGCGGACCGCCTCAGCAGCTTCGTCCGCAGAACGCACCGGAGTTTCCAGCCCAAGGTTTTCGCGCAGCGTGCTGCCTGCGTACCCCGTGGGGTAGACGCCGCGTTCCTGCAGCTCCGGCACCAGGTGGTTCACGATGTCATCCAGGCCTGTAGGAATCAGCCACGGCGAGATGTTGAACCCGTCCACCGCGCCAACCCGTGCATACTCGGCCAGCTGGTCCGCCACAGCTGTGTAGGAACCGGTGAAGGTGGCGTCGATGCGGGCCGTCTTGGAAGTGACGAACTGGCGGATGGAAAGTCCCTTGTCCTTGGCTTCAGCCCGCCACTGGTCCGCCAGCTGGCGGGCCTTGGCGCCGTGGAAGCCGCTGCCGCGGGTTTCCGAGGTTTCCTCCACGGCTGGATCGATTTCCGGAAGCGGCCCGTCCGGATCGTACTCGGACAGCTCACGGCCCCAGAACTGCTCCAGGTAGGCCACTGCCTGCTGCGGACCGATCTGCAGGCTGCGCACCCATTCCTTCTTCGCGGCAGCTTCTTCTGCGGTGGGCGCCAGGATGAATTCGCTGGCCGGCATGATCTGCACGGCGTTGGCGCCGCGGCCCGCGTTCAGTGAGCGGGCCACGAGGTCCTTGCGGAATTCGACGGCGGCTTCGAACTTCGGGTGCGCCGAGAAAATGACGTCCGCCTGGCGGGCGGCAAAGTCACGGCCTTCCGGAGAGTCGCCGGCCTGGAAGAGTACGGGACGGTACTGCGCGCTCCGGGGCAGCCTCGGCGTGACATCCACGGTGTAGTGCTGTCCTTCATGCAGCACCCGGCGTACGGGCCCGTGGGCGGTTTCCCAGGAATCCCAGATGCGCTTGGCCGTCTGCACGAATGCTTCTGCGTGCTTGTAGCGGTCTGCGTGGTCCAGGTATCCGCCGCGGCGGAAGTTCGCACCGGTCCAGGCGTTGTCCGTGGTCACGATGTTCCAGGCTGCGCGGCCCCCGGAGATCAGGTCAAGGGACGAGAGCCGGTGTGCCAGGTCCGCGGGATCGTTGTACGTGGTGTTCTGGGTGGCCACCAGGCCAATGTTCTTGGTCACCGAGGCAAGGGCGGCGAGCATGGTCTGCGCGTCCGGCCTGCCCACCACGTCCAGCGCATGCGGCCGGCCGAGGTGCTCCCGGAGGCGAAGGCCCTCACCCAGGAAGAACGCAGCGAACAGTCCGCGCTCGGCTGTCTGGACAATGCGGCGGAACGATTCGAAGTCCGTCTGCGAGCCCGACTCGGCAGCCTTCCAGATGGTGCCGGAGTTGACCCCCTGGAAGAAGATGCCGAACTGCAGCTTGCCCGAGGGCGTGAAGGTTTCGGATTTAGCACTGCTGTGCTGTGACATGGTCTCCCCTTAGTTTCCGGCTGCAGCGGCCGTGGATGAGTCTGCATAGCGGCTGTCCGGGCGATCCAGCCCAAGGAGGTCGCGGAAGGTGCCATCCTGCACTGCTGCACGGAGTGCACCCCGGCGCCTCAGTTCCGGCAGGACCAGCCGGGAAAGTTCGTCCAGTTCCACGGCGAGCGACGCCGGGTGGAGGCGGACGCCGTCGGCCTCCAACAGCAGCGACCCGAGGAGGTCCGTCAGGCCCGCCGCAGGGCCTGCGTACAGCGCCCGGCCGCCTTCGGTGCCCGCCACCCGCCCAGCGGCGGCCTGCCCGCGGGAGTCCAGGACGACGTCGAGTTCGGCGATGACTGCCACCGTTGCCCCCAAACGGCTTCGGACGTCCCTGATTTCGTCGGCGAGCAGTTCGGGCGTCGGTGCGGTGACGAGCACGGCATCAACGGCGTCCGCGGCAACCTGCCCCTCACCTACCAGTGACGCGGCGGCAATCACCGGCAGTTGCCCCTGCAGCGGCCTGGGGATGATGGACGGTCCCTTGACCGAGTAGCCGGGCCCGGCGAAATCCGCAGGAGTTTCGAAGTCGGCGTAGTGCAGCTTGTCCACGTCGATGTAGCGGCCCGTGGGGACGTCGCGGATCACGGCGTCGTCCTCCCAGGAGTCCCACAGCCGGCGGGAAACCTCAACGGAGGCGGCGGCTTCCTGCGCCAGGGCTGCGCCGCTGACGTTCCGGCGTCCGACGGCGGCCGCGGCCTCCGTCGATTCCGCTGCCGTGGCGATCCACCCGGCACGGCCGCCGGAAACGTAGTCGAGGCTCGCGAGCTGCGTTGAGACGTGGAACGGCTCGGTGTACACCGTGTCCACCTCGGGAACCAGGGCAATGGTCCGCGTTACCGGTCCTGCGTAGGCGGCGCGCTGCAGGGCGTTGGCCCGGCCGGGAACCGGCGAGTCGGTGAACGTGGCCGCGTGGAAACCTGCAGACTCGGCGGCGAGGACGGCTTCGGTAAGCCCGGCGAAGTCTCCGCCGTTCCACCCGGCGCCGTCGAGTTCGATGGCGAGGAATCCTGCGCGGTTTTTTCAGGGGGGGCTGGTTCTGTTGTGCTCACTGCTGGTCCTGACGTTCGTAGGGGATCTTCTCGCCGGCTTCGATGGCCACCGGGAGCCGGTTTTCGGCCGGCGGCAGCGGGCACGTGGCCAGGTCGGTGTAGGCGCAGGGCAGGTTGACGGCCCGGTTGAAATCCAGCTCCACGGAACCGTCCGCGGCCGGGACCACAGACAGGGATCGGTTGGCCGCGTAGGTGGTCCTGCCGGAGGTCTGGTCAGTGAACAGCACCGACAGCGATCCGGGCGCGTGGCCGTTGAATGCCGTCAGGGCCAGCTCCTGGCCCGCCAGCTTGAAGCGGATTTCTCCGGGCGCCTCGTAAACGTGCTGGATGCCTTCGACTGCGGCACCCACCGTGGTGGGGCGGGGCGACTCGAACGGCACATAGGTTCCGCGGACAGCGTACGCGGCATCCGGCGAGTACGCGGGGGTGCCCTGGTACTCCCGCAGGAGTGCGTTGTCCGGGTTCCGCGGACGCACGATGTACTCGCCGCCGCGCTTGGCCACCTCGATGACGGTGTCCCCGGACGTGAGGTTCAGGCCGCCGCGCTCGGCGATGGGGCCGATCACCGTTTCCCCGGCGGGGAGGGGCTGCTGTTCCAGTTCCAGGACCTCGCCCGGCTCCAGGACTACGGTGACGACATCATTGGCGGCGCTCCACGTTCCGGGCGTTCCCTCCAGGGCTGCGGGCTCGGAGCCCAGCCAGTGCAGGTGGGTGACGGCGAGGAAGCCATGGGTGTGTGCCCGGAGGCGTTCGTGGGCGGCGTGCCACTCCTGCCAGTCGGCGTCGACCGCTTCGAAGGCGGTGTCAGTGTGCAACGACATTAAAGTTCTCCTCGTTGATTGTCTTGGACTCGGGCAGCGCTTCCTCGGACAGGCCCCAGCGTTCGAGGACCGCTGCATACGATCCGTCCTCGAGGGCAGAGTTCAGGGCCTCGGTGATCACCGGGGCCAGGCCGTTGCCCTTGAGCGTGGTGGCTGCCACCAGCGTTTCGGAGGGCCAGCCGGCGTTGACCTTGCCCACCACTTTGAGGTCCTCACGGGTGTTTTCCCGGTAGACGGTGGAGGGGTAGGGGGCGATGTTGAGGTCGGTGCGTCCGGAGGACAGCGCAAGGATGGTGTCGGCATCCGAGGAGTAGTACTGCAGGGTGGCAGGTGCCTTGCCCTTGTCCTCAAGCTCCTTGTTCCATGCCAGCAGGATCTTTTCCTGGTTGGTTCCGGACCCCACGGACACCTTCAGGCCGGAGATGTCGTCCGCGCCCTTGATGTCATAGGTGGCGTCCTTCTTGGCTTCGAAGCCCATAAAGGCCGCGCGGTAGCTGGCGAAGTCGAACAGCTTCACCCTGTCCTTGTTGACGCCGACGTTGGAGAAGACGGCCTCGAAGTCGCCGGACTGGGTCTTCAGCGGCCAGTTCTCCCAGGACGTCACCTGGACGTCCAGCTCAAGGCCCAGTTTGTCCGCGACGAGCTGGGCGATGTCCAGTTCCGAGCCGATGGGCGTCTTGTCATCCGTTGCGTGAAAGGTCAGCGGGATGGACCCGGCGGTGGTGGCGATGGTCAGCTTGCCGTCCTTGCCAATCAGTTCGGGAACCTTGGCGGCGAGCGCTGCGTCCTTCTCTGCACGGATTCGCTGCTGGTCCGGGTCGGTGTTGTACACCACGCCGTTGCGGGCCGCCGTCGTCCCGGCTCCGCCGCTGGCCGGGCCGCCTGCGGTTGCACCGGGATCAGCGCACCCGGCCAGCGCAGCAGTTCCAAGAAGTACGACGGCGGGCAGGGCGGCCAGGGTGCCCACGCTGCGGGAGCGGCGGGGAAGGCGTGAGGAAAGTGCCATGGGGGAATCCTTTAGATGTTGAAAGCCGGTTCGAGCACCTTGGAGAAAAAGCTCCGGGTGCGCGGTTCCTGCGGGTTGGTGAAAATCTGTTCCGGGGTGCCTCGTTCCACGATCTGCCCCTCGTCCATAAAGACCACGGTGTCCGCCACGTCGCGGGCGAACCCCATTTCGTGGGTGACGATGATGAGCGTGGTACCGGATTTCGCGAGTTCGCGGATGACGTCCAGCACTTCGTTGACCAGCTCAGGGTCCAGGGCCGAGGTGGGCTCATCGAACAGCAGGATCTTGGGATCGAGGGCCAGGGCGCGGGCGATCGCCACGCGCTGCTGCTGGCCGCCGGAGAGCTGGCGGGGGTAGGCGCCGGCACGGTCCTTGAGGCCTACGCGGTCCAGCAGCTCCAGGCCGCGGCGCCGCGCCTCTTCCTTGGACCGGCCCTGGGCGACGACTGGCGCTTCGGCCACGTTTTCGAGTGCGGTGAGGTGCGGGAACAGGTTGAAGTTCTGGAACACCATGCCGATTTCGGTGCGCTGTTTCAGGATGTCCTTCTCGCGCAGCTCATGCAGCCGTTCGCCACGGACCTCGTAGCCCACCAGCTTGCCGTCAATGGCAATGAAGCCGCCATCCACCTTCTCAAGGTGGTTGATGGTGCGCAGCAGCGTGGACTTGCCCGAACCGGACGGTCCCACGATGACGGCGACGCCGCCCGGCTCCACCGTCAGGCTGACGCCCTTGAGGACCTCGGTGGCACCGAAGGATTTACGGACTTTGGTGATTTCCACCAGCCCCCGGGTGGCTGCGCGCTCCTGCGTCGGAGCTTCGGCAGATTCCTGGGCACCTGTTGCCGGGGCAGGGCCGGCGGGAGCAGTGGCGGCAGTTGCAGCGGTGGTCATCAGAGGCTCCTTGCCCGGTTGTTGGCCACGGCGTGGGTGGCGAAGAATTTGCGGGCCTTCTGCAGGGGCGTCAGCGGCAGGCTGCGCACCGCACCCTTGGAGTAGTGCCGTTCGATGTAGTACTGGAAGACGCTGAGCACCGAGGTGATCACCACGTACCAGAGGGTGGCCACGAGGAGCAGCGGGAGGACCTGCTGGGTGCGGTTGTAGATGACCTGCACGGTGTAGAAGAGCTCGGAGTACGCCAGGACGTACACAATGGACGTGCCCTTGACCAGGCCGATGATCTCGTTGAAGGCGGTGGGCAGGATGGCCCGCATGGCCTGTGGCAGGACGATGCGGGTGGACCTCCGCCACGCCGGGATGCCCAGCGCGGTCGCGGCCTCAAGCTGGCCCTGGTCCACCGAGAGGATGCCGCCGCGGATGATTTCGGCGGAATACGCTGCCTGGTTCAGGGTCAGGCCCAGCACCGCTGCCGCGAACTGGCTGATCAGCGTGGTGGTCTGCACCTCGAAGAACCGGACGTCGGTGAACGGGATGCCGAGGCTGATCTTTTCGTACAGGTAACCCAGGTTGTACCAAAGCAGCATCTGGACCAGGAGCGGTGTGGACCGGAAAATCCAGGAGAACGTCCAGGACACCGAGACCAGCAGCGGGGAGGCGGACAGCCGCATCAGCGCCAGGATAAAGCCCAGCACAAAACCGAGGATGCCGGAGATGGCGGTCAGCTTCAGGGTCTCGATCAGCCCGTTGATGACCGACTGGGCAGTGAACCACTGCGCCACAACGCCCCACTCCCACCGGGGGTTGGTGGCCAGGGATAAGGCGACGCCAAGAACGCCAAGGGCCACCACTGCGGTGCCCACCCAGCGCCAGGGATGCTTTGCGGCCACCACACGGTACGCGGAGTAGTCGGTAGCCACCCGCGGCGTCCCGTCTTCCGGCGGGGCGCCGCCCGCACCGGAAGCAGCTGCCTCAGTGGCGTCCGGCGCCGGCCCGGCAGCCGGCTGTGCTGACTTTGTTGACTGCGCCGCCGTAGTTGCTGCTGAACTCATGCGCCACCTCGTTTCACTGGTTGGGCCGGAGCTGATTGCCCCGGTTACTGGCTGCAAATCTAGGACCGGCCGGAAGGGCCCAGCAAGGCAGCAAGTTGCATAACTTCACCGGAGTTCGCACAGCGTCATGAGTCGGTTTTTTGCGTCCTTTGACGGGATGTGACGCGGAGTTAACGAGCGTGACCGGCCGCTCGACCGCCGTCGGAATCGCTGCCTAGCATGGGCACTCCAGCCGCCCCTAACCGCCGCCACCAGGAGTACCCATGCCAACGCACATCCCGGCCGTCGTCTTCGTCGGCGGCGGGCCGCGCACGGCCGGAGTCCTGGAGCGGATGGCCGCCAACCGTCCGGAGCTCTTCGGCGGGCAGCTGAATATCCACGTCATCGAGCCGCACATCCCGGGGTCCGGCCGCATCTGGCGCTACGACCAGGATCCCGGACTGCTGCTGAACTCCACCGCGGCGGACATCACCATGTTCACCGATGCCTCGGTGGCCTGCGAGGGTCCGGCCAGCCGTGGTCCGAGCCTGGCTGAATGGGCCGCGGCCGTGGTCGACGGCTCCATCACCGATGTGCCGGACTTCCCCCGCCCGTTGCGGGAGCAGCTGCGCTCCCTCACCGGCGCCACGTTCCCCACCCGCCAGCTGCAGAGCCAGTACCTGGAGTGGTTCTTCCGCCGCGCAGCCAGGTCCCTCGACCGCAGCGTCACCGTTCACCGGACCACGGCCGTGGCTGTCAGCCGGGCAATCGAGGAGCCTTCCCCCGCCGATTCCACCGAAGGCGCCGGCAAGCACCTCGTGGAGCTGGCCAACGGCCGGACCCTGCAGGCCGACGTCGTGGTGACCGCGCTGGGCCACACCGATGCCCGTCCTGATGCCACCTCTGCTGCCTGGGCCGGCTTCGCCGAGCGGCACGGCGGCTACCACGCGGCACCTAGCTACACCACCGACGTCGACTACTCACCCATCGCCCCGGGGCAGGACGTGATTGTTTCCGGGATGGGCTTGGCCTTCGTTGACCTCCTCGTCATCCTGATGGAAGGACGCGGCGGACGCTTCGTTGAACTTCCCGACGGCGGCCTGAAGTACCTTGCCTCGGGAAGGGAGCCGAGGCTGTGGGCAGGTTCGCGCCGGGGAGTGCCGTACCACTCCAAGATTTCCGCAGCGCTCCGGGGCGAGGCGCCGGGTCCGTTGCGTTTCCTGACTGCCGCAGCGGTGGACGCCCTGCTCGAGCGGAGCGGAGAGCTCGATTTCCGCCGGGACCTGTGGCCGCTGATCGCGAAGGAGGCCGGGTACGGCTATTACCGGGAGCTTCTGACCGGCAGCCCCGCCCTGGCCGCCATGGGCTGGGACGAGTTCGCCGCCCGCTACTCGGACCTCCACTGGTACAGCCCCGCCCGCGAGGAACTCGTGGCTGCCGCGGTACCGGATGCCGCCCTGCACCTTGACCTGGAACGGCTGGACCGGCCGTTCACCGGCCGCCGCTTTGCAGGGCATCAGGACGTGCAGGATGCGGTGGTGGATTACATCGAGCACGATCTCGCCCTGCGGGACAGCCCCGACCACCCCGAAACCCTTGCCCTTTTCCTTGCCCTGCTCCACGTGTACATGGAAGTGGGGCGGTTGGTTCCGCCGGAGCGCCTCAACGCCAGGTCCCAGCAGGTGGTGCACGGCTGGTGGCACGGGTTCTTCAGCTTCGTGGACTCCGGGCCGCCGCCCCACCGCCTCCGCCAGATGCTTGCCCTGCACCGCGCCGGTCTGCTGCAGTTCCTCGGCCCGGATGTTGAGGTGGCCGCGGACGAGTCCACCGGACTGTTCCGTGCAAGCTCCCCGCGGTCTGACATGTCGGTGGCAGCGGCGGCCCTGATCGAAGCACGACTGCCCTCCCCCACCGTGGCCCGGTCGCTGAACCCGGTACTCGAATCCCTGCACCGGACGGGCCTGGGCGCGGAGCAGCAACTGCTGACCGCCGACGGCATCCATTCCACGGGCAAGCTGCTGATTTCCAGCCGGCATGAACTGGTGGGCGCCGAGGGAACGCCGCAGCCCACGCTCTTTGGCATCGGCCCCGGCACCTCTGGCTGGGGCGCAGGAGCCTTCGCACGGCCCGACACCAACGCCGCGCCGTTCCGCGAAAATGATGCCCTTGCCCGGACCATCCTCACCGCAGCCCATGGCCTCGCCGTCCGGGAGTCCGCCACCCTGTCCACAGCACCCGCCGCCGTCGGAAAGAACTGAACCGTGACTGCAGAACCGAACCTCGCGCGCCAACCCGTCGGAATTGAGCGCCAGCCCACCGCTGCTGCGCGCCAGCCGCTCGACCCCGGCGCGCTGACGGTCCTCATCCTGCCCATGCACGATCCGCGGGTCAGGCCGCTCCTGGACGAACTCGCCGTCGAATATGACACCCGCTATGGCGACCTCTTCGGCCGGAAGGCGGCAGCGGAGGAACTCAACCGCTACCCGGCAGAAGAATTCGAGGGGCCCGGCGGAGCACTCCTGGTGGTGCAGGAGAACGGCGAGTCGATCGCCGGCGGAGCCTTCCGCCGCTATGACTCCGGCACCGCGGAGCTCAAACGGATCTGGACGCACTCCGCCCACCGCCGCCGGGGCCTGGCAAGGCTGGTGATGACCGAGCTGGAAACCCTGGCTGCGCGCCGCGGGTACACCAGGCTTTACCTCACCACCGGTCCCCGCCAGCCCGAAGCAAAGCACCTCTACCTCACTACCGGCTACCAGCCTCAATTCGACCTGGACGCGGACCCGGAGACGTTGAAGTTCCTGGCGTTCACCAAAGAGCTTTCAGAGGTTCCGCCGAACTGACGTTTCCTACCCCCGCCAGCAGGGCATGGCCGCCGCTATGCTAGCGGCATGGCCAACAAAACCACAGCAGAGAAGCTAGCCACCATCCAGAAGGGGTACACGCTGGAGGGGCCCGCCATCGAGCTGGGCGCCGCCATTGTGGACGGCGAACTCCATAAGGAGGCGCAGGTCCGCCTGCCGCTGGCCATGATGAACCGGCACGGGCTGGTGGCAGGCGCCACCGGCACCGGCAAAACCGTCACGCTGCACATGATGGCCGAACAGCTGTCCACCGCGGGTGTTCCGGTCTTCCTGGCTGACATCAAGGGCGACCTCTCGGGCCTGGCCACCGCGGCCGCCGGCAGCGAAAAGCTCGCGGCACGCACCGAAGGCATCGGCCAGTCCTGGCAGGGCAAGACGTTCCCGGTCGAGTTCCTGGCACTGGGCGGGGATGGCAACGGTGTCCCGGTCAGGGCCACCGTGACGTCCTTCGGCCCCATCCTGCTCTCGCGGATCATGGAGTTGAACGACACCCAGGAATCCAGCCTGCAGCTCGTGTTTTACTTTGCTGACAAAAACGGCCTGGAGCTGATCGACCTGAAGGACCTCCGGGCGGTCATCCAATTCCTGACCTCGCCTGAGGGCAAGGACCAGCTGGAGGAGCTGGGTGGACTGTCCAAGGCGACGGCGGGAGTGATCCTGCGCGAGCTGGTGAGCCTCGAGGCCCAGGGATTGGAGAAGTTCTTCGGCGAACCGGAGTTTGATACCGCCGAGCTGCTGCGGACCGCTCCGGACGGACGCGGAGTGGTCACCTGCCTGGAACTGCCCACCCTGCAGACCAAGCCGATGCTGTTCTCCACGTTCCTGATGTGGCTGCTGGCCGATCTCTTTGAGGACCTGCCCGAGGCCGGCGACCTGGACAAACCCAAGCTGGTGTTTTTCCTCGACGAGGCCCACCTCCTTTTCAACGACGCGTCAAAAGCGTTCCTCGAGGCCATCACCACCACCATCCGGCTCATCCGTTCCAAGGGTGTGGGAATCTTCTTCGTGACCCAGACCCCCAAGGACGTGCCGGCTGATGTCCTCGGCCAGCTCGCCAACCGCGTACAGCATGCTTTGCGGGCGTTCACTCCGGAAGACGCGAAAGCGCTCAAAGCCACGGTATCCACGTTCCCGATGAGCGACTACGACCTGGAGGAGACACTGACTTCCGCCGGAATCGGCGAGGCCGTGATCACCGTGATGAACGAGAAGGGCGCACCTACGCCGGTGGCCCTCACCCGGTTGCGCGCCCCTGAATCCGTGATGGGACCCAGTGACGAGGCCCTGGTCCGAAGCACCGTGGCGGGGTCGGCTCTGCTGGGCAAGTACGGGACCGCCGTGGACAACCCCTCGGCATACGAGAAGCTCACGGGCAAAGCGGCGGCTCCCACCGGCCCCGCTGCGCCCGGCCAGCCGCCTGTTCCCGGTGCTGGTGCTTCCGGCAGCGGTGTTCCCGCCGGCAGTCCGGACGGCCGGACAGCCGGCGGTTTCGACGTCGATGCCGAGGCGCGGCGGATCGAAGAGGAGATCCTTGGGCGGCCCAGCAGCCGGACCGCGCCCACCAGGAACAGTCCGGACCGTGCCCGCGCGGAAGCACCCCGGACTACCCGCCAGGAACCGGGGGGCGGCATGGTGGGCGACCTCGGCGGCGTCCTGGGTGGAGCCCTGGGCGGCGGGCTGAAGAGCATGGCCCGGTCCATTGGAACCCAGCTGGGACGGGAGCTGCTCCGCGGAGTGTTCGGCACGTCGTCACGGCGCCGCCGCTAAGGGAAGCCGCCGCAGTGCGCTGACTCAACTGCCGCCGTCGGGCGCATGGCAGGTAACGTATGGAACGTGCAGATGAGTCAAGCGTTGGTGAGGATAGCGGCCGGATGGCTGCTGGGCCTCATGCTTGCTGTGGCCGGCGCCATCGTTGCCATCAACCTCGTGAACAATACATTGGCCAGCCCGCAGCAGCCCGTCCGCGAGTATGTGGCGGCCCTGCAGAGCGGCGAGGGCGGCAAGGCGCTGGGGCTCCTGCGGGCCACCGTGCCGCCCAGCAACGCCGCAATGCTCGACGGCACCGCGCTGCAGACCGCCGCTTCCCGCTTTAGCAATGTGAACATCGGCGAGGCCGAGGAACGTCCGGGCGGCCAGGTGATGGTGCCCATGGAATACTCCATCGACGGCAGCCGGCTGCGCACCGAGTTTGCGCTGCAGAAAACCGGAGCCGAGTGGATCTTCTTCAACACGTGGGCGTTTGTCCCGTCCCGGTTGCCTACCGTTGATGTCACGGTGGTCAACTCCAGCGAGGCCACGGTCAACGGAGTGGACGTCAACATGCCGAACGGCCGGAATTCCTTCGCCGTCTTCTACCCGGGCGAATACGAGGCCACGGTGAACGGCGAGTACTTTTCTGCCCCCGCCACCCGTGCCACCGTCACCGCCCGCGACGCCCCGGTGGCCCCGCTGAACCTGCTGACCCAAGCCACGGATAACCTGAAGACGGACGTGACGGCGAAGGTCAGGGAGTTCCTGGACGGGTGCGCTGCCCAGGCTGTCAAGGAGCAGAAGCTCCAGCCGGACTGCCCCTTCTACTACGCCAGCAACAACCGGGTCCAGGACGGCACCATCAAGTGGTCCGTCACCGAGTATCCCAACGTGGCCATCGAGCCCTTCGACGGGCGCTGGGTGGTAGCGCCGCTGGACGGCAAGGCGAAGGTGGAGGCCCTCCAGCAGAACCTGTTCACCGGTGCCTGGTATCCGCTGGACGAGGAAGTGGACTTCAGCTTCACCACCCGCCTGGACGTCGCCGGGGACACCATCAAAGTCACACCGCTGCTGAGCTTCTAGGCTCGGCCAGGCCAGACGCGGGCTGCCGCTTAGCCTGCCGGCGTCACTCAGGGCACGTCTTTAGGCTCACGGTCCACGTCAAACCCCGAAATCCCGCGGATCCCTGTTCCGCAGGCGCTAAAACGGTGCTTCTCGTGACGCCGAACCAGCTACCGCCGCCGTCCGAGCACTGCCAAAACCTGGGCGACCATGGCCTCGGGGCGGTGCACCACGTCCGAGTAGTAGTACCGCAACGCCGTGTATCCCTGGACCACGGACTCGTTGTTCCGCCGGTGGTCCTTCTTGACCTGTTTCCATTCCGCATGGTGCCTCCCATCAAGTTCGACCACCAGCCACCCGTCCAGCAGCAGGTCGACATATCCCACCCGCTCCAGGTAGGCCTGCGGCTGGACGCTGATACCTGCCTGGCGGAAGTAGGTCCGCGCCAGGGTCGCGAGGAGGGAGTCGGCGCCACGGTCCACCCAGTGCAGGACGGCCCGTGCCTTCCCGTTCCGGCGCCCCGGCAGCCGCTGGCGGAGGAATTCAACAGTCATGTCACCCCTCGCCACGGCGCACTCCACCATGACAAGTGCTTCAGGGAACGAAAGGCACCGCAGAGCATGAATCAGCACATCAGCCAGGGATGCCACCGGGTGTAATGAGGAAGCCGGCAGCAGCAGTCCGGCATGGTGCACGGCCCCATCCCCGACGGCCGCTTGTCTCCGGTGGTACACGTGGCGGAGCCCGGACGACGGCAAGAACCAGAGGTTGTGGTTCCGGGCAGCGCTCACGCACGTCAGCAGCTCGCGGTTCCACAGCACCGCAACCAACTCCGGAGATGCCGTCGGAAGCGCGTAGAGGCCCCGCTTTGGCTGCAGGACCCCGCCACGCACCGCCCGGCGAAGTGCGGCATCGTCAACACCCAACCCGGCAAGCGTGGGCCTCCGGGCAGCACCACCGCACTGCTCCAGGGCTTTTGAGACGTCCATGGGGCCATAGTGGTGACATCCGTTGGTGTTCGGCAGGGGCGTGCCGCTGTATGTGGACATGCAACACCCCAGCCCAGGCGGCCAGCAACGTCACGGTGGGCACGCGTTTGGAGCTCCCCGCATCCGGAGGCCCCGCCATCCGGGGCTGGCCAAGTCCCGGGGCGCTTAAAGGCTGCCGCCCGTGACGCACATGTCACGGGCGGCAGCCTTTGGGTCAGTACGACGACGGCGGGTCAGTCCATGCCGCGCAGGTCCAGCACCAGCTCAGTATCGCCGTCGGGCTGCAGCAGCACCGGGATGCCCCAGTCCTGCTGGTACAGGTGGCAGGCCGCATGGTCCGGGATTTCGCCGTCCTCGGTCTCCGGGCCGTCGCAGGCAGCGGCGCGGGCGGTGATGTGCAGAACGCCCTCAGGCACGTCGGAGGACAGCTCAAGCGTCCGGAGCAGCCCCACCGACGTTCCGCCGCCGGACACCAGCAGCTCGGGCGGGGTGGAGGAGATCTTCAGCTGGGTGGGATCGCCCCAGCGGTCATCCAGCTTCTGCCCGGTGGGGGCGGTGAAGCGTACCGTGAGCTCCAGGGGGCCGGGAGCCACGGGGCTCTTCGGCCGGTGGGTCTGCGACGCGCCCTCGTCCACCTGCTGGGCTTCCTTGGGGATGGGCACGTAGACGAGCTTGTGCTGGTTGGCCTCCACCACGACCAGCAGCGGCCCGGAACCGGCTGACTGGGTGTGGTCCACAATCACGTCCGAGGGCTCGAGGAGTCCGCGCGCCAGCGTGGAGACGGTTCCCGCGGCGGGGTCGTACCGGCGTACCGCACCGTTGTAGGTATCGGCGATGGCCACAGAGCCGTCCGGCAGCACCGTCACGCCGAGCGGATGCTGAAGCCGGGCTTCGGGCGCGGCACCGTCCCGGAAGCCGAAGTCGAACAGGCCCTTGCCGACTGCGGACTCCACGGTGACCGTGCCGTCGTCGTCAATAACAAGCTTGCGGAGGGCCGACGTTTCGGAGTCGGCCACCCAGATGTTTCCGTCCGCGTCTTCCGCCAGCCCGGAGGGCTGCGCGAACCAGGCTTCGTGGGCGGCGCCGTCCAGCAGGCCTTCGAGTCCATTGCCGGCCTCGATGGCAACGGCTCCGGTCAGCGGGTCAAAGCTGAAGATCTGGTGAGTGCCGGCCATGGCGATCACCACGGCGTGGAGCTTGCTGGACCAGACGAGATCCCACGGCGAACTCAGCGAGACCTCGAGCGGGTGTTCGCTCAGGCGGCCGGTAAACCCGACGGCGCCCTCATCAACGCGGGCCGGGCCGGTCTCGAGCAGGCGCTGGATACCGTTGCCCACGACGGTGGTCACCTTGCCGTCCTGCAGGGAGAGACCGCGGAGCCGGTGGTTCACGGAATCTGCAATTACGACGTCGTAGCCCGCCTTGGCTGCCACGTCTTCCGGCAGCAGGACCAGGCCCTGGGGCTCGTTGAACCGTGCGGCGGCTGTGTCACCGGCGGCGGGTCCGTCGGCGTGGCCCCTGGTGCCGGAGCCGTAGGTGCCCAGGACAGTGTGGAAGTCGGTGTCCAGTTCCACAAGGCGGTGGTGGCCCGTGTCGGTGACCAGCCAGGACCCATGCGTGGCGGCGCCGTTGGAAGCTGAACCGGACGGTGCGGCACCTGCCGCAGTGCCGCCGTCGGACGTTCCCCGTGACTCAGCTGAGCCGCGCCCGGCGGGCAGGAAGAGCGCCTTGCCGGGGAAGCGCAGCGTGCCGGAAGTGGGCTCAGGCGCCACGTACGGGCCGGAGCCGCGGTGCAGCGTGCCCTTGGCTTCGTGCTCGGCGATGAGCTCGGGGACCAGGACAGCGAGGCCGTCCGCGTGGCCTTCGCCGGAGAGGTGCGCCACGATGTAGCCCTCAGGATCGATGACCACCAGGGTGGGCCAGGCGCGCGCGGTGTACGCCTTCCAGGTCTCCAGCTCCGGATCGTCCAGGACGGGGTGATGGATCTCATAGCGCTCCACGGCGGCTGCGAGGGCCACCGGGTCAGCCTCGTGTTCGAACTTCGGAGAGTGGACGCCCACGGTGACCAGGACGTCAGAGTACTGTTCCTCGAGCGGCCGCAGTTCATCCAGGACGTGCAGGCAATTGATGCAGCAGAAGGTCCAGAAGTCCAGCAGCACGATCTTGCCGCGCAGGGCATTGAGGTCCAGCGTTTTGCCGCCGGTATTCAACCAGTTACGGCCTACCAGTTCGGAGGCCCGGACCCGGGCATGGGTGCGTACGGTTTCGCTCATCAGCGTCCTTCCAGCTTGTTTCGTTCGGCCAGCCTGGCGTCGCGTTCAGCCAATTTGGCAAACATATCGTTGTAAGCGGTGAGATCGGCGTCGTTATTCCTGTCCGCCGCCCGGTCCACGCGTTTGGTCTCCCGCTGGTCGGAGCGGGACCACATGATCGCCACGCCAATGGCCACCAGCAGGGTGGGCACTTCACCGATCCCCCAGGCCACCGCGCCGCCGGTCTGCTGGTCCAGCAGCGCAGACTGTCCCCAGGCCCGGCCCAGGTTGCCGAAGTAGTCAGCAGCCAGCAGGTTGGTTCCGCCCATGATCGCCACGCCAAAGAAGGCATGGAAGCCCATGGTGGCCAGGAGCAGCAGCAGCCGCATGGGGTACGGCGCCCGGCGCGGCAGCGGGTCCGAGCCGATCATGCTCAGGACGAAGATGTATCCCGTGAGCAGGAAATGCACAATCATCAGTTCGTGGCCCACGTGCTCACGCATGGCGAAGCCGAACATGTCCGAGTAGTAGAACAGCACAATGGAACCGGCGAAGTTGGCGGCCGCGAAGAGCGGATGCGTCACCACCTGCGAGAACCTGGAGTGTACAAACACCAGCAACCACTCCCGCGGGCCGCGTGAACCGTCTCCGCGGGGCGGCAGGGCGCGCAGGGCCAAAGTCACCGGCGCGCCGAGGACCAGGAAGATTGGGGCCACCATGGTGAGCGCCATGTGGTCCACCATGTGCGCAGAGAAGAGAACGCGGCCATAGACCGACGGCGGGCCGGACGTGATGTAGGTGAGCACCAGCAGGCCGATGACCCAGTTCACGGACCGGAACCACTGCCACTTGTCGCCCCGGCGGTGGATCTTTGCCACGCCCAGGAAGTAGGAGACCAGCCCGAACAGTGCAACGGCAACCCAGAGCCAGTCCAGCCGCCATTCGGTGAGCCAACGGGCGGGGGTCAGCTCCGGGGGAAGTTCGTATCCGGTGAGGATAAAAGCGGGTGAGGCGTCGGGTGCATACGTGGTGGACTGGGGCGGGGCGGAACGGCCCAGGGCCACGGCCACGCCGGAGGTTGCCCCCATTACCAGGAATTCAGCCAGGACCAGCTGCCAGAGGACCCTTCGCGAGGACATGGTGGAGCCCTTGCAGTTCAGCTGCGGGATGACCCACTGCCGGTGCATAAAGCCGATCCCGCCCAGGACCAGCGTCGCAGCGGACTTGGCAAGGATCAGCTGTCCGTAGGGGGAGCCAAAGAGGTCAGCCCAGCTGGTGATCCGGATGCTGGCGTTGATGATGCCGGATGCAAAAACCAGCACGAAGGCGAAACCGGCCAGCGAGGAGAACCGGCGAAGCGTTGGTTCGGTGATGTCCGCGGTGTCGCCGGCTTTGGAACCTGTCAGGATGCCGGACAGCAGCGCCAGCAGGATGATGCCGCCTACCCAGGTACTGACGCCCACCAGGTGCAGGCCAAGGGAGTTGATGGCGCCTTCGTGGTCCGAGGAGCTCGAGGAGTGCCCGATCAGGGCTGTCGGCACCAGACCGATGAATGCCAGGGCCAGGGTTACGGCCAGCCCGGCCAGTGAGCGAACACCGAAGAGGGCGGTGGTCACTACTGCCGCGATGATGGTGACGGCCAGCCACGCACGGCCGGTCTCAATGTCGGTCATGAAGAAGACCAGGGCCTGGGTGAACTGGGCGTCGCCGGACACTCCCTGTCCTGCCACGTCCGCGTACGTGAGGACCAGGACGGCAATGGCGGACAGGGTCCAGGCCGCGCCCGCAGCGGCTGCAATGGCCAGGGCGCGGGTGAAGGCGGGATGTTCTGCGTCCTCCGCCACTGCCGCCCGGTCCCGGCTGCGGAGTCCGAGGCTCCGGGGAAGGATGCCCACAGCGAAGATAAGGCCGCCAACGACCGTGGCCACCGAAACGTTGTGAATGGCCTTGCTGACGGGCAGGCCCCAGCGGACCAGCGCACCCGGATCCGAGACCTCACGGGCAGCGGCAGCGCCGGAAAATATGAGTGCCGCTACGAGCCCGAGGAAGAGCGCTCCGAGGCCCGCCAGCTGCCATCCCCTGGAGACGCGGAGGGCGCCGCCGCCCTGCCCGGCGGCTCCCTTGCCGGGGGCTGACTGGGTTGCTGTGGATTGGGGTTTTGCGGCGGAAGGCACCTATCCATTGTCCGCTACCCTTGCCCGGGCCGCGAATCGGCTTAAAGCAAAAGGGGCGGCAACCGTATGGTTTGCCGCCCCTTGTCCACGCCGGTTCTTGATGCCGGGCGGAAGAAGCTTTACTTCTTGTTGGAGACCGCAGCCTTCAGCTTGGAACCGGCGGTCAGCTTGACGCTGTGGCCAGCGGCGATCTGGATGGTCTCGCCGGTCTGCGGGTTGCGGCCCGTGCGTGCTGCGCGGTCGGTGCGCTCGACGGCGAGCCAGCCCGGGATGGTGATCTTCTCACCGGCGGCAACGGAAGTCTCGAAAACCTCGAACAGTGCGTCGAGGACGGAGTTGACGGCTGCCTGGCTGGTGCCGGCCTTGCCTGCTACCTCTGAAACAAGTTCACTACGGTTCTTAGCCATTGATGTCCTCCTGGACGGTCATGATTTCTGGAGCCTGCACGCGGCATGCGCACAAGCCACTGTTCGAAAACTTACCAGCTTGGGCCGTCCTGGTCCGCAAATTCCGCGTGTTTCCGCGACTTTTTGAGGTTAATCACCAGATTCTTGAGGTTTTCGAGCCGCTTTCGCACCAAAGGCTGTCCTGTCGCACCACCCTGCGACGCTCTCTCACCTCCTGCATTATTCCGGGGAATGCTCTCGCACTCACTGCGGTATTCGTTGGGGTGCTCTCTTGGTGGGTGGGGTATGACGGCGGGGCTGCCGCAGGGTGCGTTTGGGTGGTGGTGGGTTTTAAATGCGGGAGGCCCCAACCGTTGTGGTTGGGGCCTCGACCTAATGGTTGTCCGGCGGTGACCTACTCTCCCACACCCTCCCGGGTGCAGTACCATCGGCGCTGTGGGTCTTAGCTTCCGGGTTCGGAATGGGACCGGGCGTTTCCCCCACGCTATGACCGCCGTAACCCTTGCTCCGCACCCCTTTTGGGGGTGGGAAATCTGTGGTTACAACATGTTTTTCTGCACTTTTTTGGGTGCAGTTGTGGTGTTGTTATTCAGTTATGTTCCCTGGCAACGGTACCCGGTTCGGGTTTGTTGGTTGGGAACCACATAGTGGACGCAAGCAGTCTTGTTTCTTTGTACCCTTCCCGT